>CAZABT010000130.1:0-6933 GCA_964483395.1 uncultured Lachnospiraceae bacterium
AAGGTTGCTAAACCGGCGGTATCATTTGGCGGAAAGTACAGGATTATTGATTTCCCGCTCAGTAATTGTATTAATTCGGGTGTTGATACAGTAGGCGTATTGACGCAGTATCAGCCATTGAGGCTGAACACGCATATCGGGATTGGTATTCCGTGGGACTTGGACAGGAATATTGGTGGAGTTACCGTTCTTCCTCCATATGAAAAGACGGGAAACAGTGAATGGTATACAGGAACAGCAAATGCTATTTATCAGAATATGGACTATATGGAAACCTTTAATCCGGAATACGTGCTGATCTTATCAGGAGATCATATTTATAAGATGGATTATGAGGTGATGCTGGATTTTCACAAGGCCAATAATGCAGATGTAACGTTGGCAGCAATGCCGGTGCCGCTTGAGGAAGCCAAGCGTTTTGGCATTGTCATTACAGATGAGAACAGAAAAATTGTAGATTTTGAAGAGAAGCCGGAAAATCCGCGCAGCAATCTTGCTTCTATGGGTATTTACATATTTAACTGGAAGATATTGAAGCAGGCATTGATCGCGAAGGCAGAGCAGCCGGCACTTGATTTTGGAAAGCATATTATTCCGTATTGCCATGAAAATGGCGGGCGGCTTTTTGCTTATGAATACAATGGATATTGGAAGGATGTTGGAACACTTAATTCCTATTGGGAAGCAAATATGGAATTGATTGATATCATTCCGGAATTTAATCTGTATGAGGAATATTGGAAGATTTATACGAAGAGTGATATACTTCCGCCACAATATATTTCGGGTGACAGTGTTGTGGAAAAATGTATCATCGGTGAAGGAGCCAATATCTATGGAAGGATTTATAATTCTGTCATCGGATGTGGCGTAACAATAGGAAAGAATACAGTTGTTCGGGATTCCATCATTATGAATGAAGTAGTGGTTGGGGACAATTGTGAACTGAATAAGGCAATTATTGCAGAAAATGTAGTTATTCAGGACAACGTACATCTTGGTATCGGAGATGAAGCGGTCAATGAGACAGATCCGAACATTTATGCCAATGGCATCGTAACCATCGGAGAAAATTCCGAAATCCCTGCAGGAATCAATGTAGGAAAGAATACGGTTATCTCAGGCAAGACAGAACCGTCTGATTATCAGAGCGGTACTCTCCCAAGTGGAAAATCATTGATTAAGGCAGGTGACGAAGCATGAGAGCAATAGGAATCGTATTGGCAGGCGGCAACAGCTTCAGGATGAAGGAACTTTCCAAGAAAAGAGCTATTTCGGCAATGCCGGTGGCGGGAAGTTATAGAAGCATTGACTTTGCACTCAGTAATATGAGCAATTCCCATA
Organism: uncultured Lachnospiraceae bacterium; assembly: GCA_964483395.1. GTDB lineage: Bacteria > Bacillota > Clostridia > Lachnospirales > Lachnospiraceae > JAAYYM01. Next base: position 1,345 of record CAZABT010000130.1, read on the forward strand.
TTCAAAGAGTTGCGGTGTTTACACAGTATAATGCCAGAAGCCTGAATGAACATCTCAGTTCTTCAAAATGGTGGGATTTTGGACGTAAGCAGGGTGGATTGTTTGTTTTTACACCAACGGTGACACAGGAAAACAGTTCTTGGTATCGTGGAACAGCGGATGCGATTTTCCAGAATCTGAATTTTCTAAAGAGCTCACATGAGCCTTATGTAGTCATTGCATCCGGTGATGGCATCTATAAGATGGATTATAATAAGGTACTGGAATATCATATTGAAAAGAAAGCTGATATCACGGTAGTATGCAAGGATGTCGGACCGGAAGAGGATGTTGAAAGATTCGGAATCGTGAAAATGAACGAGGAATCACGCATAGAGGAATTTGAGGAAAAACCGATGGTTGCAAGATCCAATACGATTTCCTGCGGCATCTATGTCATCAGAAGAAGACAGTTGATTGAGTTGATCGAGAAGTGCGCGGAAGAGGATAGATATGATTTCGTCCGGGATGTGCTGATTCGTTACAAGAGCATGAAGCGTATCTTTGCTTATAAGATGAAAGATTATTGGAGCAACATTGCTTCGGTAGAGGATTACTTCAGAACTAATATGGACTTTTTGAAGCCGGAGATCAGAAATTATTTCTTCAGGCAATATCCTGATGTATATTCCAAGGTGGACGATCTGCCGCCTGCAAAATATAATGTGGGAGCTAATATCCGCAATTCATTAATCAGCAGCGGATGTATTGTGAATGGTACGGTGGAGGACTCTGTTATCTTCAAGAAGGTATTTGTAGGAAATAATTGTTTTATTAAGAATTCAATTATTTTAAACGATGTTTACATTGGAGATAATACACATATCGAAAACTGCATTGTGGAGAGCAGGGACACGATAAGAGCCAATTCTTATTATTGCGGTGAGGATGATATTAAGATCGTATTGGAGAAGAACGAGAGATATGTATTGTAACGGGATGTAGCAGTTTATGAGCAGGCAAGAAGAGCTTGCCGACCGGGAAGGGAGACGACACGATGAAGATTACAGATGTACGCGTAAGAAAAGTAGCGAAAGAAGGCAAAATGAAGGCTGTGGTTTCGATTACATTAGATGATGAATTCGTAGTACACGATATAAAAGTAATCGAAGGAGAAAAGGGATTGTTCATCGCAATGCCCAGCCGTAAGGCATCCGATGGAGAATACCGTGATATCGCGCATCCCATTAATTCTGGGACAAGGGAGACAATCCAGAAGATTATTCTGGAAAGCTATGAGAGAGCACTTCGTGAGGAGCCTGCAGCAGAATAAAACAAGTTTTGGACAAGACCGCGGAAAGTACAAATCGTGCTTCCCGCGGTTTTTGTAATATGGTATAATTAGAAATCAGTGAAGGAGATGTGGCAGATATGTATATCATTGCAGGTTTGGGAAATCCCAAAAGTGAGTATAAAAATACACGACACAACATCGGCTTTGATGTGATCGATGTACTTTCGGATAAATATGATATTGCAACGGAAACGAAAAAACACAAGGCTCTGTGCGGCAAGGGTACAATAGAAGGACAGAAGGTCATCCTTGCAATGCCGCAGACATATATGAATCTAAGTGGTGAAAGCATCCGCGAACTGGTGGATTATTATAAGATTGATGTTGCAACGGAATTGATTGTGATTTTTGATGATGTCAGTCTTGATCTGGGGATGCTGCGTGTTCGCAAGCATGGCACAGCCGGTGGACATAATGGAATGAAAAGCATTATTTCACAGTTGGGCACAGAGGAATTTATGCGTATTCGTGTCGGCGTCGGAGAAAAGCCAAAGGGGTATGATCTGGCAGATTATGTGCTGGGTCATTTTTCGAGCGGAGAAAGAGAGATTATGGATGGCACGACCATTCATGCAACAGAAGCAATCAAGATGATTGTTACCGAGGGAATAGATAAAGCAATGAATCAATATAATAAGAAGAACGCAGTGGAAGAATAGGTGATCAGGTGGAGGCATTGACAGAACCTCTGAAGCAGCTGGCAGAATATGAGGAAGCCGCTGCAGGATTGAAGAAATCCAAAGGAATCATAGAAATCTCGGGATGTGCAGGTCCGCAGAAGCTGCATATGATATATGGACTCAGCGATGGTTTTCAGTATAAAATCATCGTTACTTATAATGAACAAAAAGCGAAGGAAATTTATGAGAATTACAGATTCTATGATTCAGATACGAAGCTGTATCCTGCTAAGGATCTGATTTTCTATCAGGCTGATATCCATGGTAATTTGATCACCAAGCAGAGAATTGACTGTTTGAAGTCCATTCTGGAAAATAAGCCGACAACAATCGTGACGACCATTGATGCATTTATGGAACACATTGTTCCGCTTGAGGTCATACGTGAGAGCGTCATTGATCTGTGCAGGGAAGAAACCTTGGATGTGGCAGAACTGTCAGAACAGCTGGTAACGCTGGGGTATGAAAAGACCTATCAGGTCGAGGCCAGCGGACAGTTTTCTGTCAGAGGCGGCATCATTGATATCTTTCCTCTGACAGAGGAGAATCCGATCCGTATAGAACTGTGGGGAGACGAAATAGACTCTATCCGTATGTTTGACGTGCTATCGCAGCGTTCAGTAGAGGTGTTGGAAGCTATTTCTATCTATCCGGCAACAGAGACCATTCTGACCAGAAGCGAGCTTGAGGAAGGCGTTTTGAAGATAGAGCAGGATGCAAAGCATGCGGCTGAGGAGCTGCGAAAGGAATTCAAGACAGAGGAAGCGCATCGTATGAAGGAAATTGCGGCGACAATGCGTGAACAGCTGCTGGAACTTTCTGCAGCCTGCAATATCGAAAGCTTTTCCAATTATTTTTATGAGAAACAGATTTCATTTCTTGATTATTTTGGAGAGAATGCAGTCTTTTTCTTGGATGAACCGTCAAGACTGGCTGAAAAGAGTGATACCGTTGAATTGGAATTTCGGGAGAGTATGGGCAACAGACTGCTGAAGGGCTATCTGCTTCCGGGTCAGATGAATATTCTGTATTCCAAAGAGGAAGTTTTTTCGGCACTATCTAAGAAGAGAGCTGCTGCGTTGTCGACATTGTCAGTCAAGCAGGGAATCTATAAGGCGGAGGCAAAATATACAATCGAAGCCAAAGCCATGAATTCCTATAATAACAGCTTTGAAGCATTGATTGCTGATTTGAAGCGTTATAAAAAGAATGGATATCGAGTCATACTTTTGTCAGGCTCCAGAACGAGAGCCAGACGTCTGGCAGAAGATTTTCAAGAACAGGAGCTGAACAGCTTCTATACCGAGGACAAGGATCATGAGGTGAAGCCGGGAGAAATCATGGTCATGTATGGACGTATTTCACAGGGCTACGAGTATCCGATGATTAAGTTCGTTGTCATATCCGAAAGTGATATCTTTACTGCGGAAAAGAAGAAACGAAAGAAACGAAAAACCTACGAGGGTCAAAAGATTCAGGATTTCACGGAACTTTCTGTAGGCGATTATGTGGTACATGAAAACCATGGACTCGGTATTTACAAGGGTATTGAGCAGGTAGAAATTGATAAGGTCACAAAGGATTATATTAAGATAGAGTATCGGGATAACGGTAATCTGTATATTCCGGCAACGGGATTGGATGTCATTCAAAAATATGCATCCAAGGATGCCCGTAAGCCAAAGCTGAATAAGCTGGGTACCACCGACTGGGTAAAGACAAAGAGCCGTGTCAGAAGTGCAGTCGATGTCATAGCAACAGATTTGGTAGAGCTGTATGCAGCACGCTCGGAGAAAAGAGGCTATGTATATGGCAGGGATACCGTATGGCAAAGTGAGTTTGAGGAGATGTTTCCGTTTGAGGAAACGGAGGATCAGCTGCTTGCAATAGAGGCAACCAAGCAGGATATGGAAAGCCCTAAGATCATGGATCGGCTGATCTGCGGAGATGTCGGTTATGGCAAGACGGAAATTGCAATCCGTGCGGCATTTAAGGCAGTGCAGGAGGGCAAGCAGGTCGTCTATCTTGTACCGACTACCATATTGGCACAGCAGCATTTCAATACTTTTGTGCAGAGGATGAAGGATTATCCGGTGAAAATCGAACTTCTGTCAAGATTTCGTACACCAACCGAGCAGAAGAAGACGGTATCGGAACTGAAAAAGGGTATGGTGGATATCGTGATTGGTACACATCGTGTACTTTCTACGGATGTCGGTTTTAAGGATTTAGGTCTGCTGATCATAGATGAAGAACAGAGATTTGGTGTTACACATAAGGAAAAGATCAAAAAGCTGAAGGAAAGCGTTGATGTACTGACATTGACAGCAACACCGATACCGAGAACTCTGCACATGAGTCTGATAGGGATTCGTGACATGAGTGTACTGGAAGAGGCGCCGATGGACAGAATGCCCATACAGACTTTTGTGATGGAGTTTAATGAGGAAATGGTCAGAGAAGCCATCAGCAGGGAGTTAGCAAGAGGTGGTCAGGTTTTCTATGTCTATAACCGTGTGAATACGATTGCAGATATGACCGCTGTCATTCGCAGACTGGTTCCGGAAGCAAATGTAGCTTATGCCCATGGTCAGATGAAGGAGCACGAACTGGAAAGAATCATGTTTGACTTTATCAATGGTGACATAGATGTGCTTGTCTCAACGACAATCATTGAGACAGGGCTGGATATATCGAATGTAAATACGATGATCATACATGATTCTGATAATATGGGACTTGCACAGCTATACCAGCTGCGCGGACGGGTGGGTCGTTCCAACCGGACAGCATATGCTTTCTTAATGTATAAAAAAGATAAATTATTAAAGGAAATCGCAGAGAAGCGTTTGCAGGCAATCAGAGAGTTCACAGAACTCGGAAGCGGTTTCAAGATTGCAATGAGAGATCTGGAAATCCGAGGTGCCGGAAATCTGCTTGGAGAAAAGCAGAGTGGGCATATGGAGGCGGTCGGTTATGACCTGTACTGCAAAATGCTGAATGAGGCTGTCAAGAAGAAAAAGGGCATTGCCATTCAGGAGGAGTATTCAGTATCTGTAGATATGAATATAGATGCCTATATTCCGGAAACCTATATTATCAATGAACTTCAGAAAATAGATGTATACAAACGAATTGCGGGAATAGAAAGTGAACAGGAGCGGGAGGATATGCTGGAGGAACTGACAGACCGTTTCGGAACTGTACCAAAGCCAGTTCAGAATCTGTTGGATATTGCATATCTGCGCGTCCTTGCCAAAGAGGTATTTGTGACGGACATCAAGGGTGAAAGTGGTGCCATAAAGTTCAGTGTTTATGAGCATGCTGCTTATGATAACGAGAAAATACCGGAGTTGATCAAGCATTATGCAGGTGCATTGTCCCTGAAGGTGGTCGCAAAACCTTATTTCCTATACAAAATGAAAAAGGGATATACCGCAAACGCGGAGGAAATGCTGAAAAAATCGCAGGAAGTGCTGGAGGATATGCACTGTCTAGTAAAAAATCTCTATACAAATGCGAAATTGTGAGATATAATAGGGCTTGAACAAAATGGATTTTTAAATAGAAAGGATG
>CAZABT010000131.1:0-6829 GCA_964483395.1 uncultured Lachnospiraceae bacterium
TATAATCTCATGAAACTCTTCCTTGATTTCCTCTGTCAGTAACAATTTACATTCCATTGTCATGCCTCATCTTTTATCTTTTTTGTTTATCATAAGGCATGACATTATTAGCTTCTAGCAAGATTATGTAAAATAATTGTATATTTCTCTATGCCCCGGCAAATTCGCTCCAATCATATAGGTGAGCAGTGCAATCCCTGTTCCGATAAGAGCTCCGCACAGAACATCGGTTGGATAATGGACTCCCACATAAAGTCTTGAAAAGCCAATCAATGCAGCAAGAACCACCGCCGGTATTCCATACCGTTTCGGTAATCCGCAAAACAGAACAACTGCAGAAGCAAAAGAACTGCCCGTATGACCGGACGGGAAGGAATAATCCTTCTGCGCTTCAATCAGTGGTATCAGGCTTTGCAATACCTCATATGGTCTAGTGCGTGCAACTATATTTTTCAATAATACATTGTCTATGATAAAGGCAAATCCCAAAGCAATTAAAGACATCATTCCAATCTTTCTGGTTTTCTTTGGAATCAAAAGACCAAATGATAGTAACAGCCATATCATTCCATTGTTTCCAAGGGTCGTAATAAAGATCATCCACGGACTCAGCATATCATGGCGAAGATAGGTCTGAATCCACAGCAGGCCGGACTGATCCATGATTAACAGACTTTGAAGCATAAAATATCATCTCCTTCTTTTTCTTAGGATTCGGTGTATTCATAAATTAGAATTCATTCATTTATCCGCTCCAATTGTAGCATTTCCTAATACCTTCTGATATTTAGACGCTCCTCAATTCTCTTCAATTTCTCCTTGGCGCGGTTCAATTCCTCCATCGCCTTCATCGTCTCGGTTTCTTTCCATTCGTTCTTTTTCTTTTCCAATTCTGTTTTTGTTTTCTCAGTTGCTGTCTCAAGATTTTCTTTGACTCTCTGCGTAGCTTCCTTAACTTCAATTCTTGCTTCCCTCAGTTGCTTTGTAAATCTCTCCGGTCTTGCCTGCATATCAGGATAAGCAGCCTGAATACGTGCAAGCAGTACACTGCGGTTTCTTAAAAGCTCACGCACTCTCCGGCTGACTTCTTCCGTATTATCCGCTTCACTGCCATCAATCTCCTGCTTCACAATATTCATCAGTATATGTGAAACAATATTATCTGTAACCAATATGACCGCCACTGCAGCCGCAGTTGTGATCACCAGTGTCTTTGGCCATTCCGCCAAAATGCCAAAAAATATCGGATTGATCAGCTTCATGATTGCAACAGATGCGATTCCAAACAAGATCAGATTGCCAATCCAGATACGGCCATTCAAATTCATTGGTTTCGTACTGTAGTCCCACCATCTGGCATGGAACATTTTCTCCATATACCAGCTCACAAAGTATTCTAATAAACCGCAAATCACAAAGCCTGCCAAAAATGTGTCCGATATACTTCCCTCATAACCGATTACGTCTCCCACAAGCACTGTTACGGCAACAACTCCACAGCCGTAAATCGGACAATAAGGTCCAATCAGATACCCTCTGTTGATCAATCGGTGATATTGGATATATTTCAAGGTCACCTCCATCAGCCAGCCGATGCAGGAAAAGAAAAACAGTTCTATCATCAGTTCGCAAATCATTATAAAATTTAATTCCATAGATATTACCCCTCTCTCTCAAATACATATCCCGTCATTTCATTTGCATATTTTTAATTCATTATAACCCAACCAAATCAATAATTCATTATAAATGCTCTATTTTGTCAAATATTTCTTGATCATACAGTCAAAGAAGTGCTAATTTATTATAATCTATCTCACGAAATAATGGAACAATTCATGGTATTATGTTATAATAATCTGACAACGGGGTGAATACCATGACTGATACAATCTTAATAGTCGATGATGAAGACATTAATCGTGACATACTGAAACAAATATTAGAGCCTTATTATTGCCTGCTGGAAGCTAAGAACGGAAACGAAGCAATCGAACTTCTTGAAACAAACGGGCTTTCCATTTCTGCCATCTTGCTGGACATCATTATGCCCGGAATAAACGGCTATGAGGTTTTGCAACGGATTCATGTGGACGCGCTCTGGTCAAAGATTCCGGTAATTGTATGTACCGTAATGTCCGACACAGAATCACAAAACAAAGCACTTGCACTTGGAGCCTATGGCTTCACATCAAAGCCCTATAACGTTCCTTTTCTACGCAGCTCCTTGCAAAATGCAATCAGTATGCGCCGTGCAGATGCAAAGCTTTTGGATTTAATGGACAATATTCCCTGCGGTGTTGCCATGTATGAATATGAGGATGAAAAATTGACAGCACTCCAGCACAACCTGCAATATTGGAAAATGGTCGAACGTAAGCCCTCCGAATCAGCCAAAAATCTGCTGACCGATTACATTCATCCCGATAGTCGTGAAACGATAGCCAACGAAATCAAGGCAGCCCTTCATCAAGGTCGGGAAATTTCCTGTGATATCAGAATTTTACATAGTTCCGGAGAATATAAGCCATTTCATGTCGCCGCAAGATACCAGCGGGAGTCAGATAGCAAATACATCTTTTATGCGACCTATACCCCTATTTCAGATGAGGATCTGTCCTATCAGCAGATGCTGATACTGGCACTTTCTACAGTGATGTCCTGCTCTCCCGATTACAGCTATATTAAGGACAGGGATTCGCGCTACATAAGCTGCAACAAAGCCACGGCAAAGCTTTTCGGATATGAAAGCGAAAGGGAGCTGATTGGAAAAACAGACGGCGAACTGTTCAATTTTGAACAAACGGAAAAATTTGAAGAACAGAATCGTCTGCTTTATGAAACCGGAACACCAACTGTCTCTGATTTTGAAACCACCTTATTTCCGGATGGCAGCATACACCATCTTTATACCTCAAAATATCCGCTCTTGGATTCCTCCGGAAAAATATTCGGACTCTATGGCATCAGCAAGGATGTAACCGCTGAGTATGAAAAGGAGCAACAGCTTCAGTTCTTATCGGAAAGTGTAAAGAGCGCAAATCTGGACGCTCTGACCGGACTTTTGACCCGAAAAACTTTTACCGAAAAAGCAGCAGCTTTACTGTCAGATGTGAGTGACACTGCACTCTATGCGCTTCTGATTGTGGATCTGGATGGCTTTAAAGAGGTAAATGATACCTTTGGACACAACGAGGGCGATGCTGCGCTGATTGAGGTTGCTCAAAAACTGACACATGTATTTTTGGATGAAGATCTCATCTCAGATTAGGTGGTGATGAATTTATCATCTGTCTGGATCATATTGCGAAAAAATCAATTATCGAAAACATTGCGAAAAAGCTTTGCTATACAATCCATAAGGATTTTGGGCATCATGTAATTCTATCTGCCAGCATTGGCATTGTTATCGTGTCTGCACCGGGCAATGATTATAATGATTTGTACCGCAAGGCAGATGCCGCTATGTATTATGTAAAAAGAAATGGTAAAAACAACTATGCTTTTTATGATGAAAGCATGGAACTCAAGTCCTGATACAACCATGATTAAAAAAGCGTAAATGCTGTGAGGTTTCCGGCATTTACGCTTTTTTGTTTTTTATGAAATGGCTTCTTTTATTGATTTAATACCTTTTCGCTGCCATCCGGATAGATCAGTACATCAAAGAGTTCTGCCTCCTCCATCAGCGTACTCTCTGTACCGGAGCTGGAACGGCTGCCACTGCTGATCAGTTTTTCCCACTCATCTGCTGCCGCCTTAACATCCTCCGGTGTAGTATTCTTGGCATCCTTCAGCCATTGCAGACGTACGGCCTCGGTATAGCCCGCGCAATCCATCTTCAGCGCATCCATTGCACTACTCACCGGCCCCTTTGCCCGAGTCAAAGTGGAATAACCGCCTATCACGTAAGCATCCACCATATCCTGTGTCCATTCCGTCGTCCTAAGATATTCCGGCAATGCTGCAAAAATGTCATAGGTACTTGCAAGATTTGGGTCACGATAGGTAAACAAAAACGCACTGTTCTTAGCAAAACAGCTATACGCGCCATAAGCGCCTAACCCATTGCGCAGTTTTGGAAACATATAAGAATCGTCTATCAGACCGTTGAGTACCGCACTCTTTCCATTGTAACCCTCATAACGATCCATTAAAAAATTCATCTGAACCGTAGAATTGTTTACGATTCCTTCGTTTCGCTTCGGAATACACAGAGAAGAGTAATCCACAGCCGGCCGCTGCTCCTCAGACATATCTGCCATGAATTTTTCTACATTTTCCTGACATGCTGCATTTGCTTTTTCGCCGCCCGCAATCAGGACTACAGCCCCTGTCTTATTACTCAGCAGCTTTGCAGCTTCTTCAAGCCTTGCCGTAAGTGCCTTCGGATCAGAATCTGCCAACGCAATCAATTCCTGTTCATGCTGATAAAACGCATATCCGTCCGTATATACATTGTAAGCACTGTGGGTATTATACATAGCTTCACATCTTGTCTGCTGCAATTCATTTACATTTGAATCCAGTGTCACAGCAAATTGACTGCTCATACGGGTTAAAATATTCTTAATTTCTTTTGTATCCGAATAATCTGTTTCTAACAGCATTTCTCTGAGTAATGCCACAGCATCCCCTGCATCCTCTTCAAGACCCCTCCATGAGATATTGGCCATATATCTGTCCGGTGTGTCAGCATAGCCGCCATTTGCTACCAGCCCCATGCTCAATTGATCTAAATAACGTGTTATCAGTAGAGAGAACTCTTCCTTGTCATAGTTTGCAGAATCAAGCTGACCCATCAGTATCAGACAAAGCTGCGCATCCTGTAACTGATCAATCGGTATTGTGGAACCATCCAGACAAATGGCTCCGGAATAAATATCCTCAATATCAACTGCTGCTTTCATATAACGAACTCCATCGACTGTTTCATCTTCTATCTCATAATGATCCAGTTCTTCCGGCAAATCTGCAATCTCAAGATTGGTAATCTTCGACAGTATTTCCTCTGAAACCGGTTCATTAGTCCAGTCAATGAACGCACTGGAGTTTTCTACCAATGTTGCAATTTCTTCCTCCGTCATGGAATCCTTTTTTTCCTGCAGTTCTTTTTGAAGTGCTGCCGCATTCTCCTCTGTCAGGCCTGCTTTCGGCTTGGTCAGGCTGACTGCACGATGTGGATTATCAGTCAGATATTTTTGAACCATTGCATTCGCACTCTCTACGGTCATGTCCTCAACTGCCTTCTCAAAGGTTGGATAATATTCCAAATCATTATAATAAGTCCATCCCAGCGCAATGTAGAAGAGAGCATATATATTGCCATCTTGAGCCTCTAATGTCGAGAGAAGCGATAGCTTTTGATTCGCAAGTTCAGCATCCAATGCTTCCTCAGTTATGCCTTCCTCAGAAAACTCCTGTAAGCCGTCTTCAACAGCCTCTACAAAGATATCCTGATCCTCCGGATTGACTCCGATAGCAAATACAGCCAGATAAGGTGCAGATGGGCAATCAAAGTTCACGTCGCATTGGATTTTAGCCCCCGGAAGCTTTTCACGAAGCTTACGCATCAAGGGTGATGATTCCTGTGAAAGAATACCTCTTATGAATGTTATTCCATCAAGGTCATAAAGTTCTGCCCCATTTAGAGCAATACTGTAGCAAAGAACTGATGCATTCTTCGTCGATGCGTTTTTTTCTACCGGGAAATCATATTCTGCATAATTAGTTTCGGTAAATGGTTCTATTGTACCCTGATCAACTTGAATATCCTTCTTATCATATTTAGACAGATATTCGCTGTCCATGTGACTAAGCATACTTTTCCAGTCAAGCTTACCATACAAGAAAATCAATGCATTAGATGGATGATAATAAGTATCGTGAAAAGCAATGAGTTCTTCCGCCGTAAGCGTTCTGATATCCTTTGGAACCCCGCCGCTTTCATAGGCTGTTGTGCTTCCCTGATACAGTGTTCTGATATTATTCCTTTGCGCCTGATCTACCAGACTGCTTGCACCCTGCATTTCACTGTATACAGTTCCTGCAATGTTAAGGTCTGCATCTGCATCCGTAAGCTCGTAGCGCCATGCTTCACGCTCTGCCAGCTTTGGCTCTGAATAGAGCAGCGGATCAAACACTCCCGAAAGATAATAATCCATCATGGAGGTCAACTGCTTCTCCGAACGCGAAGACATCGGAAAGCTCGTCATACCGTGAAAAGTACACGCATTAATAAATGTATTATAAGTCTGCTTCATAACAGGTATAAACATATTGGCATCCGGATATTTTTGTGAGCCGCATATGGTAATGTGTTCAAATACATGCGGCTTTCCTTTATCATCCAGTGCCGGCGTTTTGAAGGTAATATCAAATGCACAGTTTGTATCCTCATTTGCAAGATACAACAGTGTGGCTCCTGATTTTGCATGTTCAAATACAACACCCTCTGCCCCGATGGCATCCATCGGAATGAGCTTCGTTACAACGAATCCTGAAATTTCATCTCCCACGGCCGGAAGCTCTGTTTCAGAATCTGCCTGCTCTGTAGCCGCCTCCTCTGTCTTCTCTCCGCTTTCTGCTTCCTCTGTTGTCTCCTGCTCCGGTGCAGCCGCCGGTTCCGCGGTCTTTCCACACCCTGCAAGCATTGCGCAGATTAGTGTAAAACATAATAATATACTGATTCCTTTTTTCATACGTTTCCTCCTCTGAATCAAATCTATTATTATTATAAACATAAGGTCAAAAATATGCAAATCTTGCAGCAGCTTATAGCAGTCAAAAAAGTGCAGCACCAAGCAATCCGCCTTTGTTGATAGGTGAA
>CAZABT010000132.1:0-6828 GCA_964483395.1 uncultured Lachnospiraceae bacterium
AATGGATTGATTTGCTTGTTTCTATATTATAATGTAAAATCTTTTTTGGGGAATTGTGAACACGGAAAAAGTGTGTTATAATTTTTACGCATACATATTTGCGGAGGAAGCCATATGGAAACATATGATGATTTAAATGAAATACAGCTTGATGCGTTGAGAGAGATTGGCAATATCGGTGCCGGAAATGCATGTACGGCACTTTCAGTGCTGTTAGGAGCACCGGTGGATATGACGATCCCCAGCATTCAGCTGTTGGAATATGAAAAAACGGCTGAGGCACTTGGCGGCAAGGACAATGTTGTTTTGGGCATTCAGATCGGGATTACAGATGATCTGGAAGGGATGATGTTTCATATTATACAGCAGCCCTTTGCGGAGAAGATTATCAATACCTATTATGCAAAGGAAATTCAATCCCTGCATGATCTGGATGAGATGGATACTTCCGTTATGAACGAAATGGGAAATATTACATCAGGTGTATATGCCAATTCGATTGCAACCTTGACCGGAATGCTCGTAAATATTACAGCTCCGATTCAGAAATGCAACACAGTCGGTGAAATCCTGCAGATTCCGGTAGAGTATTTTGCCAAGCTGGGCAGCAAGGTTCTTTTGGTAGATGAGAAATTCATGATTGCCGGAACGGAAATATCCAGCAATATGATTCTGACCTTAGAGCATAATTCGCTGCTGAAGCTGTTTCAGAATTTGGGCGTTAATTCAGAAACATCGGTCTGACATTCAATTCTGTGCTCAAGCTGCTGCTCAGGATTCCGGGAAAAATGTTTAGAAGCGAAGCCGCTGGCGCATAATGAAAAATTGGTAGTATAGGCCATGACCTTTCCAATCATATCTGCGGGAGTTGACCGTTAAATGACAGACAATGCAAATACAGAAAAAACGCAGGCAGCAATTTGGATAAGGAAAAAAGAAATCACCAGCACAGCATAATTCATATAAGCATTTGTCACACGCATAAAGACAATTCCGATCGACAAGACTCTGAATGAAAAAGGCTGTCATTGTTACTAATGATAAAAGCTTTAAGATACATGGTTTTTCACGACTGATCAAACGCGTACTGTCTATTATATCTTTTTGAATCATTTGCAAAATATTTTCAGTTCCTCTGTTCTGTATTTTTCCCAGTTTAATGAAAATCAAACACGAAAATCAAACACGAAAAGCAAACGCAAAAATCAAACACGCAGAAAGGATATTTACTTATACACTTTAATGTGTTAAAATATAGAAGTGGTAACGTGTAACAGTAAAAGCGAACACTGCCTGTGGAGGAGAAGTCTATGAATAGCAAAATCAGAACAGAAGCCGTGGACTATTTATTTGAAGCGATTCTTCAACTAAAGAATAAAGAGGAATGTTATATTTTCTTTGAGGATGTCTGTACAATCAATGAACTGTTGTCCCTATCACAAAGATTTGAGGTGGCAAGCATGCTGAGAGAGAAAAAAACCTATCTCGATATTGCAGAAAAGACCGGTGCATCTACCGCAACGATCAGCCGTGTAAACCGTTCTCTGAATTATGGAAATGACGGATATGATATGGTCTTCGACCGGATTAAGAAGAAAAAATAACGCACGTTTTTATTTTTTGGAGTCGATACTGTCTTTTGTACTTGGCAGAGTATCAATTAGTTTTTCCACAATCTTTGTTTTCATATAGATATCCTGACTCAGCAGACAGATGTAAGTAAACAGTTGCAGATAATCTCGGTCTTCTTCGGGAGCATCAGCAAAAGCATTGTCTGCAAGCTTGAGTGTGCTGTTCATATCTTTCATGAATGCAGGCAATTCCTCTGCACATTTGTCAAAAACACCTTCGTAAACATCTTCCAGACCCAAGGAATCATCACCGCTCTGATAAAAACGCTCTGTAATTGGAAGCAGGAGCTTTTCGATATCTCCGATTGAGAGAATGTTCTTATAATAATACACAAAAAGCAGGATCATCATGTGCTCCTTGTTATATTTCTTTTTGACAGGAGCAGGAACCAAATTATTTTTTGCATAATTATTAATCATCGTCTTCGTTAGAATTTTATCGTCTTCATAGCGCTTGGTACTTGCAAGATGATCTTCCATGAATGTCGTGACCTGATCCATATATAAATCGATATTAGGAATGGAGTCGGAACGGACATAACCCAAATGTCTGACTTCCTTTACAATATCCTGTATCATGTCTTCTAACATTTTATGCATTGCAGTGGGTCTCCTCTTATGAATCAAATGTCTAAATGGTAATGTATATAGATATTATATAGTTTTCATAACCGCTTTACAAGGGGTATTTTATATCAATGGGAGAGACTCTCAGGATAGAAGCATCGTTATTCGTTGTTTCAGGACAAGACTCGACAGTGAATGAAAAATAATATATACTTAGTATTCAAGAACAATCAACAATAAAATAACAAGCGAGATTTAAAAAAGGAGTATCAATAATTTCATGAATCCGATAGAAATGCTGAATGATAAGCAGCGGGAGGCAGCACTGCAAATAGAAGGACCGGTACTGATTCTGGCGGGAGCCGGTTCGGGAAAGACCAGAGTATTGACAAATCGAACTGCATATATGATTGATGAAAAGGGAATCAACCCATGGAATATCATGGCGATCACATTTACCAATAAAGCGGCAGGTGAAATGCGGGAACGTATCAATGATATTGTAGGTTATGGCGCGGAGAGCATATGGGTTACAACATTTCACAGTACCTGTGTACGGATTTTGCGCAGATACATCGACCGCTTGGGCTATGATACGAATTTCACCATCTATGATACAGATGACCAAAAGACGGTGATGAAAGACATCTGCAAAAGAATGCAGATTGATACGAAGCAGCTGCCTGAAAGAAAGCTGCTCGGAATGATTTCACACGCCAAGGATGAACTGATATCAGTTGAGGAATATGAATTGGATGCGGCGGCAGATTATAATAGAAAGAGAACCGCAGCAGTTTACAGAGAATATCAGGCAGTCCTTCGCAAAAATAATGCAGTGGATTTCGACGATCTGATCGTCAAGACAGTAGAATTGTTCAAGAATTGCCCGGATGTACTGGACTATTATCAGGAGCGTTTCATGTACATCATGGTAGACGAGTATCAGGACACGAATACGGCACAGTTTGAACTCATCAGGCTTTTGGCTTCAAAATACCGGAATCTGTGTGTCGTGGGAGATGATGATCAGTCCATCTATAAGTTTCGAGGTGCAAATATCCGTAATATTTTGGATTTTGAACAAGTCTATCCGGATGCCAAGGTCATTAAGCTGGAGCAGAATTATCGTTCCACCCAGACGGTATTGGATGCGGCGAATGCTGTCATTCACAATAACAAAGGGCGCAAGGACAAGGCACTTTGGACAGACAGAGGAGAAGGCGAGCGCCTGCATTTTAAACAGTTTGATAATGCCTATGAGGAAGCAGAATACATAACGGGCGATATCGTACATAAATGCCGTGCCGGAGAAACAAACTATAGAGATTGTGCGGTTTTGTATCGAACCAATGCGCAGGCGCGTATATTGGAAGAGAAGTTTGTAATAGCCGGAATTCCATATGATGTTGTCGGTGGAACGAATTTCTATGCAAGAAGGGAAATCAAGGATTTACTTGCGTACTTGAAAACAATCGATAACGGCCGTGATGATATTGCGGTCCGAAGAATCATTAATGTACCAAAGCGCGGAATCGGTGCGACTACGCTCAGCAGAGTACAGGATTATGCACAAGAGCAGGATCTGAGCTTTTACGATGCACTTCGTGCCGCAGATCAGATCAGTACGATTGGAAAAAGCTATGTGAAGCTGCAGCCATTTGTGTCGATGATACAGGTTTTCCGAGCAAAGCTACCGCATATCAGTCTAGGCGAACTGCTGACCGATATCATTGAGACAACCAAGTATATTGAAGGGTTGGAGGCCACAGATGAAGAGGATGCCAAGGCTCGCATCGAAAATATTGATGAACTGCTCAGCAAAATCGTAACCTATGAAGAAAATACAGATGAGCCGACACTGGGTGGATTCCTGGAGGAGGTGGCTCTGGTTGCAGATATCGACAGAGTGGATGAGTCAGATAACCGCGTCCTGTTGATGACACTGCACAGCGCAAAGGGACTGGAATTTCCACATGTCTATCTTGCGGGAATGGAGGATGGCGTTTTCCCGGGTTATATGGCGATTTCTGCAGAGGATGCGATGGAGTTGGAAGAAGAACGCCGGTTATGTTATGTAGGCATTACAAGGGCGAAGGACGATCTGACGCTGACCTGTGCCAAACAGAGGATGATCCGAGGAGAAACACAGTACAATGCAGTTTCGAGGTTTATCAATGAAATACCGACAGAGCTGTTGGATGCCAGACCACAGACGGTCAGAAAACGTATGGATGATATGCCTGATCCGTTTTCCTTCCCGAAGGCACAGAAGACATTTTCCAAAAAGCCCTATGCAGCATCTCCGGCAGAGCGGAATGCCTATGCAAAGCCTTTTATCGCCAAAGCGGCAGCAGCAAGTGCACTTCCACCGCAGAATTTTGGAACAGCAGGCGGAACGCTGGATTACGAAGTAGGCGACACTGTCAGTCATATCAAGTTTGGCAAGGGAATTGTCAAGAGCATTGTAAATGGCGGCCGTGACTACGAGGTTACGGTAGATTTTGACGTAGCAGGTGTCAAAAAGATGTTTGCAAACTTTGCAAAATTGAAGAAAGTGTAAATTTTTTAGAATTTTTATAGAAAAATAATAGTAAAACGAGTATGTTTGTGCTATACTAACTTTAATATATCTATTACGCGGAAGGATGGGGATAGAGTATGAACGTAAAAGTAGAAGATTTAATTAAGGCTATTAAGGCAAATGAGGTATTAAGTGCAGTTAAAGCAAATGATTTCCTGAAGAAAAAGCAGGAAGAGGAAGAAGAGAAGAGTTGCTGTAATACATGGAAATGGATTATTGGCATCGTTCTTGGAGTTGCATTGATTGCAGGTATTGCATATGCATTATATTGTTATTTCACCCCGGATTATCTTGAGGATTTTGAAGACGATCTAGATGACGATTACAATGACGATTTTGACGATGACTTCTTCGAGGATGAAGAGGATGCGCCTAAGAAAGAGGAGAAGTCGGAAGAGTAATTCATGTGTTATGCAACTATTAAAATGACAATTGTGACTATGTAGGTGGTGTTATGTGGCAATCGGGAGATATTGATCCGATTGCCACTTCTGTATCATATAGAAAACAGCAGATAACACACAGAAGCATTTGAAGGATATGGGAATAATGGGTAAAAGGAGAAAGCTGTGAAAAAGGGTCAGACAGGAACAGGCATCGTGAAGTGTGTACGTTTTCCGAATAAAGGAATTGTTGAGGCAGAGCTTGAACAGAATATTTCAGGGACAACAGAGAAGGAGACTGTATCCATAGAGGTGGTGGTGAAAAATACGTTGCCGGGACAGCGGGTTTCTTTTCAAATCAATAAGTTACGCGGTGGAAAGGCAGAGGGAAGACTGCTGGAAATAGAGAAGCAGGCAGAAAACGAGATAGAAAGTCCCTGCAGGCATTTTGGTATATGCGGTGGCTGCAATTATATGACTTTGCCTTATGCGGAACAATTAAAGCTAAAAGAGCAGCAGGTACGTGAAATGCTGGAGGGGGTGTTGCTGACATCGGAGCAGGAAAAGAACGAAGAAGGTGGAAATACATATATTTTTGAAGGAATCAAAGGAAGTCCCAGGCAGTACGCCTATCGCAATAAGATGGAATTTTCTTTTGGCGATGATGTCAAGGATGGGCCGTTGGCACTTGGTATGCACAAAAGAGGCAGCTTTTATGATGTTGTATCGGTATCGGATTGCCAGATCGTGGATGAGGACTATCGGAAGATATTGAAATGTGTACTTGCTTTTTTCCGTGAAAAGGATGTGACATTTTACCATAAGATGACGCATATCGGATATCTGCGCCATTTACTGGTGCGTAAGGCTGCAAAGACAGGAGAAATATTGGTTGATATTATCACATCATCTCAAACTCCTCCGGCTACGCCTTGTTTGGCATCTGGACTCATGGAAGATTTCACAGAAGAATTATGTAAACTAAAACTGGATGGAAGCCTTGTTGGAATTTTGCATACGACCAATGATGCACTGTCTGATACGGTTCAGGATGCCGGAACAGAGATATTATATGGTAAGAACTATTTTTACGAAGAATTGCTTGGCCTCAGATTCAAGATTACACCGTTTTCCTTCTTTCAGACAAACAGCCTTGGGGCAGAAGTATTATATGCGACCGCAAGAGAGTATGTTATGAGCAGTTTACATAATGACAGTATCGTGTTTGATTTATACAGCGGAACAGGAACGATTGCACAGCTACTTGCACCGGTTGTGAGAAAAGTAATTGGCGTAGAGATTGTAGAAGAGGCAGTGATCGCTGCACGTGAGAATGCCGAACTGAACGGTTTACATAATTGTGGATTTATTGCGGGTGATGTTCTGAAAGTATTGGATGAAGTAGAAGAGAAGCCAGATTTCATCGTACTTGACCCGCCACGCGACGGCATACATCCCAAAGCACTCGAAAAGATTATTCACTATGGCGTAGAGAACATTGTCTATATCTCCTGCAAGCCCACAAGCCTAATGCGCGACCTGGCGGTCTTTACCACACGTGGTTATGGTGTGAGGAAGGTGGGGGCGGTGGATATGTTTCCAGGGACGGGGCATGTTGAGACGTGCGTACTTTTGTCCCACAAAAATTCGTAAACATCTCCACCGT
>CAZABT010000133.1:0-6458 GCA_964483395.1 uncultured Lachnospiraceae bacterium
GAAGCTGATTGCATCGCATGATCTGGATATGATCTGGGATTGCTGCGAGAGAACCGTATTGCTTGCGGAGGGAACCATTGTTCAGGATGGCAGGACACAGGACATTCTCTCCAATGAAGCTTTGCTTGAGCAAAATGGTCTGGAATTGCCATTGTCTTTATATCGGAGGGGAATTGTGAATGACGATCCAGAATAAAATACGATCCTACTGGTATCAGTTATCCATCAAGAGAAAGATGTATACCATTATCGGAGTGGTCGGAATCGTGATGACCATTGCAATCTTGCTAAACATCAGGGTTCTGTATGCTTTTGTGGACGATGAGAAAGCATTGATGGAGGACAATCTCTCAAATTACAAATTTCAGGAGGCACTGGAAACAGAGGTGGCGCAGTTTTCTGCTTTGATGAAAAACTATACAGATGGGAATAAAACGCTGTATGATCAGGCTCGTGAGGAGACCAAGCAGAGCATAGAAGCACTGCCCTATGATTATGAACAGATCGGGGAGGAGCGGTATGCCATTACATGGAATATCCTCAATGGCTATGAGAAATATTGCGGACAGAGTGATCAGGTTCTCTCTATGAAGGGAGAAGAAGCGGACTATATTACGGAGGTATATAAGACATATCAGATGCAGCAGTACCTTCAGGACTATGCATCCAGACTGACCAAGGCGGCTGTGGAGGGCAGCGCCGATTACTACGAGGAGCAGATTCCTCTTTTGGGACGGATGCCATATACGCTGACGGCCATCACGCTGATTTCGGTTATTGTTCTGATTTTGGTATGCCGTGCCATGACAGGAAGCATTATCAAAACACTGTCTGAGCTTGCAGCGGCTTCCAGGGGAATTGAGCAAAATGATTTCATGAAACCGGATGTCGTATGGAACGGGCAGGATGAGATGGGACAGCTTGTACATTCCTTTAACCGGATGAAGCATGCCACCAAGGATTATGTGCAGGCACTTGAGGACAAGCGGAGCATGGAAGAACGACTGTACCAGCAGGAAATTGAACGAGCCAATCTTGAACAGAGATTTTCCTTTGCGCAGCTGCAGCTGATTAAAAGCCAGATGAATCCACACTTTCTATTCAATACATTGAATATGATCACGAGAATGTCCAAAATAGAAGAAGCTCCTGTAACGGAAGAAATGCTGATTGCCATGAGTAATCTGCTGCGCTACAGCCTGAGGACAACGGAGCCGTTTACACCACTGAATCAGGAGTTGAAGGTGCTGGAGGATTATCTGTATATTCAGAAGAAACGTTTTGGGGACAGAATCAGTTGGAAGATTGTATGTCAAGTACAGGCAGAGCGGATGGAGGTTCCGGTATTTCTGATTCAGCCCTTGGTGGAAAATGCCGTCATTCATGGCATTTCCGAAAAGGAAGAGGGCGGCAGTATCTGCGTAGAGATTACAGAGCAAGGAGAGGGACTGCAGATTGTGGTAAAGGATACGGGTATCGGGATGAAGCCGGATAAGCTGGAACAGATACGTCAAGCCATGCTGGAACGAGGCTCCGGTCTGGGCATCGGCTTGGGCAACATATACCGCAGGATATCTGCATATTATGAACAGGGTGAAGTGGCAATTGACAGTCAGGATCAGGGCGGAACGGTTGTCAGGATTAGCTTTGGCAGAAGGAAGTGAAGGAGAAAATGTATCGGATATTGATTGCAGAAGATGAAATGATAGAACGCATGGTACTCAAAAAGACGCTACTCAAGAAGTTTGACGGGATATGCGAGGTACTGGAGGCGGAGAACGGGAAGGAAGCCCTGCGCTTATTTCGCAGCGTGGATGTACACATTGTGATTTTGGATATTGAAATGCCGGGCATGAAGGGCGTTGATGTTGCAGAGGTCATGCGACAGGAAAAGAACGGCTTCTGTATTATTTTTCTGACGGCATATGATAAATTTGAATATGCGAAAAAAGCGATTGCCGTACGGGCCATGGAATATCTGCTAAAGCCATATTCGGAGAAGGAAATCATAGATGTAGTAGAGGAGGCAGTCAGGCTGTCGGGCGAATATGAGAAGTATACGCAAACTCGAAATCATGCTGCAATCTATGAGCCGTCACTTATGGAAAGCCTGTTGGAGGGCAGAAGCGAGGAAAAGCCGGAAATGAAACCGGTCGAGGAGGAGGATGACAACAGAAGCCGTCTTAATGTTATGGTTTCCATGGTTGAGGAATATATCCGAATGAATTATATGAATGCAGTTTCCATGCAGGATGCGGCGCACGCAATTAATTATTCTGAGCCTTATTTCTGCAAGATGTTCAAGCAGCAGTATGGGCAGAACTTTACCTCCTACCTGACAGAATACAGGATTGAAGAGGCTAAAAAGCTGCTGATACAGCCTACCGTGAACGTGAAGGAAGTCGGCATCCGGGTGGGTTATCCTGACTCGACTTACTTTGCAAGGGTATTTCGCAGGATGACCGGGGAGAGTCCCACCGAGTATAGAATGCGCTTCTTGAAGGAATTATAGAGTACATATTTGTTGAAAAAGTATCGTATGCGATGAGCAGCGATATTTTTTTTGTGCATTTTATTCAAAGAGAATAATTTTGTCTTGTGGATGATAAAAAAGTCCGCTATGATTTGATTTTGCCTTTCTATATAATTTTCTCATAGGCAGTAACAAAAGAGAAAGAAAAGGAAGGAGGCAGAGTATGGCGGAGGAATTATTTCGCATGGAGGGCATCAGTAAGAGCTTTCCGGGCGTTAAGGCTTTGGATGGCGTATCACTGAACGTCTTCAAGGGCGAGGTATTAGGTTTGGTAGGTGAAAACGGTGCCGGTAAATCCACACTGATGAAAATCTTATCCGGTGTATATCGTGCGGATGAAGGAGATATTTATATTGAGGGTGAACCGGTTGTCATAGATTCCGTCAGCAAGGCCCATACCCTTGGAATCAGCATCATTATGCAGGAATTGAATATGTGCGGGCATCTGAGCGTCGCAGACAATATTTTCATAGGACGTGCGCATAAAAAGGGACTGTTTATTGATGATAAGAAAATGCACAGCGAGGCAAAAAAAATATTGGACGATCTGGGAATTGATTTGTCTACTTATACGATGGTCAATTCACTGAGTGTAGCACAGCAGCAGATGGTAGAAATCGCGAAGGCAATCAGCTTTCATTCCAAGATACTGGTATTGGATGAACCAACAGCAACCTTGACGGAGCGAGAGATTGATCAGCTTTTTGAAATCATACGCAAGCTAAAGGAAAAAGGAGTGGGTATGGTATACATTTCCCACCGTATGGCAGAGCTGAACAGAATCTGTGAGCGTGTTACCGTCATTCGTGACGGTCAGTACATAGGAACAAGAAATCTGAACGAGATTACGATGGATGAACTCGTCAATATGATCGTAGGCCGTTCTTTGGAAGACAAATATCCCAAGCACATCAGAAACATCGGTGACGTTGTTTTCGAGGCCAAAAATGTGCATAGGGGAACAAAGGTCAATGCAGATCAGCTGTATGTGAAAAAGGGAGAAATACTTGGTATTTCAGGACTGGTTGGAGCCGGACGTACAGAATTGATGAGATGCATTTTTGGAGCAGACAGACCTGACAGCATGGAGCTGTGGATGGAAGGAAAACCAATTAAGATTCATTCAGTCATCCAGGCAATCAAAAACGGAATCGGATATGCCACAGAGGACAGAAAAAGGGACGGACTGGCGTTGGGACTGGACATCAAGTATAACACCAACATGGCACATTTGGCACAGCTATCTCATTTCGGATTCATTGATGACAAGGCAGGCACGGAAAACGCAGAAAAGTATGTGGATTTATTAAGAACAAAGACACCCAGTGTGCATCAGCTGTGCCGCAATCTGTCAGGCGGAAATCAGCAGAAGGTTGTTTTGGCAAAATGGCTGTGCAATGATGTAAAGGTATTGATTGTAGATGAACCGACGCGTGGAATTGATGTCGGTGCCAAATATGAGGTATATGAATTGTTTAATCAACTGAGCGATCAGGGAGTGGCAATTATCATGATTTCTTCAGAATTGCCGGAGATCCTCGGCATGAGTGACAGGATCCTCGTCATTCATCAGGGAGAGATCAATGGTGAACTTGATGCAAAGACTGCGACCCAGGAACAGATATTGTATTTGGCAGCAGGCTACAACAAGCTGGAAGGAAAACCGGCACCCACATTATCTGCGGTCAATCACTGACGGATAGAAAGGAAAAGAAACGATGACAATCAAGAAACAAAGCGAAAGTGAAACAAAAAATTCAAAATCCTTCGGAAAACTGGGTGCAGCTACAAGACGTGCCATTTATTCCATAGGAATTCTGATTGCACTGTTTATCTTATTTTCAGTATTACAATTTGATAAATTTTTAGCACCTACCAATCTGCAGAATCTGTTACAGCAGATTGTGACCTACACGATCATAGGCTGCGGTTTATCATTTTGTCTTGTCTGCGGTGGAAACGATTTGTCCGCAGGTGCATCCATGGCATTGGCCGGCATTATCATGGTCAGTCTGCTGATTCAGGGCTTACCCCTGTGGGTGTGTATCATACTTTGTCTTGCCATGGGTATTTTGACAGGCATCATGAACGGATTTTTTATTGAAATATTAGGAGTTGTTCCATTTGTGGCGACGCTGGCCACGCAGTGGGTATATCGTGGAATGGCAAATGTACTTGTCAATGGAGCACCGTTATATACAACAAATATTCCGTCGGAAGCAGTTCAGAAGCAGTTCTATGTATTAGGAGGCGGAAGAATCGGCGGGTCAGGACTTCCTTACAGCGTTATCATTACATTGATTTACGCCCTGATCTTATGGGTGGTATTGGCGAAGAGCCGTATAGGACGACAGATTTATGCCTGTGGGTCAAATCTGGAAGCAGCTAAGCTGTCAGGCATCAATGCAGTAAAGACCCGTATGTTTGCATACTGTATTTCCGGTCTGTCTGCAGCAATTTGCGGAATTGTTGTTGCATCCAGACTTTCCAGTGCACAGCCGACAGCCGGCAATGGCTACGAAATGGAAGCAATTGCAGCTTCGGTGCTGGGCGGTATCTCCATTCTCGGTGGAGAAGGTACAATCTTAAATACGATTATCGGAGCATTGATGATGGGCGTGATTCGTAACGGACTGAATCTGAATGGTATCAATTCATTCTGGCAGCAGGTAATCGTAGGCTTTATTCTTCTAATTGCGGTGGCATCACAGACGGCCAACAAGGGTGGCAATCTGGATATCATAAAGAACATTACAAACAAATTATTCGGTAAGAAATTATCGAGAGCCTAAAGGGAGGGCAAACATTCATGAAGAAGAAATTAACGGCATTATTAATGGCAGCAGCAATGACAGTTGTAGCACTGGCAGGCTGCGGACAGTCTGCAGCACCGGCAGAGGCAGCGGCAGCAGAAGAAGCAGCACCGGCAGCAGAGGAAACAACACCGGCAGCAGACGAGGCAGCAGCACCTGCGGCTGACGCCAGCGGAAAGACAGTCTATGTAATTGTTAAGGTATTAGGCAATCAATACTGGAGTGTACTGCAGGCAGGCGCAGAGCAGGCTGGCAAGGATCTGGGATGTAATGTTGTCGTAGTCGGTACAGCCTTGGAGTCGGATATCGAGGGACAGTTGACATTGCTTCAGAATGCCGTATCTGCACAGGCTGACGGCATCGTGATCGCTCCTCTTGATAGCGTATCACTGGATGCACCGATTACAGAAGCATATAACTCAGGAATTCCTGTTGTATTGGTGGATACCATTATCAACAGTGACAATTACAGTGCAGCACTTCTGACCAATAATGTAGAGGCAGGTAAGGTAGCAGCAGAAGAACTGCTTCGCCGCATGAAAGCTACAGGCCTTGCAGAGACAGAAGATGCGCAGGTAGCAATTCAGGTAGGTTCTACAGGTTCACAGACAATTAACGACCGTGTTAAAGGCTTCAACGAGTTCTGGGCAGCCAATGCACCGGCAAGCTGGGAAGTGCTGAATGATGATATTAAGGTGAATGAAGGCGATATCAGCAAGGCAGTTGGTTTCTGTCAGGATTTCATTACTACTTATCCGAATCTGAAGGGTGTATTTGGTCCTAACAATGGTTCTACAGTAGGCTTTGTAACAGGCTTGACAGAAGCTAAGAAGACAGACGTCAGCATGGTAGGCTTTGACTTCTCCGCAGAAATCGAAACGATGATCAGAAGCGGTGAGTATGATGTATCCTCAGTTGTACAGCGCCAGTATTTCATGGGTTACGATGGAGTTAAGACAGCACTTGGATTGTCCAACGGTGAGACGGTTTCCGAAAAGACGATCGATACAGGCGTTATCCTTGTAGATAAGGACAATGTAGACAGTGAAGAGGTACAGAGCATTATCAATCCATAATAGACAGTCTAGAAGAATCAGTCTATCACAATATGT
>CAZABT010000134.1:0-6455 GCA_964483395.1 uncultured Lachnospiraceae bacterium
AAATGGGTGCTCTGAATTAGCAGAAACAATGCACTATTGCATTGGAATACTCAGACAGCATCTTAACCACCCATTTTACGCGTCTTATGGCAGACAGCAGACGTCCAGTGATGCTGCTTTGATGTTGATACTGCTTTGATATTAATACTTCTTTGATGTCGATACTTCTTTGATGTTAATACTTCTTTGTTGTTAATACTTCTTTGATGTTAATACTTCTTTGTTGTTAATACTTCTTTGTTGTTAATACTTCTTTGGTATTATGTTAATACTTCTTTGATGTCGATACTTCTTTGATATTAATATTTCTTTGATGTTAATACTTCTTTGGTTGATGATGCTACTTTATATAAGATATGAAAAAGAGCCCGGTCTGCTCATCAATTGAGTTTCCGGACTCTTTTGTCCAATGCGGATGGCGGGACTTGAACCCGCACATAGTCACCTACGTCAGATTTTGAGTCTGATGCGTCTGCCATTCCGCCACATCCGCCTATGTGACCGCGCTATTAGCGACGAAAATTATTTTATCATATGTACATCCAAAAAACAAGAGTTATTTTGCTTGAGTTATTTTATTTTGCTTGAGTTATTTTATCCTTGAGTTATTTTATCTGCAAAGTTATTTTATTGGGGTTATTTTACTCAAGTTATTTTACTTAGGGTTTTTATTGAAAGTTTTGTTACATCCTTGATCGAATCTTGGATCACATTCTTTCTATTGCCCTATCATCTAAATCCTTTCGTTTAAATCCTTTCATCAAAAATATACCCACCACAATCACATTTCATGAAATATGCTCTATCCCCTCCCAAATGTCTTTTTTATAAGCACAGGAGGGATGGAAAGCAGGATTTATCCCCTCCCTGATGTCTTTTTATATGCCTAGGAGGGATGGGAAGCGTGATTTGTCCCCTCCCTGATGTCTTTTTATATGCCTAGGAGGGGTGGGAAGCAGAATTTGTCCCCTCCCTGATGTCTTTTTATACGCCTAGGAGGGATGGGAAGCAGGATTTGTCCCCTCCCTGATGTCTTTTTATATGCCTAGGAGGGGTGGGAAGCAGAATTTGTCCCCTCCCTGATGTCTTTTTATACGCCTAGGAGGGATGGGAAGTGTGATTTATCCCCTCCCTGATGTCTTTTTATATGCACTGGGGAATTAAAGGTATAAATATAGGTGATGATTCAAATGTACATGGATGGAAATGACTTAGGACATCAATAAATTGCTCTGCACATTTTCTAAGCATGTATGTGTTTTTTTCGTATGTATATTTTCACATGCATGTTTTTCGTATTCATGTTTTCGTATTCATGCTTTCGTATTCATGCTTTCGTATTCATGTTTTGATATAAATAGATTGACAAATATTTTTTTATGTAATATAGTGTTCCTAAACAGGAATACTATATTAAGAGAATGAATTATCTTCATCGTTTATATTTGAAACCATTTCAAAAAAAGCTTAAAATTCTTCTTACAAAAAAGCGGGGTGTTGATGATCGATAAGCAAACTTTGACTGACAATCTGATGCTCTATGGCATGACAAGACAGGAAGCGACCATCTATATTGATTTGTGCAGGAATGGGCAGTTAACAGGATATGAAGCGGCAAAGCTGACTGGTATCTCACGTTCCAATGTGTATAATGCGCTTGCTTCTCTTGCGGAAAAGGGGGCGGCATATGTCATGGACGGAGCCTCCAGCAAATACGTGGCCGTTCCGGTCGATGAATTTTGTTCCAATAAGCTTCGTCGTCTTGAAGAAATCAAAAATGAGTTGATTGAGCGCCTGTCACAGCCAAAGGAATCTGAAATTGGTTATATTACCATTGAAGGCTTTCGGCATATTCTGGATAAGCTTCGCAATATGATTGATTCTGCCGAGAAACGGTTATATCTTTCCGCTTCCTCAGAATGGATCGAACAGTTAAATACAGATCTTCGGGATGCACTTTCCCGCGGCATCAAGGTTGTGCTGATTACCGATCAAAGCCCTGCATTCTCCGGCTCCACGGTTCATATTACTCCACGAAATGCAGGCCAGATCAGACTAATTACCGATTCAGAATATGTACTGACCGGAGAAATCACAGGAAAAACTTCCGATACATGCCTATACAGCGGGCAAAAGAACTTTGTTGCAATCCTCAAGGATGCACTCAGCAACGAAATCAAATTAATTGAACTGGACAAGCAATCACATATAGAAAAAGGAGAAATTAAATCATGAAAAAAATACCATTTGTCACAAAAGAAAAGTTAGAAGAAATCATCGCCGAATATCCAACCCCATTCCACATCTATGACGAAAAGGGAATCCGCGAGAATATCAAGGCTCTGAAGCAGGCATTTTCCTGGAATGCCGGATACAAAGAATATTTTGCCGTCAAGGCAAATGCCAATCCATACCTCATCAAGATCCTGCAGGAATACGGCTGCGGCTGTGACTGCTCCTCCATGACAGAGCTGATGCTTGCCAATGCCCTTGGCTTTTCCGGTGATGACATCATGTTCTCTTCCAATGCTACTCCTGCGGAGGAATATCGCTATGCTTCCGAGATTGGCGCCACCATCAATCTGGATGACATTACGCACATTGACTTTCTGGAGCATATCACAACGCTTCCGAAAACCATTTGCTGCCGTTTCAATCCCGGTGGAATCTTTCAAATGAGCAATGGAATCATGGATAATCCCGGTGATGCAAAATACGGCATGACGACCGAACAGATTTTTGAAGCCTTTCAGATTTTGAAAAGTAAGGGTGTCGAAAACTTTGGAATCCATGCATTCCTTGCAAGCAATACCGTGACCAATGAATACTATCCGATGTTGGCGAAGGTTCTTTTTGAACTGGCTGTCGAGCTCAAGAAAAAGACAGGTGCCAATATTACCTTCATCAATCTGTCTGGTGGAATCGGCATTCCCTATTCTCCGGAGCAGGAGCCAAATGATATTACCGTCATTGGAGATGAGGTCAGAAAAGAATATCAAAAAATCCTGGTTCCCGCAGGCATGGATCATATTGCGCTTTATACAGAGCTTGGTCGTTTTATCACTGGCCCTTATGGTGCTTTGGTCACAACTGCCATTCATCAGAAACACACCCATAAAGAATATATCGGCTGTGATGCCTGTGCTGTCAATCTGATGCGCCCTGCCATGTACGGTGCTTATCATCATATTACTGTTATGGGGAAGGAAAATGAACCATGTGACCATCAATATGATATCACCGGTTCACTATGTGAAAACAATGATAAATTTGCCATTGACCGTATGCTGCCCAAAATCGACATGGGTGACATCCTCTTTATCCACGATACCGGAGCACACGGCTTCTCGATGGGCTACAATTATAATGGTAAACTACGTTCCGCGGAGATTCTTTTGAAGGAGGACGGTTCTTACCAGTTGATCCGCAGAGCTGAAACTCCTAAGGATTACTTTGCAACCTTCGACTGCTTCGACATCATTCCGAATTTGGTGTGAGAAGCAGACATCTCCAGATACCTCCAATGTGAACAGACAAGTCGGCAGATTGTATAATACATCTGCCGACTTGTCTATTTCTTACCCTGCTTATTCCGTAAACCCTTCCACACCTCTCGGTGAATCGTCTGACATCAACATCGGATCTGAACTGCTGGAGGTCTTTCCGATGTAATACTGGCCTTCTACACCGGTTTTCTCATCGCTGATCTTCTTTGCTACACCCGCTGCTGTTTCATACGTATACTTGAGCGTCTTGCCCGCCTTGGTCGTTCCGACCATTGACATCTTGCCATCTTCCAGACCATTGCTGTAATTTCCAGTGACCACCTGCTTCGCAAGGCCAGTCGAGCCAATCTTATCCTTAAAGAAATTCGAGGTTGCCTCTCCCGCTCCATTTGGCCTATCCTCAGACCATGTTCCGTTGAAAATATAGGAACCAATCGAAGAAGACTCAGAATATACAGCACGTATCCAAATTCCAGACCCATTTCTTACATTTCCTGCATAATCCCCGTAATAATAGTACCCGTTTGCATATGCCCCGACGCCTTTACCGTTCCTGTTGCCGTCAGCATCCTTTTCTCCAAAATAGTAGAAATCATCTGCATTGATCAATTCATCCGACATATCCACATAGGCCTCCTGCCGAATCAACTCCTTAACGCCCTCTATATCATCATTCTGAAACAGCTCCGCCAAGGGCTGCAGCAATTGATTGTGCGCTTCCTCCTGTGCCGCGCGCTCTGCTTCCTCCGCTGCCTGCTCTGCCGCAAGTGCATCTGCTTCTGCCTGAATCCTGTCCTTCTCTGCCTGTATCGCATCAAGCTTGGCGCCAATGTTGGCATCTCCGGTGTTTGTATACCCCGTTGTAAGTGCCGACATCATATTGGCCTCATCATCGCGGCCCTCAAAAATATTTGCAACACCCCAATAAGCCGCAACATTCGTAATGTCATAGGACAAAGCTGTCTGATAGGTCTCTATCGCCTCATCAGTCTCTCCCTGAGTCTGCGCGATCAAAATATATACATTTGCAATGTGATTCTTAATTTCCGTACTTTCCGGCTCCAATGTCAATGCCTCCTGATAAAGTGCGATGGCATTTTCATACTCTTGATTGTCTAGATAAGCATTGCCTTCTGCCAGCTTCTGCACAATTTGATTTGCCGGAGAAAAATGACCAATGCAAATATAAATTCCAATCAAAAGAATCACCAGTCCGATTACCGCCATAATAATACGCAGCGTCCGTTCCGTTTTCTTCTCTTTTTCTCTGTCTCTGTGCTTCGGTGCAGGTGTAGCGGTAGACTTGGGAATCCCATTGGCAGCCGGTTTCAGGCCTTCCTTTTTTTCCGGCTTGTACTCCTTTGAGCGTACGGTTTCATTCCTGCCGCTGTCCTTTTTCACCCTTCTCACACGCTTTTTTACGACTTCCTTACCCACGTTATCCTCCAATATTGACGTTCTCAATCTGCCAATCTATTTCCTGCAGTCCGTTTTCCCTCAAAAACGAATTGGTCTTGCTAAATGGTTTGCTTCCAAAAAATCCCCTGTATGATGACAATGGACTCGGATGCGGCGCCTTCAATATCATGTGCTTTGGATTATTCAGCATTGTTTCCTTCATCTGTGCCGGCCGCCCCCACAAAATAAATACAATCGGGCGATTCTGTGCATTCAATACACGAATGGCTGCATCGGTAAATTCCTCCCAGCCAATATTTCGATGAGAATTTGCCTGATGTGCCCGCACTGTTAATACTGTGTTCAGCAGCAGCACTCCCTGCTCCGCCCATTTTGTCAGATAGCCATTGTTCGGAATATAGCAGCCCAGATCATCATGCAGTTCCTTATAAATATTGACAAGTGACGGCGGTATCTCTACATCCGGTTTGACTGAGAAGCACAATCCATGCGCCTGTCCCACATCATGGTATGGATCCTGTCCCAAGATCACAACCTTGACATCCTTCAGCGGCGTTAAATGAAATGCATTAAAAATATCATCTGCCGCCGGAAAGACCGGTCTTGTATTGTATTCCTGAATAATCGTCTGATGCAGTTTTTTATAATAAGGCTTCTTAAATTCTCCCTGCAATGCAGGAAGCCAGTCATTACTGATCGCCGCCATATGACTCATCTCCTCATGTATATCATAACATCACTGCTATACTGTTTTTGTTTTCTACAATCTGACCGAAATATTTCTGTCTGAAAGATACTGTTTCAAATCCTTGATTTCCAATTCCTTATAATGAAATAACGATGCTGCAAGCGCTGCATCGGCTTTGCCCTCCGTCAATGCCTCATAAAAATGCTCCTTGGTACCTGCGCCACCTGATGCAATCACCGGAATGCTCACATTTTCAGCAATCGCCCTTGTCAGTTCCAGATCATAGCCAGCCTTGGTTCCGTCGCAATCCATACTGGTCAGCAAAATTTCCCCTGCCCCTAGTCTGTTGGCTCTGACCGCCCATTCAACCGCATCTATTCCGACATCAATTCTTCCGCCGTTCTTGTAAATGTTCCATCCGCTTCCATCCGCACGCCGCTTTGCATCAATTGCCACCACAACGCACTGACTTCCAAATTTATCTGCTGCATCACTGATCAGTTCAGGATGGTTGATTGCAGAGGAATTGATTGATACCTTATCTGCACCCTCCCGCAAAATTGCCTTAAAATCTTCAACTGTGCGAATTCCCCCGCCAACGGTAAACGGTATAAATACCTTCTCCGCAACGGCTCGTACCATATCCACAACTGTATTTCTCGCATCCGAAGAAGCTGTGATGTCCAAAAAAACCAACTCATCTGCTCCTGCCTTATCATAAGCTGCTGCAATCTCCACCGGATCACCGGCATCCCGCAGATCCACAAAATTAACTCCCTTTACTACTCTGCCCGCATGGACATCCAAACAGGGGATAATTCTTTTTGTATGCATCTGTTACA
>CAZABT010000135.1:0-6266 GCA_964483395.1 uncultured Lachnospiraceae bacterium
TTATAGCAGTCAAAAAAGTGCAGCACCAAGCAATCCGCCTTTGTTGATAGGTGAAACCCTATCGTTTTTATCACAAATAAGTATTTTATATATTGTTGTGCACATGCTATGCTTACGGCAAGAAAAACAAGGAGCGTAACCATTATGGAAAATCATAAAATAACGACATCCAAAGGAAAGATTCTCTGGACACTGTTCCAATCCATGTTCCTACTAAGTGCATGTACCTTTGGCGGAGGCTTTGTCATTGTCTCACTGATGAAAAAAAGATATGTTGAAGAATTGAAATGGCTGACTGAGGATGAAATGCTGGACATTACAGCGATCACACAATCCTCCCCGGGACCGCTGCCCGTCAATGCCTCTGTCATTATAGGTTACAGGATGTGCGGTATTCTTGGTTCTGCAATCGCCGTACTGTGTGCAATTCTGCCTCCCATGATCATCATTTCCGTGATTTCTGTTTTTTATAATGAATTCAGAAGCAACACCTATATTGCCATTGCACTTCAGGTCATGCGTGCCGGTGTTGCAGCCGTCATCTTTGATGTCGTCATCAATCTGGCACAGAACGTCATCAAAACACGCCGCATTCTATATATCACTATGATGTGTGCTGCATTTACCGCCACATATTTTTTTAAAGTCAGTGCGATGCTGGTCATACTCCTTTGTCTTGGAATCGGTATTGCAGATTTATTGATCGGACTCATACAGAAAAAGAAAGGATTGGTGAATTAAATGATCTTATTACAACTATTCTTTAGCTTTATACAGGTCGGACTGTTCAGCGTAGGCGGCGGATATGCAGCCATTCCGCTGATTCAGGATCAGATTGTAAATGTACAGGGATTCATGACCATGAGTGAGTTTACGGACTTGATTACCATTGCAGAAATGACTCCCGGCCCGATTTCTATTAACTCCTCGACTTTTGTAGGCACCCGGCTTGCCGGTCCGTTTGGTGCCATCATCTGCACCCTTGGCTGTATCCTTCCATCCTTTTGTATCTGCCTGATTTTGGCACACTTTTATTATAAATACAGAAATTTCAGCGGCGTACAAACTGTTCTGGGAGCTCTGCGCCCTGCCACGGTTGCCCTGATTGGCTCTGCCGGTTCTGCCATTCTGATGCTGGCACTGTTTCAATCGGATATCCAAAGCTTTCAGTTACAGGATTTTCGGCTCGTCGAATTTCTGCTTTTTGCAGTTTGTCTCTTTCTGCTTAGGAAATATAAGCTCAGTGCCATTCGCATCATCTTCGGCAGCGGAATAATCGGGACACTGATTTATATAGCTATGAATGAACTGTCTCATGGCATCTGATAAATATTTATTTTTATGATAGATTAGCTTCAGATCCCTTTTCATATGAATCTGTTCCAGCTTGAGAGCTCGCAGGCTGCCTTGCTGCAGCTCTTTTTCTATCAGAAGATTAGACAGGATTCCTATTCCCTTACCTTCCATGACCGCATAAATGATATTCTGAACATTGGAACAGCTCCACTTCCGAATCATATGAATATTCCTCTCCTTCAAAAACTGCTCGAACTGATTTCTGTCTGCACTTCCTGCCTCCCGCGAGATCAGACTTTGCCCGTTAAGCATTTCCAAGGTAATATCCGGCTTTTTGTAAAAAGGATGCTTTCGTCCTACGACCAGAAACAGTTCGTCCGTGTCAACCTTGACACAGTTCAGTTCATCGCTCTCTACCTGACCCTCTACAATTGCCAAATCAATCTGACCGGACAGAATCATCGCTTCCACATCAGAGGTATTGCTGATGGTGACTCTTACATCCGCATCCGGCATCACTGCTTCATACTGCTGAAGATACTTTTCCAACAATGCGGTTCCAACCGACACACTACTTCCGATGCGAATCACCGGATGTTCCCTGTCACCATTCAAAATCTGCTCACATTCCTCTAAAGATGCAACTATATGACGTGCATAAGGCAGCAGCTTCTTTCCGCTGTCCGTAATGTAAATCCTCTGATTCAGGCGTTCAAACAGCTTTACATGATAATGCTCTTCCAGTTCCTTCACAGCCTGGCTGACCGATGGCTGTGATATGAACAATTTTTTCGCTGCTTCACGCATTTTCCCCGTATCCGCTACCGCTATAAAGATTTCCAAATGCCTGATTGTCATTTGACTGCTCTCCTATTTTCAATGTCATTGATTGCTTCAAATAATACATGCTATTATATCAAGAATCCTACATGAAATCCATATCACTTCAAATCTAAATTTACCGTCTGCATTTTCAGCAAAAAATCTCAATATAGAAATTTGTCAATGATTGTCGTAGCACTGCACATTACAATCGTGGTACAATGTAATTATTCTAAAACGAATGGAGGCATACTATGTCAAAAGGAAAAAAGATTCAAACGATTGTCATAATTTTATGTGTTTCTTTACTGATTCCTGCTGGTTTTCTATTTGTTGGCTACCGACAGGCGGCGAATGCGCTGACCGCGCAACGTGAAAATACCGTTTATTTCCCACAATATTTTGAAGGTACTGATTTTGACGGCAATCCTGTTGTCGCGGATGTTCTGAAGGGTCACGAGCTTACGTTTGTGAACATCTGGGCTACAGACTGTGGTCCATGTGTGGGTGAAATGCCTGACCTGAATGAACTGTCTTTGGAAATGCCGGAAGTACAGTTTATCGGTTTATGTATTGGTTCACTCAGCAGTTCAGATATTGATCTGCTTCGGCCGGAAGCCCTGCAGATTGTAGCAGACACCGGTGTTACCTATCTGTGTATGTTCCCTTCTGACTCATTCGCAAAAAACTTTATAAACAAGAATGTACACAATTTCCCGACAACATATGTACTCAATGCAAATGGGGAAGTCATTGACTTTATGGTTGGTTCACAGGATAAAGCGCAATGGAAAAACTATCTGGAGCAAAAATTAGATGAACAGAAGGAGGTGCAGTAACTATGAAAGGTCAAAAATGGTATAAACCGTTTCTCATCATTTCTCTTCTGCTGTCACTGTTCAATGCCTGGATGACATTATCGGATGTGCACTACATCGGCTTAGCGTTGGGCAATTACCTGCCTGCAAATCCTGATGCGTTCTCTGAAGTTGTCGGAGAGACAGCTTTCTATTTGGCAGAAGGTTTCTCCGGCGCTCTGGCAGTTATTGCTTTGCTGTATCTGCTTGCACACAGTAAGAACATTCCAGACCGCTCCTTATGTCGTATACTTCTGCGGGTGGCTGGCTGTGGTTTGATTTTCAGTCTGGTGCATGCATGCATTTATATCAGAAACATCTATATCAATGCAGGCGGCTTTGATTCCTATATGATCCCTTACATTGCACAAGGTATAATTGTTATACTGGACATTGTGCTACTGTTCATGGCTTCCTTCCGTCTGCCCGACACACAGACAGATGTACTTCAAGCTGATATACCTCAGGAGGATGCAAAATGAAAACAGTGTACAGATGGGGCAGTTATGCTCTGTTCCTCACAGGCATCATTTTCTTTGTGCTTGGCCGCTTACGCGGTGAGCATTTGGTTGTGATGAAAAAAGCCGTGAATATTTGTCTGGAATGTATCGGCATCGGCTAAGGAGGAAGCAGACATGAACAAACAGCAAAAACACGGTCGACTACGGCTGATCACACAGGCAGTTTGGTTTGCTCTTACCAACGGGTATGCCAAGGGTTTTGCCAATGGTCAGATTTATACCGGTTCTACCAAACAGTTCTGCGTACCCGGTCTTAATTGTTATTCGTGCCCCGGTGCGCTTGCTGCCTGTCCTATTGGTGCTTTGCAGGCTGTTCTCAACAGCCGTCAGTTCCACTTTACATGCTATGTACTCGGAATCCTTATGATATTTGGTGCAACCGTGGGTCGTTTGATCTGCGGCTGGCTTTGTCCTTTCGGACTCGCACAGGATTTGTGTCACAAGATTCCTTTCCTGACGAAGATTAAAAATCTGCCCGGGCACAAATATCTGCGATACATAAAATATATTGTTCTTGCTGTACTGGTGCTCATCCTTCCGGCAGGCATCAAGGATCAGACCGGACTTGGGCAGCCTTGGTTCTGTGAATGGGTCTGTCCCAGCGGTATACTGCTGGGCGGCATTCCGCTTACAATTATGAATGTTTCTTTGCAAAGTGCCATCGGCTTCCGCTACTGGTGGAAGGTAACATTATTAATCCTGATTCTTCTGCTGGCAGTCAAGTCACAACGTCCCTTCTGCAAATACCTCTGTCCGTTGGGGGCTGTATATGGGCTCTGCAATCCGATTTCCCTCTATCGTTATCATGTAGATAAGGATCAGTGTATTCAATGCGGTGCCTGTCAAAAAGCCTGCGGTATGGATATCAAAGTTTGGGAGCATCCCAATGATCCGGAATGCATCCGCTGCGGTTCCTGTAAAACTGCCTGTCCCACCGGAGCCATCACCTCGTCCGCAGAGGACTTGATCACAAGAACAAAGCAAAGAATCAAATCATGACAATGTAATCAAAAATCTCTGACGGCGTATCAAGCTGTCGAAAGTGTTCCATCCTCTTAGCAGGCTGCATGGGTTCATCCTTGAGATACCATGCAGCCTGAAGTGCTTTCATCCCAATTTTCTCCGCCGTTTCCAGCTC
Organism: uncultured Lachnospiraceae bacterium; assembly: GCA_964483395.1. Lineage (GTDB taxonomy): Bacteria > Bacillota > Clostridia > Lachnospirales > Lachnospiraceae > JAAYYM01. Next base: position 4,635 of record CAZABT010000135.1, read on the forward strand.
ATAGCTGCCACCGTCACCAATATACAGACACTCCTCCGGTGCAACTCCAAGTGCATTTATGCAGCGGTGAAATATTTCCTCATCCGGTTTTTGTACTCCCTGCTCGTAGGACATGTAGACCGCATCAAAATACGGAAACAATACGCTCTCACGAATCAATTTTGCCTCCTCAGAATAGCAATTACTGATGAGACCTATTTTAATATTCCTGTTTTTCAGTTCGGCAAGCATTGGAATAATGCCGGGGTGGATGTGTTGGAAGCTTTCCCGCTTTACAGAAATTCTTTTTTGAACAATCAAATGCAGGCGCTCCTCTGAAAAGCACTGTTTTTCCCGCATAATACTTTCCAAAACCTGCTCCAGAGTTGCTTCTCCTATGGAACGCGCCGTCTCTGTCGTTTTCCACAGCTCTCTGAAATCATTCACGTCAATCCCCATATCCTCAGCCATATGCTGACTAAAATATACCGGACATGCAAACAGTGTGATTAAAGTCTCATACATATCAAATATGACTGCACAAGCCATGCTTTCATCTCTCCAATCCTGTGATATCGTCAGTTCCCTCCAGTTCATGAAAAACCTGTTCCAATGTCGGAGAATCCTTTCTGTCCTTCAGAAAAATTCCTGCACTGTACGCAGAGTGCGTATTTTGTTTTTCCTGTACTTCATAAAAGCGTATAGACATATGCAGAGACTCTGCTTTGTCCGCAAAGGCTTTCGCCTGTTCAAAACCGATGATTCCATCGTGCTTACTTTGAATCAGCAGCAGCTTTGTCTTCTGATATTCCTTGAGTTTCAAGGAGGGATCTCCCACTTTCCAGCTTAAAGAATCGCCGTCCCCAAAGAAATTCTTCATCAACTGGTTACAGGCACCAGTCTGAGGATAATCGAAACATAATGGCCCTGCAAGAGAAATGAATCCATCAAATTCATCTGTTTGTATATTATGCTGTGCCTGTCTTTCTCTGTCAAAGCAAAGAAGTGCCCCCAGATGTGCTCCTGCAGACGACCCCATAATAACGGTCTTAGAATGCTTGCATCCCTTCTCTTCAAATGTTCTCTCAGCTTCACATACCCCTCAAATATATCCTCGCTAATCTCAGGGTAGTGATACTTGGATGCCTTGCGATATCCAAGCATCATACAATCAAAGCCCTCCAGCGCAATCTTCTGTCCGATGAAATAAAAATCCTTTGGAGAACCGGCATTCCAACCACCCCCATGAATATAAACGACCAGCGTATCCGCCTTTTTACACGGAGAAGGATAATACAGAAAATACTGATCCCGGTCTCCCCAGTTCACTTCCTCCGGTTGAATGTTTTTCTTGATTTTCAGTATTGGAACAATCAATTGACCATAGCTTAAATACTCTCGTAATGTATCATTCATTATATCTACTGCCTCCATATTCTTGGTTCATCCCCCTGCGCTCACACTCCCACCGACATGATAATTGAAAAGGTTACGCCTAAAATCAAAGCCATCAGCGCAGTGAGGATCAGCCAGATTACTCCAATTAGAAGAACCACACCTATTGTCGAAAGAATCGGTCCAACTGTCTTGCCTTCCTTACGTCTTCTAATGATAAAAGGCGCTTGATATAGACTATGATCCTGCTTTTCTCGA
>CAZABT010000136.1:0-6220 GCA_964483395.1 uncultured Lachnospiraceae bacterium
TCGTTGAGAAGAAGGCTAACTTCGAGAAGTGGGGTCCTTTTGAAGACATTGAGATCATGTACGACTGGTCAGGCAAGACCGGTGACTTCAAGCCGAACCTTTCAGACAAGGATTATGTAGCAGCATTAAAGAATGCAATGCAGAGTCGTGTCAGTGCAGTAGAAGGCTTTGCAACAAAGAAGGAAGGCTATGATAAGCTTCCTGATGAGGCACTTGCAGCACTGAAGAAGATTGTTGATGAGGCAGCTTCTTTATAAAGATTTGAAATAAGATGATCAAAATAATCCCCCGGTACAGTATGTATCGGGGGAATTTGATTGATTGACTTATGTCTGTCAAAATGATATAATTCCATTTGCTATTGCATGACCGAAACAGGTCATACCTGACATACTTTGACGGAGACGGACATATGATTACAAATATTCTTGCATATCTGGAGACAGCCGCAGAACGCAATTCTGATAAAACAGCATATTTTGATGAAAAGACAGCATATACCTATGGAGCGATTCTCAAGGATGCACACTCCATTGGAACAGCACTGATATCTTATGATACAATCAACGCACCGATTATGATCTACATGGAGAAATCCCCACTTAATATGGCTGCCTTTTGGGGCGTATTATACAGCCGGAACTTTTATATTCCTATTGATACAAAAATGCCGGAATATCGTATACAACTGATTTTGGAAAACCTCAATCCCTTTGCTGTCATCACAGATGAATCTAATCTGTCAGCCGCCAAGGAACTGTTTGGAAATCGCAGATTATTGTTGTTTTCAGAACTGGTCAAGACAATCGCAGATGAAACAGAGCTTCAAGCCATACGGAGCAGGGCATTGGACACCGATCCGATCTATGTTCTCTATACTTCCGGTTCTACCGGCGTACCCAAAGGAGTTGTTGTATGTCATCGTTCTCTGATTGATTATGTGGAACACTTTTGTGAGGAAGTCGGGATTACGGAGGAGGATGTCATTGCCAATCAGGCACCGTTCTACTTTGACGCATCTCTAATTGACATTTACTGCACACTGCGGAGCGGGGCAACCATGGGAATCGTACCGCCGGATGACTTTACCATTCCGATTAAGCTGCTGCAGTTTTTGCAGGATTATCATATTACTACAATTCGATGGGTTCCATCTGCCATGAAAATGATTTCTACCCTGAGGGGCTTCAAAACATTGCATCCGGATGCGCTGCGCAAGGTCATCTTCGGAGCAGAGGCGATGCCGACCAAATGCTTTAATTATTGGAAAGAGAATTATCCGGAGGTGGTCTTTGTACAAATCTATGGACCGACAGAGATTACCGGTGTGTGTACCTATTACATAGTAGACAGAGAATTTAGCAACGAAGAAACGATACCAATCGGCAAAGCCTTTGGAAATACAGAGGTGTTTTTGCTGGACGAACAGGATCGGCTGATCACGGAAGCAAACAGGATCGGAGAAATATGTGTCAAAGGAACCTGCCTTGCACATGGATATTATAATGCACCGGAGAAGACGAGAGAGGTATTTACACAAAATCCTCTGCAGACCTGTTATCCGGAATGTATTTACAGAACCGGTGATCTGGCACAATACAATGAGTATGGTGAGCTGGTATTCAGTTCCAGAAAGGATTCACAGATCAAGCATATGGGACATCGCATTGAGCTGGGAGAGATTGAGGCGGTGGTAAACAGCCTGCCCGGTATTCGCGCAGCGTGCTGCCTGTTCCATAAGAAAAAGGAAAAAATCGTATTGTTTTACGAAACCGATGCATATGATGATGTGAAGCTGATCGAAGCACTGCAGACCAGACTTTTGAGATATATGATGCCTAATGTACTGCACAGGCTGGAGAAGCTGCCACAGACACAGAACGGTAAGACGGACAGAATGAAACTAAAGGAACAATATATAGATGGAGGAAAATGAAATGGAAAAGCTGTTGGAGTTATTAGCGGAGTTACACCCGGAAGTGGATTTTATGCAGGAAACAGGACTGATTGATAAAAAGATACTGACATCCTTTGATGTTGTCAATCTGGTTGGTGAATTGATGGATGAGTATGATGTTGAAATCAACGCAGAGCATCTGATTCCTGAAAATTTTAATTCAGCCAAAGCAATTTATGCTTTAATCCAAAGATTAGAAGAGGAATAGGTAGGGCAAGATAACCATGTCTTTTGTTTCGTTAAAATTTGCAGCTTTTGTGATAAGTGTGTTGCTTGTCTATTATATTGTCCCGAAGAAATTGCAGTGGCTTGTATTGCTTTGCGCAAGCTATGCATTTTACTTCGCCTCAGGTCTGAGCAATGGATTTTATATTGTTTTCACAACAATTTCTACATTTCTGTGTGCAATATGGATTTCGGATGTGCATAAGCGTCAGAAGGAATATCTGCAGGCACATAAGGAGCAGATTACAAAAGAAGAAAAGAAAATATATAAGTCCAAGATCAAGAAAAAACAAAGGAGAATTTTGTTCCTGTGTCTGATTCTGAATTTTGGAATATTGGCATTTTTGAAATACAATGATTTTTTCATATCCAATATCAATCTGTTTAGACTGACCTTTTATGGAAAGACGGATTTCATTGATTTCTTCATGCTTCCGCTTGGAATATCATTTTATACATTTCAGTCTATGGGGTACCTGGTGGATGTATATTATGGGAAATACGAGGCAAATCGTCATATTGGGAAGTTTGCATTGTTCGTTTCTTTTTTTCCACAGATCATTCAAGGGCCGATCAGCCGTTTTGGAGAACTGTCTCAGGAACTATACGGAGAAAAGACATTTTCATGGTATGCCATCAAAAGTGGTTTTGTAAGAATTGTATGGGGACTGTTTAAAAAACTGATTATTGCAGACCGGGTAGCTGCTTATGTCAGGCTGGTGGCTGATCCGGTAAATGAATATCGTGGATTGTATGTACTGATTGCGGTATTTTTATACTCGATGCAGATTTATACAGATTTTTCAGGTGGAATTGATTTGTCCATCGGTGTCGCAGAACTGTTTGGAATTAGGCTGACTGAGAATTTTGAAAGACCGTTTTTCTCCAAGAGCATTTCGGAATATTGGAGAAGATGGCACATTACACTTGGTACATGGTTTAAGGACTACATATTTTATCCATTGTCTATCAGTAAGAATGTGATTAATATGGGCAAATGGACAAAGAAAAATCTGAGTGAAGAAATCGGGAAGAGGCTTCCGATATATCTGCCGATGCTTGGGGTATGGGTCTTGACGGGTATGTGGCATGGCTCGGAGAATCGGTATGTAGCATGGGGGCTTTTAAACTGCTTCTTTATCATGCTGGGAGAAGAGTTTGCTCCTGTTTCCCAAAAAATCAATGCACATTTTCACATAAATCCTGCGGATAATCGCTTTAAAGCCTTTCAGATATTCAGAACCTTTTGGCTGATGGCATTGTTAAGGGTGTTCGATATATCGCCAAGCATTAAGGCTGCTGTTCAGATGATCGTGAACCTGTTCCGCGACTGGAGCAGCTTCCGTTTGGAAGAATTTTATTCCATGGATTTGCCGAAGGATGATCTGAAGATTGTGGTCGTTGCCTGTTTTGTGGTCTTGATTGTCAGTCTGCTGCAGAGAACCAAGAGCATTCGAGACAGACTTTTCGGTCTGCCACGTTTTGTACAGGTAGTGTTCTGTACTGTATTTACGTTGTTAGTTGCCATATATGGCTATTATGGCTTTGGATATGATGCAAGCCAATTTATCTATATACAATTTTGAGGTTGTGAGAATCAATGAGAGATAAGATGAAAAAGATCTGTATGATCATACTGGAAACAGCATTTGTTGCAGCAGCTATTTTCTTTGCAAATAAGCTGTTTATGCCGAAATATGTTTCCGAAAATCAGGATGGAAGGATCACTCAGGAATTTTATGATGAGGAGCTTCCGCTGGATGTTGTATTTGTTGGACCAAGCACAGTCTATGATGCAATTTCACCGATTTGGCTGTGGGAGAAGTATGGCTATACATCGTATGTGCGAGGCAATGCTTCACAGACGATGTGGCAGTCCTACTATATGGTCAAGGATTCGATACAGCATAACAAGCCTAAGGTGGTAGTTGTGGATGTAACTTTTATCAGACATTCTGATGATTTTGTAGAGGAACCGTCAAATCGCAAGGCTTTGGATGGCTTGCAATTGTCAAAAACCAAAATTGATGCGGTAATGTCTTCTAAGGCAGACGTTGAAAAGCTTACAGATTATATTTTCCCATTGTTTCGTTTTCATTCAAGATGGAATGAACTGACAATGGAGGATCTTGTTTGGTGCTTTAAGGATGAACCGGTGACCTATAACGGACATTTGATGCAGTTTGGAACATCACCGACTGCGTTTGGCTTTACCGGCTATGATACGAGAGATGAGTATGAGCTTGGAAAGAAGAGTATTACCTATCTGCGCAAGCTGATTGAGCTATGTCAAGACAACGATGTTACAGTCATACTGATGAAACCCCCTGCAGGAACTCCGAACTGGGCGCTGGAATATGATGCTAAGATTATGACCATAGCACTTGGGTATAATGTTGGATATGTGAATTTTGATATGCTGGCTGAGGAAATCGGTCTTGATTATAAAATACATTCGCCGGATGAGGGAAGACATCTGAATACGGTGGGTGCAGAGCTGTTTACCGAATATTTTGGAGAGGTGCTGAAGGCATCATGCTCCACTCTGAATGATCATAAGTGGGATGAACATTACACAAAGGTCTGGGATAAAAAGGCAGAACGCTACGAGCATGATAAGGCAGTCGGCATGGAACAATATGCTGAGGAACTCGCAAAAATCAGGAAAGAGTGATAAGCGTATGGATGAGAAAAGAAAGATATCTTTGGAGAGAGCAGATGAACTGAAAGATTCTATTGGCAATTTCCTTGAATTCAAGCAGAAATTCATGGAAGAAACAGAAACGAAAAGGAATGCCAAGAGGAAAGAACATAAGCAGGCCATTCTGGATTATTTTCAAGCTGATGAAAATGACTGGAATGATTGGAGATGGCAAATTAAGAACAGAATCAGTTCTGAGGAAACTTTGGGTCATTTTCTGAAGCTGTCAGAGGAAGAAAAGGAAACAATCAGAAATATCTCTCATAAGTACAGATGGGCGACGACACCCTATTACTTATCGTTGATGGATTTTAACAATCAGAATTATCCCATTAACAAGATGGCCATTCCATCGGCTTTTGAAAATGATGAAAGTGGCAAGCTTGATCCGATGAAGGAGGAGTATACGAATCCGGCACCCTGCATCACGCGCAGATACCCTAATCGCCTGATTATCAATGTGACAAGCTCCTGCCCGATGTTCTGCAGGCATTGCCAGCGCAGACGCCGCATCGGAGAAGTGGATCAGCATGCAAAGTGGGAGGATATAGAGGCGGCCATTGAATATATCCGCCAAAATACAGAAATCAGGGATGTGCTGATTACCGGCGGCGATCCTTTGACACTGACAGATGAAACACTGGAAAAAGTAATTTCAGGTGTATATCATATTCAGCACGTGGAAATCATAAGAATAGGTACAAGGGTTCCCGTGACAATGCCGCAGCGCATTACAGACGAACTTGTCAATATGCTGAAGAAGTATCATCCGCTGTTCGTAAATGTGCAGTTCAATCATCCGGGAGAAATTACGGAGGAATCCATGGCCGCATGCAACAGGCTGGCGGATGCAGGGATTCCGTTGGGAAATCAGATGGTATTTCTGAGGGGCATCAATGACAACAAATATGTGGTGCAGCTTCTTAATGAGGAACTGCTGCAGGCACGTGTCAGACCATATTACATTTTTCATCCGAAACAGGTTGTTGGTACGAAGCATTTTCAGATTACGGTGGACGAAGGTCTGCGGATCATGAAATATCTGAGAGGACATACTTCAGGACTTGCAATACCACAATACATTCTGAATTCTCCGGAAGGACTCGGCAAGGTGCCGCTGCTGCCTAAATACATCGAAGAGAGTGATGAGACTCATGTTAAATTGAAAACATGGGAAGGAAAAGAAGTGTGTATTTACTACTAAAATGGAAAATAGTGAGAATACAGTATGGATAAATGAAAAAAATCAGACAATAGTATTGCAAAATCACACATCATCAGCTATAATAAAGATAGATTTCCTGGGGTGTACGACAACTCTTGTATTTTGAACCTAC
>CAZABT010000137.1:0-6129 GCA_964483395.1 uncultured Lachnospiraceae bacterium
TTTCCAGCAAACGGGGCAGCGTTATGCTTAAGAAAAAGCATATGGTGCAGTATGAAGGTCCCAAGGGTGTCACCAGTCTGTCACATAACCGAAAGAAGAAATATCTGATTGAAGAAGGCAATGATGTTCCGTTTATGGAAGATTTGGGAGTTATGACCCATGAGGGTAAAATTGTCCGGGCAAAATACGATAAGTTTAAGCAGATCAATCGCTTTCTTGAATTGATTGAGGATATCGTACCAAAGCTTCCGACTGATCGGAGGATTCAGATCATTGATTTTGGCTGTGGAAAGTCTTATCTGACCTTTGCCATGTATTATTATCTGAAGGTTGTCAGAAATTATGATCTCTCTATTGTGGGTCTTGATCTCAAGGAAGATGTCATAGAGCATTGTAACCAACTGAGTGAGCGATATGGATACGATCATCTGAAATTCGTGTGTGGAGATATCAGTACATATAATGAAACAAATGAGGTGGATATGGTTGTAACACTTCATGCATGTGACACCGCTACGGACTATGCCTTAGCGAAGGCTGTAAAATGGAAGGCGTCAGTCATTTTATCGGTTCCGTGCTGTCAGCATGAATTGAATGGGCAGATACAAAGCGCATTACTGGCACCGGTATTCAAATATGGATTGCTTCAGGAAAGGATATCTGCCTTGTTAACAGATGGAATTCGAGCCAATCTGCTGGAGCAGCAGGGATACGATGTGCAGGTGTTGGAATTCATTGATATGCAGCATACACCTAAGAATATTTTGATCCGGGCAGTGCGGAGCAGGCATGCGGTCTCAGATGCAGCGGATACACAGCAGCTAATAGAAGCCTTACATGTGAATCCGATGCTGAATGAGTTATTAAAGGAAAACTGACAGGGAGTAGTCAATGAAAAAAGCTTTAATCAAGATAGGGGTATGTATAGCAGTCTTTATCTCTGCAACCATCATCATCAGTACGATCATGAACCGTGGAAATACGGATCTGACGGCTGAAATGAAGCCTGCGACCTTTCCTCTTGTTTATATGGAAGTGAATAATCAGTATATCAATTGTCTCCATGGGTATGCGTCTGCAATGGAGGGAAACTATCTGCGTGATTCTATTACTCCGCTGCAGGAAAAGCGAAGTCTGCCAATCAAGATCAAAACCTTCGGACCTACAATTAAGGGGTTGTCTTATGAGATTCGAAGCATGGACATGCAGCGCTTGGTGGAGGATACCACTGTCACGGATTATACACAGGAGGATGCGAAGGGTTATGTATCGGCAACCTTATACCTGAAGGATCTGATTGAGCCTGAGACAGAGTATCTGCTTGTATTAAAGCTGAATGTGGGAACAAGTCAGGAAATCAGATATTATACAAGGATCATCAATCCTGGGGAACTGTATCTGACGGAAAAAATGGATTTCGTTAATGAGTTTCATGAAAAGACTTTTGACAAGGAACAGGCGAAGGATCTTGTTCAAAATATGGAAACCAATGCGGAAGGAGATAATTCCAGCTTTGGGTATGTGAATATCCATTCTAATTTTGAACAGTTAACCTGGGGAGATTTGAATCCGCGTGTAGTAACGGATACTGATTTGAAGATCAAGGAGATGGATTCTGAATATGCAACTATGGTGATGACCTATCGCGTAGCGGTAAAGGAAGACTTGTTTGATGTGCAGGAATTCTATCGGATCAGGCGCGGTTCAGAGAGAATTTATCTGTTAGAATTTGAAAGAACAATGAATCAATTATTTGATCCTGACCAAACGATACTTGTTAAAGATCAACTGCTGCTAGGAATTGCAGATGAGGAACCGCAGTTGAGTGAAAGCACTGACGGCGGCATTCTGTGCTTCGTCAAAGACCATGCCCTTTATAGCTATAATAATTCGACAGGATATTTGGCCAAGCTGTTTGCTTTTTGGGATAAGGATCATGACGATGCAAGAACCTATTATAATGAACATGATATCAAGATTTTGTCAATCGATGAAGCGGGGAATGTCAGATTTATGGTATATGGCTATATGAATCGTGGACAGCATGAGGGTGAGGTTGGTGCTGCAATCTACCATTATGATACGGTGCTGAATTCCATTGAGGAAGAAATCTATATACCTTGTACGAAATCCTATGAGTTGCTAAAGCAGGATGTAAATTGTCTCTCTTATGTGAATAAGAGAAGTCTGCTGTATATGATGATGGATGGAACGATTTACGAAATCAATCTGCTTTCCGGAACGTATCAGGAGGTTGTGACGGGATTGACAGAGAATCGATTTGTGGTATCCAATGATAACAGCGTTGTGGCATGGCAGACCGGCGACAGTATCTACACCTCTGATACAATTTTGTTAATGAATCTGAATGGAACGGTACCGGTTGAGGTCAAGGCAGATACAGGAGATACGATTGTTCCTCTTGGCTTTATGGATGAAGATTTTATATATGGAATAGCAAAACGAAGTGATATTGCCAGGGATTCCATGGGCAGAACTGTATTTCCGATGTATACCGTGCGGATAGAGGATAAAGAACAGAATATCCTGAAGGAATACGAGCACAATAATATTTATGTGACAAATATCAAGATTACAGACAATGTCATCAACCTGGAACGTCTGCAAAAGGATTCGGAGACAGGAAATTATACAATCATTGCAAATGACCAGATCATGAATAACCTGATAGAGACAACCGGAAAAAATGTGCTGAAAAAGGTAGTTACGTCAGAGCGGGAAACAACACTGCAGGTAACATTGACGAAAGAGTCTTCCTATAAGATGTCAAAGCTTCTGACACCGAAACAGGTTTTGTATGAGGGAAATCATAATGTAGGTCTGGAGAAAAGTGAGAATGTGAATGCCAGATATTATGTGTATGCTCATGGAGGCATTGCCGGTGTATATACAGATGAGACGGATGCTGTGAATGAAGCGGTAAGACTGAGCGGTGTTGTCGTAGATGATCAGTGTGCATATGTCTGGGCTTACGGGAGCAGGGCTTCCAAAATGGAAATAGAAGGAATTACAGCAGAGCAGGTGTCTGAGGGCAGAAGTTCTCTGGCAATCTGTCTGGATGAACTGCTGAGGAGTGCAGGTGCCTATAAGGAAACTTCAGAACTGCTGGCTTCCGGTAAAAATGCAATGGAGATTCTGAAGGAGAATACGGATGCTCATATTTTGGAACTGACAGGCTGCTCACTCGATTCTGTATTGTATTACGTGAACAGAGGTTTTCCGGTCATGGCAACGATAGGTAATGAAGAGAGTGTATTGCTTGTTGGTTATGATGAGAAAAACACGATACTGTTTAATCCGACCGAGGGCACAATAGCCAAGATGGGCATGAATGATTCAGATGATTTGTTTACACAGTATGGGAATAAATATATTACATTTATCAAATAAAGTTCGGACGTTCGAACGATCATTCAGAAAGGGAGTCAAAAGATGGACGAGAGAATCAAAACATTGGCGCATAATCTGGTCAACTATTCCTGTAAGGTAAAGCAGGGAGAGAAGGTATATGTGCATTATATCGGAGAGGCGACAGAAGATCTGGCAAGACAGCTGGTCAAAGAAATATATCAGGCGGGAGGACAGGCGTTTCCACATTATACAAGTCAAAAGGTACAGAGGGAGATGCTGCTGAACTGTAGTGAGGAACAGCTGAAGATCATGGCAGAGGTCGATGCTTTGGAAATGTCGAAGATGGACTGCTATATCGGAGTCAGAGGTACAAACAATGTATCAGAGCTGTCAGATGTTCCGCCGGAGAAGCTGTCTCTGTATGAAAGACTATATTCAACGCCGGTACACCATAAAATCCGCGTGCCAAGAACACGCTGGGTAGTGCTTCGCTACCCGAATGAAGCAATGGCACAATTATGCGGGACAAGTACGGAGGATTTTGAGGATTTCTATTTCAAAGTATGTAATCTGGATTATTCCAAAATGGACGAAGCAATGAAGAGTCTGGTTGCTTATATGAATCGTACAGACAAGGTGCGTCTGGTTGCAAAGGATACTGATCTTACATTTTCCATCAAGGATATCCCGGCAATCGCATGTGCGGGTGAATTGAATATTCCGGATGGAGAGGTATATACGGCGCCTGTCAGAGATTCTGTGAATGGAGTGATCACGTATAATACGCCATCGTTATATCAGGGATTCACATATGAAAAGGTATCCTTGACCTTTGAACATGGTAAGATTGTTCAGGCAACGGCCAACGATACCGAGAAGATTAACAAGGTATTTGATACGGATGAGGGTGCCCGTTATGTCGGGGAATTTGCAATCGGTGTTAATCCGTATATTACAAAAGCCATGAAGGATATTCTGTTTGACGAAAAGATCAGAGGTTCGATTCATTTCACGCCCGGCATGTGCTATGACGAGGCACCAAACGGAAATGAATCTGCCATCCATTGGGATCTGGTACTGATTATGACTCCTGAGTATGGTGGAGGAGAGATTTATTTTGATGACGTACTGATCCGCAAGGATGGAATATTCGTTGTGCCGGAACTGGAATGCCTGAATCCGGAGAATCTGATCTAGAAATTTTGTATCTGTTTCTATGCTTTTGGAAAGAGGGTAGTTTCATATTTTCGTAAAGTGAAAAGAAGAAGCAGACCAAACAATCCACAGGAAATCAGTTCCCCGATTCCTACCGTCAGCATAAAATAAGAAATGGAACCTTTGAAGCGGTATACAAAGGCGAGAATGTGCGGGACGATCAGAGTGTTTGCTATGATGGGCGGAAGTGGAGTCATCCACATCAGTGCTTTGGCTGTGGCAGGATTCATGTTTTTATGAGACCATGCTCCGATGAAGTATGTTCCGATGGCACCAAGCAAGGTTGCAATACTGCCGAAGATCACATCGAGTGGCATACATCCGGTCAGCAGATTGCTTACCAGACAGCCAATGAATAATCCGGGAATTGCAACAGGGGTAAAGTAGGGAAGAATGGTTAAGGCTTCGGATAACCGAACCTGAATGACACCGCTTGACAGTCCAAGTGAACTGGCCACAAATGTCAAAATGACATAGACAGCAGCAATTACCGCTGCCTGCGTGAGTTTGTAAATCCTGTTTTTTTTCATTTTAATAATCTCCTTTAGTTTTGTTTTACGTCTGGAAGGTCTCGAACAGACGAATCGGAGTGAAAGATGAAATGGTCACTCAACTTGTTCAAGTATAGCATAGAGATTGAGAAAGTCAAGGAGGAGCGATTATGCTTAACTGTGTAATAGTAGGCATAGGGGGATTTATTGGGTCGGTTTGTAGATATTTGCTGTCTATGATTCCAATTTCTGAACAAACACAGTTTCCAATTAAGACCTTTTGCATCAATGTAGCAGGAGCCTTTCTGATTGGGGTCATTGTGGCAGTGTCACAGAAGCATTCCGCTATTGATCCAAGACTTCTGTTGTTTTTGAAGGTAGGAGTATGCGGCGGTTTCACTACATTTTCCACTTTTGCACTTGAGACTTTTGACTTGATAAAGGCAGGTTCAGCAGTGACTGCAGTTCTATACATAGTTCTCAGTGTTGTGTTAAGTGTCGCAGCTGTTTTGGCTGCAAAGGTAATTTTCAGCGTTTAAAAGAACTTTTATATAAGCTGTATGTATTAAAAGACAGCCCCGCAGGAATGATTCCCGCAGGGCTGTCTTCTTGGAAAAATACTTGTGAATGGATCATTTAACTTCTATCTTCTTAACCTCCGGCTCTGCCGGTTCCTTCTTCGGGAACTTCAGTTCCAGGATACCCTTTTCGTAGGAAGCGCTGATATCCTCGGGAGCAACATCCGGTACGCGGAAGCTTCTCTGATAGGACTGGTACCGCCTCTCTCTGCGGAGGTATTTCTTGCTCTTCTTGTCCTCTGATTCCTCGTCGTGGACGGCGCTGATGGTCAGGACATCCTGATTCAGGTCGATGTTGATATCTTCCTTGTTAAAGCCCGGAAGTTCTGCTTCCAATACATATTCACCGTCTCTTTCGATCAGGTCGGTATGGAAATTATCCGAGAAGCCTACATTTGAAAAATCTGAAAAGAAGTTTTCAAATGCCTTGTCAAAAAATCTGTCCATATACAATGGTTTTGATGATTCAAATA
>CAZABT010000138.1:0-6101 GCA_964483395.1 uncultured Lachnospiraceae bacterium
ACCACGTTACGAATCTTGTCAGTTGTGTAAACATTCATATTCAAGTTCCTCCAATGCTTTTTGTTATGACCGTTCCAGATTTCCGCAGTCATTTGGTTAACTACCCATGGTAATATTGTAATAAAAAGAAATGCAAAATGCAAGTTCTTTATACATATTTAACAAATTTATTAATTTATCACGTTGAAGCGTTACACTTTAATGTATTTAAGTGTTGACAAGCATACGCGAACTCGCTAAAATGAATATCAACATTGAAGCAATATTGCTAAATCTAATCAAAGAGAGGCGAATCATATGATTATCGTAATGAAACCGGGGGCTTCCCCTGAAAATATCACTACCGTTGTCAACACCATACAGAAAAAAGGACTTGAAACACATCTGTCACAAGGTAAAGAGGTTACCATCATCGGCGTTGTCGGTGATAAATCCAAGCTTGCCTATGACAACCTTGAAATATTTGAGGGTGTTGATAAAATCGTCCCTGTTACGGAAAGCTACAAACTGTCAAACAAGAAATTTCATCCCGAACCGATCAACATTCATGTCGGAAATACCGTCATCGGTCCTGATACGCTTACGATTATGGCCGGTCCCTGTGCTGTTGAAACAGAGGAGCAGCTTATGCTGATTGCACAAAATGTCAAAAAAGCCGGTGCTACGATTTTGCGCGGCGGTGCCTACAAGCCCCGCACCTCTCCTTATGCCTTTCAGGGACTTGGTGAAGATGGTCTGCGTTATCTGCAGGAAGCAGGCAAAGAAACCGGTCTGGCAACCATCAGTGAGGTCATCAGTCTGGATGCCATCAATGCTGCCGTAAAATATGTGGACATGATTCAGATTGGTGCCCGCAACATGCAGAATTTCTTTCTGCTCAAGGAAGCCGGCCATGCAGGTCTTCCTGTACTGTTGAAGCGAGGTCTTTCCGCAACGATTGACGAATGGCTGAATGCTGCCGAATATATCATTTCAGAAGGGAATCCCAATGTCATCCTGTGTGAGCGCGGCATCCGTACCTTTGAGACAGCTACCAGAAATACACTGGATATCAGTGCGGTTCCGGTATTGAAGTCCAAGACCTATCTTCCGGTCATTGTAGACCCCTCCCACGCAACCGGTGTCAGAGCATATGTTTCACCCCTTTCCCGATCAGCCATAGCTGTCGGTGCCGACGGATTAATGATTGAGGTGCATAACGACCCTGCCAATGCGCTCTCCGATGGCCCGCAGTCTCTGACCTTCCCACAGTTTGATGCTCTATGTGAGGAAATCAAACCATTCTGCAAACTGATGAACAGGAGTTTTTCATAATGGAAACAACAATCGGCTTTATTGGCCTTGGTCTGATCGGCGGTTCGATCGCCAAGGCATATAAAAAAGCAGTTTTGACGGCAACGGTGGTTGCCTATGATCCCGACCTGCATTCTCTGCTGGCTGCACAGAATGATGGCATTGTTGATGTCATATGTACCGATATCGATGATTCCTTTTGCAACTGTGACTTTATATTTCTATGTGCTCCGGTTCTGAAAAATGCCGGAGCCTTATGCCGTTTGACTTCTCTGATTTCTGACGGCTGCATTCTGACAGATGTCGGAAGCGTTAAGGGGAACATCATGAGCAGCGTATATTCCGCCGGTCTGTCAGAACACTTTATCGGTGGTCACCCTATGACCGGCTCTGAAAAATCCGGCTACATTCATTCCAGTGACCGGCTGTTGGAAAATGCTTATTATATTCTGACACCCGCAGAGCATGTACCACAGGAGTCCGTCATGCGGATGCAGTCTTTGGTCTCCTCTCTTGGTGCCATTCCGATCATTCTGGATGCTGCACAGCACGACCACGCCACCGGAGCGATCTCACATCTGCCGCATATTCTCGCGGCATCACTGGTCGACTTCGTTAAGGAACATGATAACAAGGAAGAGATCATGCGTACACTCGCGGCCGGCGGCTTCAAGGATATTACCCGGATAGCCTCCTCCTCTCCTGTGATGTGGCAGGATATCTGCTTGACAAACAGTGCGCAAATTTGTACATTATTAGAAGACTATATTGCAAAATTGGACACTGTCCGACAGGGGATCCTGAAACACGACGCTTCCATGCTCTATGATTTTTTTGCAGAAGCCAAGGATTACCGTGATTCCATGCAGGATGCCTCTCTGGGTCCGATTAAGAAGGTATATGCGCTCTATTGTGATATTCCGGATCAGACCGGTATCATTGCCACAATTGCTTCCCTGCTTGCCGGACATGAAATCAGTATTAAAAATATCGGTATCATCCATAACCGCGAATTTGAAGAGGGAGCTCTCAGAATAGAGTTTTATGATGAAATTGCTCTCCATGCTGCCGGATGGCTGCTGCGGGAAGAAAAATATACGATCTATGAACGCAACTGAAAGGATTTCTATTATGATATTTAAAAAAGCAACCCGTCTGACCGGTGAAATCACCGTTCCCGGCGATAAATCCATTACACACAGAGCGGTTATGCTTGGAGCTTTAGCTACCGGCAAAACTGAAATACACAATTTTCTTTATGGGGCAGACTGTCTTTCTACGATCGAATGCTTTGAAAAACTGGGCGTTCAGGTGGAATCCTCCTCTGAAGCTGACGGCATCGTGACCATCCACGGAGTCGGTCTGCACGGTCTGCATGCTCCTGATGCTACACTTGATGTCGGGAACAGCGGTACAACCATCCGTCTGATGTCCGGTATCCTTGCCGGGCAGCAATTTGACTCTGTGCTGACCGGAGACGGCTCTATTCAGCGACGTCCGATGCTCCGTATTATAGAACCTCTTTCTATGATGGGTGCAGATATATCCAGTGCATTGAATAACAATTGTGCTCCTCTGCAGATCAAAGGAAGGTTGCTTGACGGCATACATTATATGAGTCCTTATGATTCCGCACAGGTAAAATCCGCTGTACTCTTTGCAGGTCTATATGCCAACAGTAATACCTCGGTTACTGAAAAAAATGTATCCCGCAACCATTCTGAACTGATGATTGATTATTTTGGCGGTGAAATTTACATGGAGAACACCACGATTACTGTCTGTCCTGAGCCTACCTTGGTCGGCCAGCGTGTGATCGTACCTGGAGACATCTCCTCCGCTGCTTATTTTATTGCGGCCGCACTGATTGTTCCGAATTCTGAAGTTCTGATCAAAAATGTCGGCATTAATCCGACACGTAATGGAATGCTTCGTGTGGTTCAGGAAATGGGTGGGCATTTGGAAATATTAAATGAAAGCTTTGACGGAGAGCCTTTTGCCGATATATTGGTCAAGTCCTCTGCCCTGCATGGTGTGATCATTGAAGGTTCTATCGTTCCAACCTTAATAGACGAACTTCCGATCATTGCTGTATTGGCTGCTTATGCGGAAGGACAAACTGTCATTCGTGATGCTGCAGAACTTCGTGTCAAGGAATCAGATCGTCTGGAAGCCATCGTTGACAATCTGTCCTCCATGGATGTGGACATTACGCCGACGCCAGATGGCATGATCATCAACGGTGGCAAGCCTGTCAAAGGAGCTGTCATCGGTTCCAGACTGGATCATCGCATTGCCATGTCCTTTGCAATTGCCGCACTGGGTGCAGAGGGAAATACAGAAATCATTGGAAGTGAATGCGTCAAGATCTCCTATCCCGGATTCTATCAGGATCTTGAATCGTTGATACAGAATTGAACGAGAAACCAAGTTTTTCTTCAATCCTAAGCAGTTGATTATACTTTGCAACACGTTCCGCCCGACAGGGAGCTCCGGTTTTGATCTGTCCGGCATTGACAGCCACCGCCAGATCAGCAATAAATGTATCCTCTGTTTCGCCTGAACGATGTGAAATCACACAATGGTATCCATTCTTGTGTGCAATTTCAATTGCATCCATCGTTTCTGTCACGGTTCCGATCTGATTGACCTTAATCAAAATGGCATTGGCAACTCCCAGCTTGATTCCAGCCTCTAATCTCTTGTGATTGGTCACAAAAAGATCATCTCCAACCAACTGTACACGATGCCCAAGCCTCTCGGTAAGTTCCTTCCAGCCGTCCCAATCATCCTCTGCCAGTCCATCCTCAATCGAACGAATCGGATATCTGTCCAGCAATTCCTCATAATAGGCAATCATTTCTGCCGTATCTCTTGTGATCTCACCCGCATCCGTTTCTCCGTCCGCTGCCGCGCGTTCCTCAAGACCATTCAAATCCCCTGCTTCATATGCGCCATCCGGCACAGAACCGTTGCGTTCCTGTTCCATTTTAATGATTTTGGTTTCTCCGGGAAAATGGTACATTCCATCCTCTTCACAATACAGTTCGCTTGCTGCTACATCCAATGCAAACTGAAAATCCTCACCCGGATGATAACCCGCTGCTTTGACTGCTTCCATCATCAATTCCAAAACTGCATGTGCATCCTTCAGATCCGGTGCAAAACCACCTTCATCCCCTACTCCGGTTGACAGTTCCTTTTCCTGCAGCAGTTTTTTCAGGTTATGGTACACTTCTGCACACATTCTCAACCCGTCCTGAAAGCTTTTCATGGATACCGGCATAATCATGAATTCCTGAAAATCCACCGTATTTTTTGCATGTGCTCCTCCGTTTAAAATATTCATCATCGGTATCGGAAGCAAATGCGCATTGCTGCCCCCAAGATACTGAAACAAATCCATTTCCAAGGCTGCCGCCGCTGCTCTTGCAGCTGCCATGGAAACTGCAAGCATTGCATTTGCGCCAAGATTGGCTTTACTGTCTGTACCATCCAGTTCTAACATTGCTGCATCAATGTTACGCTGTTTCAGTGCATTCATTCCAATCAGCTTTTCGCGGATTTTCGTATTCACATTTTGGACTGCTTTTTTTACCCCCAACCCAAAATATCTGAGTTCACCATCTCGTAGTTCGACTGCCTCAAATCTGCCTGTACTGGCCCCTGAAGGAACTGCTGCACGTCCTGTATAGGTCTTACCGATCAGTCCCTGTCCCGCACTTTCTCTATGAGATACCAGCCTTTCAATTGCATTCACACATACCTCTGCCTCAAGTGTCGGATTTCCTCTGGAATCTAATATTTCCCTTGCATGTACATCTGTCACCATTAACTCTACACTCATAATACACACCTGCCTTATATCATTCAGTCCCATGGCAAAATCCATGAGCCGTATAGACAGTATGTGTAAAAGAGCACAAAAAAATACCCCTGCCATTCTTTCAGGCAGAGGTATTTATGTAAATCATATTAAGCATTCTTTGTCGGCATACATGTAAAGATCAAAACAACGAGTGAGCCAATACCTGTCAGACAGAGAAGAATCCATAAAGGATTGTATCCTGCGTCTCTCAGTCTTCTGCATGTGATTGCAATGCCCGGAATCAATACCGCAAGGCTGTACAGATAGGAAAGAATATTATTTCCTATAATTCTGCTAATGATAGAGAAAATAATCCCAACAATGAAATTCGCCAGAACATACCACCAAAATCCAGGTCTGTCTGTAACTCCGCCAAAATCTACATATCTTTTCCATGCTTCGGTATAACTGTCTACTAACTTCATACAACTACCTCCTTTTACCCCTGTGTTAATGTTTATGTGCCTTTAAGTTGAATATATTCCTTAACAACAATAAGTATAGACTAGAATGCAAAAAAAGGCAAGATAAAATGGGGCATACTCAGTTCTTCCCTCTTACGCAGTTCTTTCCCAACTCAAGCCGCATAATGTGAAAATCGTCCTATTGTGTCGAATTCCAAATTGTGGTATTCTATACTCACCTAAGCTATTCCGGCTGCTTCAGCCAATGTTTCATACTACAGAAGATAAAAAATTATTCAAGAATTACTTTTGTACACAGATACAGTATAATACTGCGTCTGTATCATACTACAATGCAGCATTGTGTTTGTGCTGCCAATCATTTATAATGGAGGTGTAAAGATTTGAAACAAAGGATTTATTTTCATACTGATTTTCAGACTAAACGATTAGATCAGTCCCGTCGAATGCTTGAACGTTTTTTGGCAAAAGTCGGAATTAACCGAAAGTTTAAGGATCGGATGTTTGTATTGCTG
>CAZABT010000139.1:0-4446 GCA_964483395.1 uncultured Lachnospiraceae bacterium
GCTGCTGACAGTATCACTGCCAATAATTTGTTCCTTCTCATAATAACCTCCTGTAGGATGTAACTGCCCCATGCAGTTACTTTGTTGTTTATGAGTGCAATATTACCATTTATTTTTGATGATTTCTACAAAAAAATAGACATCTTACATCCAAATTACAGTTTTTTTGTGATTATGCTCTTGCAATTACCCTCCGGAAAGTAGTATATTTATCATATATATTAATAGGAAATCATTCAATCAAAAAATGATGGGAGTGCTGCATATGAGCGGAATCCGCATAGACAAAATGAAGCGATCCTCCAGCTTCTCCATGGCAAAGGATCACGTTCATGATTATTATGAACTGTATACAGTGCTGTCAGGACAGTGCCGTTTCTTCGTAGAGACCAACATCTTTTCTGTTTCCGCAGGAAACGGTGTTATCATTTCCCCCGGCACCCTGCATCACACGACTGCATACTCCGGTGCCTCCTATGAACGTTTTATCATCTATTTCAATCAGGAGGATATTCTTCCCGCCGTATGGCAGGAAGCAGTCAGCGTTATGCCCGATTTCTTTGAATCAAGAAAGATTCCCCTCCCCTCCTACCATCATAAGGAGTTGGCAGAGCTGCTGCAGAAAATCCACATTGAAGCAAAGTCCGACAATGCCTCCTTGCTGCTGACCTGCTATGTGCACGAGCTTCTGCTTCTGCTGGTACGCTATCAGGACATCACTACGGTCCAAAATGAGATTTCCGATCCGACCGCCGCTGCCATTTCACAGGCGGCTGAATATATATCCGCCAACCTGATCGAGGACATCACTCTGGAAGATGCTGCCGGAGTTGCTAATCTGAGTTCCACCTACTTCTCTAAAAAATTCAAGGAACTGACAGGTGTCGGCTTCAAAGAATATGTCAATCATCAGCGCATCAAGCAGGCCTCCTCGCTGCTGCTGCAGACCAATCATTCCATTACCGAAATATCCGAGGAATGTGGCTTTCACAACAGCAATTATTTCGGCGACCTGTTCAAGCAAATGCGAGGTGTCTCGCCAAGTGTCTACCGAAAAATGAAGATCTGATTCTTTTATTCAATCTTTTTGAATGAAATGAATCTTTTCTCTTATATTTTGCAAATAATTTTCCGACATATAATGTAATATGTGTTATGATGAAAACATCATAACAACTCAAAGGAGGAACTGTTTTATGAAGAAATACGTTGCAGAATTTATCGGTACTTTTGTTTTGGTTGTTTTCGGCTGTGGCAGCGCCGTTGCTGCCAACACCCTGCTGTCCAATGCCGGTCAGCCGATTCCGTTGGCTCTGTCCACACTCTTGATTGCATTTGCGTTCGGTCTCGTGATCGTTGCCATGGCATACTCCATCGGTAATGTATCCGGCTGTCACATCAATCCCGCCGTATCACTTGCCATGCTGATTCTCGGCAAGCTCGAGATCAAGGATTTCGTTGGCTACATACTCGCACAGGTAATCGGTGCAATTGCAGGTGCCGGTGTCCTCGTGTTTATGTTCGGCTCCAATGCAAGTCTCGGCACAAACGGATATGGTGCCGCCAGTGCTCTTGGAATCAACGCCGGTCAGGCATTTGTTGTAGAAGTGATTCTGACCTTTGTATTTGTCATTGCGATCATTGGAGTTACCTCCAAGATTGAAAACAGTGCTGTTGCCGGTATCGTGATTGGTTTGGCTCTTGTGCTGGTACATATTCTCGGTATTCCCTTTACAGGAACCTCCGTCAATCCTGCAAGAAGCTTAGGCCCCGCTATTGTAGCAGGCGGCACAGCAATTACACAGGTGTGGGTATTTATACTCGCTCCGCTCGCAGGCGGCGCACTTGCTGCATTTGTTTATAAGTTCATCTCTTCTGAAGACAAATAAGCCTGATCCATTCAACATCAACAGCCGCCACTTCTGTATTTGCATGAGTGGCGGCTGTTTTATGTTCTCTTTTATGTTCTCTTTTCTGCTCTGTTAATTAATATGACGTTCTGCTGTTCTGCATGTCCTCACGCAGTTCAGCCTCTGTGATCTTTCCACCCTGTACCTTAAACTGAACGACTGGTGAATAATATTCATCGCCTCTGGTGTCACGAACTGTAATGTATTCCATATAAGTTCCGTTTTCCAGTGTATGATCCTCAATCTTAGTGTAAGGGCTATATCTGAATTTCTTTCCGTATTCCTCAAATTCCGCATCATCCGATGCATAATTGGATTCATAAATAGGCTGCAGCCTGTCTCCGACCCTGAGGTTATTGACATTACGTCCCACAACATCTGCTGAAGTTGCATCGCTCATAGGACTTGCTCCGAGAATGCTGATTTCCTCCTGATCAAAATCATATGCGAGGATCAGATAATACTCCTCTCCATTTAGCAGCACAGGCGCACGATATCTGATCATGGAAGCTGTCTCATCAATGATTTCCACCGCAAGCATATGACCATCTATGGACATCCATTCACCATCAAAATCCGTAAAGATTCTTCCTGTATCCTCCAGTCCTAAAAAGCAGTCCTCTCCATAATAAATAATCTGTTCCGTATCCTCATCGTATTTGGCAAGATTCAGTGTATAATCCTGTATCAGTCCAATCGCCTGCGCATCCAGTGACATGCTGAAATTTCCATCCTGTTCCACCTCTACCTCGACTGATGCCAATCCATCCAGGGCGGCTGTATCAAGCGGCTTTGCTTCTCCATACCCCTGACTCTCAGCATACGCCTGCAGTTCCTTGTTCAGGCAGCCTCCGAACTTATAGTAATAGAGTGCTCTGATATCCTGATTTTCGCAGATGTCTTCTACATAATTGATGTATTTTCTCAAGCTGTTCAAATTCTCAATCTCTGTCGGGAAATAAACGGAAATTCCCTGCGATTCTCTTGCATAGGAGGTTGCCCTGCTGTACAGTACACAATCCCGAACCGCCTGTGCCGTCACGTCTGCACGCTCCGGATAATACTCACTCATATTGTCCATAAACAATCCAAGGTCTATCGTATTAAAAATGTTATAAACATCTTCTCCATAGCGTATTGAACTCGCTGCAGCTCTTCCGAGCGCTGCCATCGCTGCAGGATTCTTGATGCAGTCCTGAAGTGCCTGCTTAGCAAATGCTCCATAAGCCTCATAAGTCTCATGTGCTTTTGCAATGTCTACAACTGATAGTGTACTTTCATAATCAATGCCCAGCCAGTCCAACTGAATAGACTGATTTGCATAATACTCGATATAACTGTCTACGATTGCCTTGGATAGCTGTGCTCCGTTCATTTCCGGATGCTCTGCCAATTTGCCGAGCCATGCCGTATAGTCCCAGCCTTCTCCCGGCTCCAGCTCCTCACTGGCTACCAGATACTGTCCATATCCGTTCAATGCTTCTGCTGTTTCCAAGGATGCCATCAGACAGGCATCAAATCCAATGATCTCAAGCGGTGGTTTTGCTTCGTTCTTCGGATAGACAGCAGAAAGTGCCTCCGTCAGTTCCTTTAAGGACAGATGATCTCCACCAAAAAGATCCTCCCAGCAGAATCCAAATGCACCGCCTCCATGATTCCAAAAGATAAGCATCTGATGGTCGGCCGAATAATCCTTCTTACAGAATGTCAGAAAATCCTTTAAGGTATCTACTTCACCCATATTCTGCACCGGGTTTTCTTCTATCATACGAAAGCCGTCCTGATCATAGAGAAATCTCTGTGTACGGTTGGGATTAATGCCGATATGACTCCACCTTGGAGAGCCACCAGTCTGATATACGATTTTAACATTTTCCGGAAGGTCGACAGCTAACATCTCATCAATATCCGTTGAAGCACATCCCGGATACTCCTCTGTACTTTTGTCAGTTTCACTCTCTGCGTCTGCCTGCTTCTCCTGAAGATACATATAGTCAGGCAAATCTATACCCTGTTCGTTGATCTCATCAACAAATCCCTGTATCTGCTTCTGCGTTTCCTTCTTGCCGTTTTCTTCAAACTCTTTGGCCTGTGCCTCTAAAAGATACTTGGTAACCGAAGACAGTTCGTTCATATCGTGGCTTTCCAGATTACTTCCTGACATATATACATAGATTGCCCATGTATCTCCGGACGGATTTTCCTTCATGGCATCAATGGTCGCTGCCCCTTCTTCATCCGGTGCTGCAATCGCAAGAAGCTCTTCCTCCGATGCCTGCTGCTGACACGAATATTCATAATATGCATTTATAGCCGCCGGAAGGATCAGCCCTATGGTCACAAAGCCCAGAAGCCCCACGGCAACGACAGCAATCAGCACCCGCTTCAGCCAGTACCATACTTTCTTTTTCAAGGAAAGTCCCTTGTATGCTTCCTTCCTCTTGTTCCGCTTCTCAGCCTTTTTTGCTTTTCTCTTTTTCTTTCTTTCAGTCCTGCTTGTCTTATGTTTCCGCTGCTGCGCTTCTGCCTGCTCTGG
>CAZABT010000139.1:4546-6084 GCA_964483395.1 uncultured Lachnospiraceae bacterium
CTTCTGCCTGCTCCGGCTGCTGCGCTTCTGCCTGCTTCGACTGCTGCGCTTCTGCCTGCTCTGGCTTCAGCGCTTCTGCCTGTTCCGGCCGCTGCGCTTCTGTCTGCTTCGACTGCTGTTCTTCTGCCTGCTCTGGCTTCTGCGCTTCTGCCTGCTCTGGAGCCTTGTTTGATTCTCGGTTCTTCGTATTTTCTTCCATATGTTCCTCCTTGGTCATGATTTATTCTCTAATGGATATTGTCCTGCTTCTAGTCATGCCATTCCTGCTCATCTTCATAGGTCTCACAAAATCTTGCCGAAACAGACAATGGTTCTCCTGCTTCATACAGATGCGATGTATCTCCAAAACCGATGATACGGAAGGATGCTGTCCCCTTTCGGCGTTCCTCTGAAACGACCGTTGTAACTGAAGTTGGCGCCGCACATGCTCCATGCCATAAGATCATCGGTGATATACCAAGCAAATGACTCAATATAACACATTGTACCCCAAAATGACAAAAGAAAACAAGCGTATCGTGATTGGCACAGTTCACATGATAACAGTTCTTCTCTCTTTGATATCCATGTGCAGACAAAAGCTGGTCAAACTCCGTAGTAACCCACTCATATTCCTCACGATTACGACCCTCCTGCATAATTTCCGTAGAGGCCCACTCTGTAGGATCATAATATATTTTCTCGTTCATCCAGTCCTGTGGAAGCCAGTCCCACGTAATCGACAGTTCCTCCTTGTCCGGACGGTGGATTCTCGGCGCATATTCCCGCAGCCATTCACATTCAACCGCTGTTCTGTTCATAGCCTTCAATGTCAGGGATGCTGTATCCCTTGCACGCCCCAATGGAGATACATAAAAATCCTTAACCTTGAGTTTTTCAATCCGGTGTGACAGAATTTCTGCCTCCCGCCAGCCCTTCTCGGTTAAGGAATCGATCGTATAGTCCGGGTCTCCGTGTCTGATAAATATTAACTTCATAGAAAACTCCTTTGCATTTTTTCTATTGATACATACGAATCAGTGATCAAACTATCACATATCTATTTTTCATTTTACACCTGTTTATGCAGAATGAACAGTCTGTGATTCTGCATGGGAATCTTACTGTGATTTTGCATGGGAATCTTACTGTGATTCTGCATGGTAATCTTGCCATTGTTTCTATAGGCGCTATAAAGTAAGCTTATATAGAGAATTAATGTAATATTATGGTGATTATATGACGCTTTTTCGAGAAATTTTCTATAGAGGGAACCTCATATCTCCATATAGAAACAAAAGAGTGAAATTGTTTCTATATAACAACATGTAGATCCGTATATCGAAAAAATGTAATATAATGTATGAAAAAGTGCGCTGATTCAGTTATTTTTTTCAATAGGACATCTATCAGTAGTCTATATAGAAAGTAAATATTTTCCACTGCAAAAACTTGTACGCCGAACTCAGCCTGTTTCTATGAATTGTATTACGAAAAGCAAGTGATGTTGTGCTAAACTAAAGTTGTAACACCAGTGGCTTATAAGATATAATCATCTG
>CAZABT010000140.1:0-6066 GCA_964483395.1 uncultured Lachnospiraceae bacterium
GACAGGCAACATATCAGGCTAACCTTGCAGCATTCAATGCATCACAGGCAGCAGTTAAGTCTACAGCAGCAGCTAATCAGGCACAGAGAGATGCTCTGTATCAGGAATTAAAAGCAAAATTAGTTGCAGCAGGAATTTTTGTTAAGTAATTAATTTTCTAAAAAAGACCGAGTAATCGGTCTTTTTTTGTTCCAAAGAAACCATGGAACAGTTCCTTGCCTCTTGCGGCAGAGATGGTTTGCGGACTTGTTAATAGAGGGATTTGGTGTTATAATCGTAATAGACGTTTGTTTTAGGGAGCATATATGAGCAGAAGAGTAAGATTTACAGGACAATTAAATTCATACATACAGTGGCCGATTTGGTTGAGTCTGCTGATGGTAGCTGTGAATGCATATATTTACTTTGTTGATCTGAAAGCGGGAGCGATACTGACCATTTTCACACTTCTGTTTTTGTCAGTCTCTCTATTCCTTTACTTTAAGAATCGCAATCTGGTACTGAATGAACTGATCAGCTTTGCAACACAATATGGGCAGGTGCAGAGACAGCTTCTTCGTGCATTGGAGATACCCTATGCTTTGCTGGATGAGAGCGGTAAAATTATATGGACCAATGAAGCCTTTGAAAGTAAGCTGCATATTAAGAAGGGCTATCGTAAATCCATTACCTCGCTGCTGCCGGAACTGCAAAGGGATGATTTGCCGACTAAGGATTTTGAAACAGAAACCTATATGGTACATGAAGAACGTGATTACAGGATTAGCATGCGCAAGGTATCCATGAAGGATATGATGGACAGCAAGGTGGTTGATACATTTGACTATGACAGCTATCTGATTGCGCTTTTTATGTTTGATGAGACGGAAATCAACCAGTATGCACGTAAAAATGATGAACAGAGACTTGCAACGGGTTTGATCTATATTGATAATTATGATGAAGCACTAGAAAGTGTGGAAGAGGTCAGACGCTCTTTGCTTGTTGCATTGATTGACAGAAAAATAAATAAATATTTTTCCGGTATTGACGGTATTGTCAAGAAGCTGGAGAAGGATAAGTATTTGCTTGTTGTGCAGAAGAAGTGGTTAGAAGAATTGCGTGAGAATCGTTTTGAATTGTTAGAGGATGTCAAGACAGTAAACATTGGAAATGAAATGGCTGTTACGCTGAGTATAGGAATCGGTCTTGATGCCGACACCTATCTGCAGAATTATGATTATGCAAGAAATGCAATTGATTTGGCTTTGGGACGCGGCGGTGATCAGGCAGTCATTAAGACACCGGATGATATCACATATTTTGGCGGCAAGAGTCAAAAGGTTGAGAAGAATACGCGTGTTAAGGCAAGGGTAAAGGCACATGCTCTCAAGGAAATCATTGAGAGCAAGGACAAGATTATTGTCATGGGACACAAGATCATAGATGTCGATGCTTTTGGCGCTGCAATCGGAGTTTTCCGTGCTGCAAAAACTTTTGGGAAAAAGGCACATATTGTCGTAAACGAGGTTACCACTTCGATCAAACCGTTGATGGAGAGTCTGCTTGATACGACGGAATATGAAGAAGACTTGTTTGTGAACAATAATCATGCCATGGAATTGGTAGATGAAAATACGGTTTTAATCGTGGTTGATGTAAATAAACCAAGTTATACAGAATGTAAAGAGCTGATTGACCTTAGTTCCTCCATTGTTGTTTTGGATCATCACAGACAAAGTACAGAAAAGATAGAGAATGCAACGCTGTCCTATATTGAACCGTATGCATCTTCCGCTTCCGAAATGATAGCGGAAATACTCCAGTACATCAGTGATGATGTGAAGCTGAGACCGATAGAGGCGGACTGTATTTATTCTGGTATTATGATTGATACGAATAACTTTATGACCAAAACCGGTGTGCGTACCTTTGAGGCTGCGGCATATCTTCGGAGAAATGGAGCGGATGTGACAAGAGTCCGCAAATTATTCAGAGATGATGTGGTAGAATACAAGGCGAGAGCTGAGGCCGTACGCCATGCTGAGGTATATAGAAATGCTTTTGCAATTTCAAAATTCGCAAGTGAAGGAATAGAAAGCCCTACCATCGTAGGAGCACAGGCAGCAAATGAATTACTGAATATCAATGGAATCAAGGCTTCCTTTGTCTTGACGGAGTACAATGGAAAGGTATATATCAGTGCCCGCTCCATTGATGAGGTCAATGTACAGATCATCATGGAGAAGCTTGGAGGCGGTGGGCATATGAGTATTGCCGGAGCACAGCTTCCCGGTATGTCTCTTGATGAAGTCAATAAAATGTTAACAGATACAATAGATGAAATGCTGAAAGAGGGAGAAATATAATGCAGGTGATTTTATTACAGGATGTCAAGGCACTTGGAAAAAAGGGAGAAATCGTATCCGTTAACGATGGATATGCAAAGAATTTTATATTACCGAAAAAGCTGGGTCTTGAAGCGACAACGAAAAATCTCAATGATCTGAAGCTGCAAAAGGCAAACAGTGAGAAGGTTGCAGAGGAGCAGTACGAGGCTGCAAAAGAGTTTGCTAAGGTAATCGAGTCCAAGGAAGTTATTGTGAAGATGAAGGCTGGTGAGGGCGGTAAGGTATTCGGTTCCGTATCTACAAAGGAAATTGCGAAGGAAGCCTTAGAGCAGCACATGCTTGATATTGACAAAAAGAAAATGCAGCTTGCAGAGCCGATTAAGAGTTTCGGAATGCATGTTGTACCGGTTAAGCTGCATCAGAAGGTGACAGCAGAGCTTAATGTCAAAGTACAAGAGTTATAGGATAAAGTCCGTTCAAGGGGGACATCCGTATGGATGAAGCACTGATTAAGAGAATACTGCCGCATAGCCTTGAGGCTGAACAGTCCGTAATAGGCTCTATGCTGATGGATAAAGAAGCGATTTTGGTAGCATCCGAGACATTGCACCCGGATGATTTTTATGGTAAGCAATATGGCATTTTGTTTGAGGCTATGGTGGAATTGTATAATGAGGGAAAGGCAGTTGATCTGGTTACCTTACAAAATCGTTTGAAGGAAAAGGATGCGCCTCCTGAAATCAGTTCCATGGAGTATGTCAGGGATTTAGTTACGGCAGTACCGACTTCTGCCAATATAAAATATTATGCAAATATTGTTGCCGAAAAAGCTTTGCTTCGCAGATTGATCAGAATCAACGAAGACATTGCAAATGCATGTTATGCCGGTAAGGAAACAACAGAATTTATTCTTGAGGATACAGAGAAGCGTATCTTTGATGTCGTGCAAAGGCGTAATACAGGTGATTTTGTTCCAATTAGCGAAGTAGTTATGAATGCGTTGGAAAAGATTAATATTGCATCACAGACCAAGGGTAATGTTACTGGTATAGCAACAGGGTTCATTGACCTGGATTACAAGACTGCAGGCCTGCAGCCCTCAGATTTGGTACTGATTGCTGCGAGACCTTCCATGGGAAAGACGGCCTTTGTTTTGAATATTGCGCAGTATGTATGCTTTAAATTAGGCGTTTCTGCGGCGATTTTCAGCTTGGAGATGTCTAAGGAACAGTTGGTGAATCGACTGCTTTCCTTGGAATCCAGAGTCAATTCACAGGCCATACGAACCGGTAATATGACGGACTCCGATTGGGACAGTATTGTTACAGGCGCAGGAATTGTAGGAAATTCTAAACTCGTCATTGATGATACGCCCGGTATTTCAATTTCAGAATTGCGTTCCAAATGTAGAAAGTATAAGCTGGAGCATGGATTGCAGCTGGTAATCATTGATTACCTGCAGTTGATGTCGGGCAGCGGACATACAGATTCGAGACAGCAGGAAATATCGGATATTTCACGATCGCTGAAGTCATTGGCGAGAGAGCTGCATGTCCCCATTGTGGCATTGTCACAGCTGTCGCGTGCGGTAGAGCAGCGGCCTGATCACAGACCTATGCTGTCTGACTTGCGTGAATCAGGAGCGATTGAGCAGGATGCCGATGTAGTCATGTTTCTCTATCGTGATGATTACTATAATCATGATACTGAGAAAAAAGGAATTGCAGAGGTTATCATTGCAAAACAAAGAAATGGCCCGATTGGAACCGTAGAGCTTGCATGGCTAGCTGATTACACGAAGTTTGCTAATTTGGATTTAAAATAGAATTGACACGAAAGAGGACAAGTTGAAGGGAACTTGTTCTCTTTTTTTGAAGGGAGATAAGCAATTATGGAGACGAACAGATATATGATATCTGATGCGGCCAGACAAGTGGATGTAGAGGCTCATGTACTTAGATACTGGGAGGAGGAGCTGGAGATGGATATTCCACGTAATGAAATGGGACACCGATATTATACAGAAGAGGATATTCTGCGCCTTCGCAGGGTACACGAAATGAAGGAAAATGGATATGGGCTTAAAGCAATTAAAATGGTGCTGCACAATCAAGAAAAAATGAATCCGGAAAATCTGAGGCAGCCGGACAGACATATGGATTGTCTGCTGCGTGAGAAGGAGGAGCATGACGAAGAACATTTTCAGAGGTTTGATGAATTGCTGAGAATGAAACAGAAGAAAAAAAGAAGACTATGTCGTAAATAGCGACACAGTCTTCTGTCAGTCATAAAATTATTCGGCAGAAATTGCACCGGTAGGGCAAATACCTGCGCAGGTTCCGCAGTCAATACATGTATCCGGATCGATTTCGAATTTGCCATCTCCATCAGAGATTGCACCAACCGGACATTCTCCTGAACATGAGCCACAGCTTACACAAGAGTCTGAAATTACATATGCCATATCAAATATCCTCCTTAATTGTATGTTTGATAAAAAAATAACTATCTGCACTCTATTCTAATATAAAGTGATAAAATATACAAGTATTTTATACACTCTTTGCAGCCTTTTCAGCATCCTTTATTTCCCGGCGTCTGGCTTTGACTCCTTTGAGGATAACCTTCTTTTTTTCGATGGCAACATTTTTG
Source organism: uncultured Lachnospiraceae bacterium (assembly GCA_964483395.1). Lineage (GTDB taxonomy): Bacteria > Bacillota > Clostridia > Lachnospirales > Lachnospiraceae > JAAYYM01. Next base: position 4,983 of record CAZABT010000140.1, read on the forward strand.
TCCATGTCAGGCGTGTCGCCAAGAGGATAGTCAAGGCCGAGGTTTTCATATTTCAATTTGCCCATTGTGTGATAAGGAAGTACGTCTAAAGCCTTCAGATTTGATAATCCGCCAATAAAATAGCCGAGGTCATATAAATACTTATCATCATCTGTAATGCCCGGTACAACCACGTGGCGAATCCATATGGGGACCTTTTTTTCTTCTGTGTATTTTGCAAAGGCCAAAATACCGTCATTAGGCTGAGAGGTCAGCTCCTTGTGCTTCACAGGATCGATGTGTTTGATGTCAAGCATGATCAGATCGGTTACTTTCATAAGACGGTCACACTTTTTGACAAATTCAAGGTTGTCCGGTTTGAAGGCTATGCCGGAGGAATCAATACAGGTGTGAATATTATGCTGTTTCGCCTCTTCAAAAAGCTCCGTCAGAAAATCAATCTGCATAAGTGGTTCTCCACCGGTCACGGTAATACCGCCACCCTTATAAAAGCCTCTTTTTTTCTCAAAATCATCAATGATTTCACTGACTTCCATTTCCTTGCCTCCGGTCATTGGCCAGGTATCCGGATTGTGGCAATATAAACAACGCATTGGGCAGCCCTGTACAAAGACAACATAGCGTACACCGGGGCCGTCCACGGTTCCAAAGCTTTCGATTGAATGAATTCTACCTTTCATACTCAGCACATCCTTTTTGTTTTTAGACTTTCAACAGTCCTTCATTAGTATACCCCAATTGTAGACAATATGTAAAGAAAAGCCCTCGACATATGCCGAAGGCTTTCTTCGTTCTAATCCATAATCAGGATTAAATGGACTGATGGAATGTACGAGTAATGATATCGTTCTGCTGTTCCGGTGTTAACTTGATGAAGTTAACAGCGTATCCTGAGATACGGATTGTCAACTGAGGATAATTTTCAGGATGCTGTTGAGCATCGAGCAATGTCTCCTTGTTCAGTACGTTAACGTTCAAATGATGTCCACCCTTTGTTGAATAACCATCAAGTAATGATACTAAATTGTTAACCTGAGCTGCGTTTGCTGCCATGATTTTCATCTCCTTTTTTATTTGAAATCGT
>CAZABT010000141.1:0-6037 GCA_964483395.1 uncultured Lachnospiraceae bacterium
CAGCAAATCTGGATGCGATTCATGATACCGTTCATGAAATGGCAAGAGATGAAGCCAGACATGGTAAGGCGTTTGAAGGACTTCTTAAAAGATACTTCGGTTAAGAAAAAACCTGTAAAAAATAATAAAAGAGATATTTGGAGATTTTCTTCAAGTATCTCTTTTTACGGTACGCCTGGCGGCGTACGTATACTATTTCCATGCTATAAGAGAGCGGGTGTCTATCTTTTTTGACATTTCTATGATATGATTTTTGAGAAAAGACAGATAGGACGATGTGATATGAAAACGGAAAGAATGATTGTAAAAATCGATGCGGAAGAAAAAGGGTATTTCTCAACGGACATCATTGCACAGGAGGCACTGCTTCGTATTTTTGTACAGGAGGAGCTGTTGGATGAACTTTGGTGTACTCCGATGGCTTTGCGGGAATTGACCATCGGTTATTTATATACAAACGGATATGTGGATTCAATGGAACAGCTGGGAAAAGACTTTCCGATTCAGCAGGAGGATGAGGGAAGCTATGTGGTGAGACTCGAAATAAGGTTGAATCAACAGCGCCGAGCTATGCAGCCTTCAAAAATATCTGTGCTTTCGATGGTGCATCCGGGGTATCGGATGGCTTGCATGGATGCATTACTGCATGCCTCTGAAGCATTTCGGGAAACAGGCTGCATTCATGCTGCTGGATTGTTTGGTTTATATTGCGGTGAAGGAATGACAGATATGACAGAGGTCACGCCTCTGTATAGCGGAGAAGATATCAGTCGCTACTACGCCTTGTATAAGGCTGTAGGAGCGGCTTTGCTATCCGGTACAGAGCTTTCGGAGCTTTGCCTGTGTACGACCGGCAGACTTCCGGTCGGCTATATGGAGCGTGTCGTCAGAACGGGGATTTCCTGTGTCATATCGCGTTCGGCGCCGACAGATGCGGCACTTCGTCTGGCCGAACGATATGGTATTTTGACGTGTGGTTTTGCAAGCCTGAAACGGATGAATCTATATCCGACACTGACAGGTTATGCCATTCTTGCGGGGGGGAAGGCCTCCCGTTTCAATGGAATTGATAAATCACAGCTTGAGGTCAAGGGCAGGACAATGCTTGAGCATATTCTGGAGCAGATACCGGAGGACAGGATGCCATACCTTTCTTATAACAGAGAACCGGCAGAACTTTTGCATCTCGGACGTCCGGTCAGGCTGGTCAAAGATCAAGTAGAAGGAATAGGACCGCTCGGAGGCATATACACCATACTGCAAACTGCGGCAAAGGATGGCTTTGTCAGATTATTGTTTGTAGCATGCGACCTGCCATGGTATAATAAAAGAGTTACAGAAGTGCTGCTGCAGGAAACAGCTGAGGCGGCAGATGCAGTTGTATTCAAGACCGGTGATGGACGGGTACACCCGCTTTGCGGCGTATACAGGATGAATTGTCTGCCGGTCATAGAGCAGTTGCTGGAGGAAAAATGTTATAAGCTTCAGGCATTGCTTGACAGAGTCAGAACCGTATATCTTGAGACGGAGCAGCTTGGGCTGCAGGACGATTGGTTTAAGAATGTTAATACACCTGCAGATTATAATGAAGTCAGATAGAAAAGCGAGAAAAAGAAATTAGATTATAAGTCAGATTGTAAGTCAGATTATCAGTCGGATTAAGAAGACGGGAAAAGCTTATGAAGAAAGCAATACAGTTGGAAGATGCAATAGAACTCATTCTGACGAATACGGCAGTAATGACAGAAACAGAAAGTGTCAGGCTGACAGAGGCATTGGGACGTGTTGTGGCAGTTCCTTATCAAGCCTCCTTGGATCAGCCGCCTTTTGACCGTTCACCACTAGATGGATATGCGCTGCACAGTGCTGACATTGCGGCAGCTTCTGCGGAGCAGCCTGTGGAACTCGCAGTCATTGAGACAGTGTATGCAGGCGATGTACCGAAGCAGACGGTCAGAAGCGGACAGGCAGTCAGAATTATGACCGGTGCCATGCTGCCGGCGGGTGCAGATTGTGTCATACGGCAGGAAGATACAGAGACCATAGCGCAGACACAAAGGGTTCGGATTTGCATGCCGCTCAGAACCATGCAGAACATATGCAGGCGAGGAGAGGATATTCAACAGGGTGCCTTTATTATGGAAAAGGGAACAGCGGTGACTCCGGCGCATGCGGCGGTGCTTGCAGGGCAGGGAATCCTCCATCTGACAGTGTTCAGAAGAATAAGAGCCGCAATCCTTGCAACCGGTTCTGAATTGATTTCCGAACAGAATCAGCAGACAGAACAGAATACCTCCGGCATGATTCATGACACAAACGGGCCGATGCTTGCCATGAGGCTTGCACAGCTTGGAATAGAAGCCGGAGAATACAGTATATCGGATGAACCGCAGCTGCTTCGGGCGAAGCTGGAGGAACTGCTGGAGGAGTATGATGCCGTCATCACGACCGGAGGAGTCTCCGTCGGTGACAAGGATTACATACCTGCGGTCATGAGGCAGATGGAAGCAAAGGTGCTGTTCCATGGTGTGGATATGAAACCCGGCACACCTATGCTGGCTGCACAATACCATGGTAAAATGATATTCTGTCTGTCCGGCAATCCCTTTGCAGCAGCAGCGACCATGGAATTGGCGGCGGTTCCCGGATTGCTTAAAATGTGCGGCCTGCAGTACGTGTATCCAAGGAGATTCCGTGCAGCGCTGCAAAATGATTTCCCAAAGAATTCGATTCATAAAAGACGTTTTATCAGAGCACAGAGGACGGAAAACGGAATCTATGTTCCGGACAAGCATTCCTCCGGCTCCTTATTTTCTTTGATTGGATGTGACTGTTTGGTGGACATTCCGGAAGGAAGCGGGCAGTTAAGTGCGGGCGAATCGGTACAGGCTGTGGAGCTGGCCGATATTTACCATACAGGCAGCTGTTGGAAATATACATCGCTTCCATCGGTTCTATGCATTTGCGGACGTAAAAATGTAGGGAAGACGACCTTCCTTGAGGCATTGCTGCCGCATTTGATCAAAAAAGGGATAGAGGTCGGAGTGCTCAAGCATGACGGACATGATTTTGTGCCGGATGTTCCGGGCACGGACAGCTTTCGCTATCGGCAGGCAGGTGCAGAAGCAACAGCGGTTTTTTCTGATCGGAGGCAGTCTTATTATACAGGACAGGCGGGTGCAGATTTTCAAACAGTATGTACACGGCTCTGTCATTTGTCAGAGAAGCCTTTGCAATTGATTCTTGTGGAGGGTCTGAAGAATTCTGACTATGATAAGATCGAAATAATGCGGCGGGAGATTTCCGAGGAATCTATTGTGCACGGAGGCAGACTGCTGGCGGTATGCGCTGATTTTCCTCCATTTGAACGGGCAGGAACCCAGACAACGGGTGAGACAGAAAATATGCTGCCACAGGTGTTCGGACTACAGGATCAGGAAGCGGTTGCCGACTATATTTTGCGGTGGCTCAATCTGCAGGATGGCGATCATTCATGAAGGGTGAAAAATGGGGGAAATAAGAGAATGCAAATGAGAAATACTTTGCAGGGTAAGGTCATCCGAATGTTTCTGTTGATTATGGTTATCAGTGTACTTATGTGCGGATGGCTGATCTACAGATGGCATTTTCAAGAGGCACGGCGGGATTATGGCGTGCTTGCCGAGCGGGGTGCAAGTCTTGTAGCAGATTATCTTATGGACATAGATGTAGAGGCTGTGCTGCAAAACGGACAGGATGTCGGGTATCAGGCTGATATGCGGCGCATACAGTCTATTTGCAACAATTTTGCCTTGAAGTATCTATACGTCTATCTTCCGAATATTGAGAAAAATGAAATTACGATGGTTTATGTTACGACAAGTGATGCTTCACTGCGGGATAATGTGGGGAAAAAGCGCGGCCTTGGAACAGTGGTGAAAAGAGAACTCGTTGCGCAGGAACTGGCGGTTTACACCGGAGAAAGCAGTTCTGCGGTGGTTATGACGAACAATGAGTTTGGAAATGTTGTGACTTGGTATGATGCATTGAAGAATGCAGACGGTAAGATTATAGGTCTGATCGGTGCAGATGTAGAAGCAGAGATCATTCAGGAGGATATTATTTTACATACCCTGTGGACGACGTTGATTGTATTGGTGGGTCTGACAGTTGTATTATGTGTCTTACTGCTGCTTTTGAACAGGAGCGTGCTGCAACCGGTACGAACTCTGTCCAGATATATGGAAAACTTTAAGGCACACGGTGAACTGGGAGAATCGGAACAGAAGCTGTTAAATCTGAGCTCTAAGGATGAAATTGGCGGCATGACGGAATCATTCCAGAAGATGGTGCATGATATTGATACCTATGCAGCGAGCATTGCCTGTATGACGGCGGCAAGAGAACGGGAAATGGCAGAACTGGATGTGGCACAGAGAATCCAACTGGGTATGCTGCCGCAGAGCGACCGCTATGCGGACAGGCAGGAGATTGCGCTGGGAGCCTATATGATGCCGGCAAAAGAAATCGGAGGAGATTTGTATGATTTCTTTTTCATAGATGAAACACATTTTTGTACTTTGATTGGAGACGTATCCGGTAAAGGGATTACAGCGGCACTTTTTATGTCTATGACGAGAACGCTGCTCAAGGATTATCTTCTGACCACGGGAAAGCCTGAGACGGCTCTGCAGCAGGCCAATGCAAGATTGTGTGCAGAAAATCCGGAAGGAATGTTCGTGACAGTATTTGTGGGGATTTTAGATACGACATCAGGAGAATATGTTTATGCAAATGCAGGTCATAATTATCCTGTGTTTGGATGCGGAAAAAAAGAATTTATAAAAACAAAGAACGGTATCCCGCTGGGAGTCATTGAAACGGCTAAATATTCAGAAACTTCTATTATTTTGCGAAAGGAAGATGAGATATTGCTTTACACAGATGGTGTGACAGAGGCACAGACACAGGCAGGAGAACTGTTTGGCGATGACAGGCTGCTTCAGAACTGCTCCGATATGAAAAAGGAACTGAAGGAACAGGAGAAAATCAAAATGATTCAGGAGGCCATCAATGTGTTTGTCGGAGAGGCAGAGCAATTTGATGATATTACCATGCTGCTGTTGCGGTACAACGGAAATACCAAATAAGATCAGAAACAGAAAAGACAGGCATACGGTCAGATATTCAGCCGGGAAATGAAATGCAGTTAGAGAAGAATGAAATGATTAGGTAATTGCGAAACGAGTTCGCAATCTTGATTCGAAACAAGGAAGAATTGCTGCAATGCAGCAATTCAAAGATGAGAAAGCACATTGGCTGAAAATTGGCGCACTTAATAAAGCTAGTACAAATATTAAGTTGGTATGTCCTAGGCTATCAAGGTTTTTACACTGCGAATATACTCATGCTGGTGAATTTTATCGGAGAGTAGAACGGAGATTAACTGAGTAATACCTGATAATAATAAATCAGCATGCAATGTTTTGGCATTTTGGGTTTTACGACCAGCCAAGCATAGATTATCTTTGATATGGTTAATATCTTGTTCTACAACGGAGCGGATTTTGTATGTTGCAAGCCATTCATCCGTGCCACGGAGAACACCGGGATAAGCCCGGAGATTCTTTTCGGGATAAACATATACCATTCGCCCGGACATACTTGAAGTACAAGGATTATCACAATGACAGACACGCCGATATTTTCCATCTTCGCATTTATCCCAAGTGGTTTTGGGACAAATGAATTTTTGCCTTGCAATGCCACTTTTTAGAAAAGCAGTATTATTACCTTCTTTCTTCAGGCACAGCGAGTCATCATTGGGGCAACAAGGAATTCCATCTTCATTAATGAAACAATCAACATTTTTAAGTGATGATCTGGAATTGAGTGGAATGTAGGCAGATTCAAAATGTTTGTTAGAACCAAAAGAATCTTCGGTTAATAGTTGTTTATAAACCGCAAGGGAATCAAAAGCGGAATCACCAAGGAATATATGGGGTGTTGTGGTCAAGCTTTTTTGTAACAGTTGTGGCTAATAAAATCAGATTTATTT
>CAZABT010000142.1:0-5892 GCA_964483395.1 uncultured Lachnospiraceae bacterium
GTCTTTTCCTTATCCATACGAAACAGCTCCTTTTCGTCTGATGGTTCATTTGTAGTAGAGTACCGAATTTTATTTTATCAGAGAGAGTGGTAAATGTCAATTTGTTATGACACTATTTGGAAACTCATTCGGGAATGAGTGCAATAAAAACAAGATTCTAGGCACATAAAATGTTGTGTTATGTCTGATTATATAAAAATACAAAACAAAACAACACAAAACAAGAATATAGACTTGATTTTTAAAGACAGATGTGTTAAAATCCAATTAAACAGAATGAAAACAAAAGAAAACAACATATAACACAACAAGGAGATGTGAAACATGATATCGGAATACGAGATCAAAAAACAGATATGTGACATAGGAAAGAGAATTTACGACAGGGGAATGGTTGCTGCAAATGATGGCAATATTTCTGTAAAACTCAGTGAGAACGAATTTCTGTGTACACCGACCGGAGTCAGCAAGGGATTTATGACACCGGATTATATATGTAAGGTAGACAAAGAGGGAAAGGTACTTCAGGCAAACGGAAGCTTTAAGCCCTCCAGTGAAATTAAGATGCATATGAGAGTTTATGCAGAGAGACCAGATGTAAAATCGGTAGTGCATGCTCATCCGATGTATGCAACAGGCTTTGCCATTGCAGGCATTCCGTTGGATCAGCCGATTATGCCGGAAGCGATCATTGCATTGGGCACAGTTCCGATCGCACCTTACGGAACCCCGTCCACGATGGAGATACCGGATGCGGTTTCGCAGTTTTTACAGTCCTATGATGCGGTACTGTTGGAAAACCACGGAGCGCTGACCTATTCGGATTCTTTGTTAGCGGCATATCACAAGATGGAATCAGTGGAATTTTATGCACAGCTGCTTTTCATTTCCAAACAGCTTGGTGGACCGAAGGAGATACCGGAAAAGGAAGTAGAGAAATTAGTAGATCTGAGGCAGCAGTTCGGACTGCAGGGAAAGCATCCGGGAAAGGCAATGCTGCATCATGAACAGCAGGAAAATACAAATCAGGATGCCCTGGTAGCACAGATCACCAAGGCAGTGCTGGAACAGTTGAATCGTTGACAGCAACCCAGTCATAGAGTGAAGGAGAATCAGAATGGCTTCTCATGAATCAGAATTTGATATTGCAAGGAGTCCTCGTATACAGAAGCTGATAGATGATCTGTATGCGAAGATGCCGGAAATAGAGTCCGACAGAGCGGTACTTATCACAGAGTCTTATCAGGGGACAGAGGGCATGCCCGTGATTACACGGCGTGCCAAGGCACTGTCTCATATTTTGCGCCATATTCCAATTACAATTCGTGATCAGGAGCTGATCGTGGGTAGCGCAACGAAGGCACCGCGGGGGTGCCAGACCTTTCCGGAGTATTCTTTTTCATGGCTGGAGGAAGAGTTTGATACGGTGGCCACCAGAACGGCAGACCCTTTTTACATTGCAGAGGAAACCAAGACAAAGCTGCATGAGGCGTATCAGTATTGGGGCGGAAAGACGAACTGTGAGCTTGCTTCTGCCTATATGGATGAGCGTGCTCAAAAGATGATCGAGCATAATGTGTTTACACCGGGAAACTATTTCTATAATGGTGTCGGTCATATCTGCGTGCATTATGATCAGGTGCTTGCAATCGGCTATGAGGGGATTCTTGAAGAGGTCAGAAAAGAACTGGAACGCAGTCATGTGACTGACGGAAATTATCAGACAAAAGGGCATTTTTTGAACGCAGTAATCGAAAGCCTTGAATCTGTTGTCTTATACGCGAAACGTTACGCTCTGTTGGCAGAGGAAATGGCAGCAAAGGAAAACGACCCTGAACGCAGACAGGAACTGCTTGTAATCGCACGGAATTGTGCGAGAGTTCCGGCTAAGGGAGCGACTTCTTTTTATGAGGCATGCCAGTCATTTTGGTTTGTGCAGTATCTGATTCAGATGGAGGGAAGCGGACATTCGATTTCTCCCGGACGTTTTGATCAATACATGTACCCGTATTACAAAAAGGATATTGAAGAGGGGAAGATCACACAGGAATTTGCACAGGAATTATTGGATTGTATCTGGGTGAAGCTGAATGACCTGAACAAAGTCAGGGATGCGGCTTCTGCAGAAGGCTTTTCCGGCTATGGTCTGTTTCAGAATCTGATTGCAGGCGGGCAGAATGAAGAAGGCGTGGATGTGACCAATGAACTGTCCTATATGTGCATAGAGGCTTCCATGCATGTGATGCTTCCGCAGCCGTCGCTTTCTGTACGAGTCTGGAACAAATCGCCGCATGATTTTCTGATCAAGGCAGCAAAGCTTACCAGAACCGGACTGGGCGTACCGGCTTATTATAACGATGAGGTCATCATACCGTCACTGCTCAATCGTGGATTGACCTTGGAGGAAGCAAGAAATTATTGCATCATCGGCTGTGTAGAACCACAGATCATGGGAAAGACAGATGGCTGGCATGATGCCGCATTCTTTAATATGTGCAGGCCGTTGGAGCTGGTATTTGAAAGCGGTATGGATCAGGGAGAACTGCTAGGGCTGCCGACACAGGATATCAGAACTATGCAGACCTTTGAGGAATTTTATGAAGCCTATCAAAAGCAGATGCTCTATTGTATCGAGTTGCTGGTCAATGCAGACAATGCAATTGATCAGGCACATATGGAGAGATGTCCGCTGCCGTTTCTGTCCTCAATGGTAGAGGATTGTGTGAAAAGAGGAAAATCAGTACAGGAGGGCGGAGCCGTCTATAATTTCACAGGCCCTCAGGGCTTTGGAATTGCCAATATGGCAGATTCACTTTATGCGATCAAGCAGCTTGTGTTTGAAGAAAAGAAGCTGACACTGGAACAGTACAGAGAAGCGCTGCGCGATAATTATGGACGGGGACTTTCGGCGGGACAGGCTGCCGAGGTGACCAAATCGGTTGTAAGTGTGCTGCTCAAGGAAGGCCGGTCAATCACGGAACATGAAATCACGGAAATTGCAGCTATGATTTCCAACCATAGCGTTTCACCGGAAAAGAAGAAATTTTACGATGAGTTATTGACATTGATCGAGCAGATTCCAAAGTTCGGAAATGATGATGCAGTTGTAGATGAATTTGCAAGAGGGGTTGCTTATACCTATACAAGACCGCTTGAGCATTACAGGAATCCGAGAGGCGGTCAGTTTCAGGCAGGTCTGTATCCGGTATCTGCCAATGTTCCTCTGGGAGCACAGACCGGTGCCACACCGGATGGAAGACTGGCAGGACAGCCGATTGCCGACGGAGTTTCACCCATGGCGGGCAGAGATACGCATGGCCCGACAGCAGCGGCCAATTCCGTAGCAAAGCTGGATCATGGAATTGCTTCAAACGGCACGTTGTTTAATCAGAAGTTTCATCCGAGTGCGTTGTCGGGACGAGAAGGACTTGAGAAATTCACTGCATTTATCCAGGGGTATTTTGATCAGAAGGGCAGTCATATCCAGTTCAATGTTGTCAGCAGAGAGACTTTGCTGGAAGCACAGGCTCATCCGGAAAACTATAAGACGCTGGTGGTGCGTGTGGCAGGATACAGTGCCTTGTTCACCGGACTATCCAGATCATTGCAGGATGATATCATCAACAGAACGGAGCAGAGAGGATTCTAACGGTTATGAAGGATGACTATTTGAAGCAGACCGGCAGGATATTTGACATACAAAAATTTTCGATTCATGACGGTCCCGGAATCCGGACGATCGTGTTCCTGAAGGGCTGTCTGTTCAGATGCCGGTGGTGCTGTAATCCGGAATCACAGGAATTTGAAATTCAGGAAGTGACCATAGATGGAGTGCCTAAGCTATACGGCAGAGACGTGACGGTGAAAGAGGTGCTGGATGAGATTGAGAAGGATCGGGCGTTCTATCGGAGAAGTGCAGGAGGGATTACCCTGTCAGGCGGAGAATGCATGTGTCAGCCGGAATTTGCAGAGGCTTTGCTGTATGGCTGCCATGAGCGAGGCCTGACGACAGCAATCGAGACAACGGCGGCTGTTCCATATGACATCGCAGAACGGGTCGTAGCGCAGACCGATTATGTGCTGCTGGATATCAAGCATATGAATCCGGATAAGCATAAGAAATTCATAGGTCAGGACAATACAAGAGTGCTTGAAAATGCAATGAAAATTGCAAAGACAGGTGCCAATCTGACCATCAGAGTACCCGTGATACCAACCTTCAATGATACGCCCGCAGAGATCGGAGCGATTGCCGAATTTGCAAAGGAATTGCCGGGAGTGACGCGGATGCATCTGCTTCCCTATCACAGACTGGGGATTGATAAATATGACAGGCTGTCAAGAGATTATGCTTTAAAGGACATCGTTCCGCCGGGTGAGGAACAGATGACAAGGCTTCTGGAGGAGGTCACAGGGCGTGGCCTGACAGGGCAGCTCGGCGGCTGAGGCTTTTGGAAAGAGACAGATGTGCAGGACAGCAGAACAAAGCAGACAGGAAATCAGAGACAGGAAGCAGAGATAAGAAATAGAGACAGGAAGCAGAGATGAGAAATAGAGACAGGAAGCTGCAGACAGAGCGAAAGGATTGGACAATATGACGAATGAGGAGCGAGTATACAGTGAAGATCGTATGAGAATCATACAGGAAACGGTACCGGGCAAGCAGATAACGTTGGCCCATATCATAGCGAGCCCGGAACCGATTCTATATAAAAAACTCGGCTTGAATCCATCCGTGGACTATAACGGAGCTGCAATCGGGATCATTACATTGTGTCCGTCCGAGACAGCAATTATTGCAGGAGATATAGCCATTAAGGCATCAGGAGCGGAGCTTGGATTTCTGGATCGTTTCAGCGGAACACTGATCATTACGGGAACCATTTCACAGGTAGATGCGGCAATTCAGGCGTTGACTGACTATTGCAGAGATAAGCTGCAGTTTACAGTCTGCGAGATTACGAAAACATGAGAAGGATCATATTGATCGGCAGAAGTGAAGCCGGTAAGACAACCTTAAAGCAGGCACTTGAAAGACGTCCACTGCAATATGAAAAGACGCAGGCTGTGGATTTTTCGGATTTTATCATTGATACACCTGGGGAATATGCGCAGGGACGCAGATTATCAGCAGCATTGGCGGTTTATTCGTATGAGGCGGATGTGATTGGGCTGACAGTACATGCCAATGAAGCATTTTCCTTATTCAGTCCCAATATTGCCTGTATGGCAAACAGAGATGTCATCGGGATTATCACCAAGGTGGATGAGCCGGATGCCGATCTGGCACAGGCAAGGCTATGGCTGGAACTGGCGGGCTGTGAACGGATTTTTGAAATCAGCTCTTATACAGGACGCGGAATTGAAAAATTGTTGGAATACCTGTCAGAGGAGGAAGTGGACAGCGTTGGCATATAATTCCGCATAGAGAGAGATTGATCGGATATCACCGTGAAAGCGGTTATCAGAATAGAGCAATAACAGTCGGATTAAAAACAGATTGATACAAGGAGGAGAATTACAAAATGGAAAACGAATTTCAAATCAAGAAACAGATCTGCGAAATCGGAAAAAGAATTTATGACCGCGGCATGGTGGCTGCCAATGACGGGAATATCTCCGTTAAAATTTCAGACAATGAATTCCTATGTACACCGACCGGTGTCAGCAAGGGCTTTATGACACCGGAATACATCTGTAAGGTGGATGCAGCCGGAAAGGTATTGCAGGCCAACGCAGGCTTTAAACCTTCCAGCGAGATCAAGATGCATATGAGAGTTTATAAGGAAAGACCGGATGTGAAATCAGTGGTTCATGCACACCCGATGTACGCGACAGGCTTTGCAATTGCCGGAAGACCATTGACACAGCCAATCATGCCAGAGGCAGTCA
>CAZABT010000143.1:0-5840 GCA_964483395.1 uncultured Lachnospiraceae bacterium
TTCAATCATGGCGGCATCCAATACATCATTGATGAGTCCCAGCAGATATTCTCCAGAGGATTGAATCTTGGTAATGTTATCCTGTATAGATGCGCTGTCTGCCCGTTCAGTCTGCGCCAGCTTGGCAAATCCCAAAACAGCATTTAACGGCGTCCGCATATCATGACTCATACGTGCAAGGAAATCGCTTTTGGCAGAAAGTGCTTTTTCCAATGTCTTGTTCTGCGTTTCACTCTTTTTGAAGTAAATGATCAGCAGTATCATTGCAATGATGAGTGCAGACAATCCTCCTGCCATCAAGGTAAACAACAGAGGGTCCTGATACATGAAGGCCAGAAGATAGTGCATTTCCGGCTCTCGCTCCATTCCTTTAATGTAAAACTGCTGCATTTCATCATCTGAGAAAGAGGACAAGGTCTTCGTTAAGATTGATGCCAGAAATTCATTATCTTCATCTGTCGCAAAACAGTACAGATGACTGTATTCATTGATCAGCCGGGCGCTCAGGTCACTGAATTGAAACATCTCAAGATAGTATTCTGCTATATAATTATTGATGACAGCAATATCCGCTTCTTTGTTGACGACCGCTCTCATACACTGCTCATAAGTATCAAAGTAAACAAACTGTTCCGCACGGTATTTCTTCTGCAGATAGTCCTCTGTATAATGAAATTTCTCTACCGAGGCAATTTTGCAGGTCTTCGCGTCAATCTGCTCTCCTTTTCGCTGGATCAGATAGTAATTAATATCATTGATCGGTGCGGATATATTATAGTTTCTTTCTGCCGCAAAATTCTCATCAAAAAAGAAGCCACAGTACACATCCGCCGACAGTTTCCCACTCAGGCAGTCATCGATGGAAACAGCGCGATATTGTACACCCAGACGCTCGCAGACAGCCTTCGCCTGCTCCTCATAAATTCCATAATATTCGCCATCCTCACATCTTGACAGATACCCTTCGTTGGTTCTAAATGCAAAAGTCAGGGTATCAACAGAAGCCAGATACTCGCTTTCCTCCCGCGTCAATGGAATCATTGTCCTGTCTGGAAACCAGTCCGCATACAGCTTTGGCAGAAACAAGGGTTCATCCAGTTTAATCTGTGCAATGCTTGCATCCAGCACATCCAGCATCGGATGATTCGCAGTCATTGAAAGATAGTTGGCTATATTTCCGAAACGTGCAAGTAGCTTCATGCTGCCATCCATATCCGTGATATCGGAGAGCAAAGCGTCTGCCTCCCCCGCTGCAAGCTTCTCACGGCACATTTGATCATCCCTGCAAAGGATAAGCTGCTTCTCGATAACTCCAATCTGTTTCAGATATTCCTTCACCGCCGTATCCTGATAAAGCTCATCGGCTATGGCAATTCTCAGTGTCCTGATGGTATCATAATCCTGATAATACAGGTCGTCCCGGTCTTTCGGTGCCAGCAGGACATAATAGGTATCAAGGATACTGGTTGCACTGCAGCTCAGCAAATCTGATGGCTCTGTCTGTGATGGTGATGGCGCCGGCATCTGCAAATCAACTTCTCCGTCAAGCAGCATTTCCCGGATGCTTTTTTGGTTTTGCACCGGGACATACACAAACTGAATGCCTGTATACTGAGAAATCTTGTTCAAAAGTTCTACTCCATAGCCGGTTTTATGCCCATGTTCGTCATATGCAAAAAATCCTTTCGTCGGATAAAAAGCAACACGAAGCGTCACTGAATGCAAATCCTGTGTGACTGCAGCCTGACAAGTCAAGGGTGCAGCAAAGCTTGTGATAAAGAGCATCATACAGACTGTAAAAATGACTGCTGTCCGTTTCCATATAACCTTCCTGCAACTCATTCGCTCACCTGATTTCCTCATGATTAAGTTCACATAGCTTACGATAGTTTCTCTCATGAACTGCTTTTTTGACATGATGCAGCAGTATCTCTGCGTTATAGGGTTTCGCAACAAAGCTGTCTGCTCCCAGATGCAGTGCACGCAGTTCACTATCGTTGCCGTCCTCCGAGGTAATGATGACCGGTATCTCATCCAGATATCCGTCCTTTTTCATCAGATCAAGCAGTTGAAATCCATCCATCACAGGCATCAGCAAATCAAGAAGCACACATGATATTTCCTTATGATGAGTCTTTATATACTCGTATGCCTGTTCTCCATCTTCCGCTTCCGCCACATCATAGTATGGCTTCAGCATAAGCTTCAGCAGCTCACGATTTCCCTCAATGTCTTCAACCACAAGTATCTTGGAGGGATCCGTTGCCTGCCGATGTGAGGATACTGTTGACTCTGTCATCTGCAATGCCACTGTATCTGCGTCAGTCTGATTCCTCTGCTGATCCACATAGGCCTCAAAATCCACTACAGGCATCGGCTTTGCAAAATAAAAGCCCTGAATATAATTGCAACCCATCACCTTTAACAGCTCCACATCCTCTTTCGTTTCCACGCCCTCTGCAATGGTCGGAAGCTGCATCCACTTAGACAGACTGATTGTAAAGCTCAAAATGCTTCGTTTACTTGTTTGAGAGGAGAAGCTGTTTTTCTGCATAAAGCGCATATCCAGCTTCAGCATATCTATCGGAAGTTCTGAAAGCATATTCAAAGAAGAGTAACCTGATCCAAAGTCATCCATTTCAATCAAAAATCCCATATCACGCAAAACTGAAACTGCAGAGATCATTAGCTGCGGATTGTCGGTATATGCCGATTCCGTCACTTCAAAATGAATCAGTTCATGGGGAATTTCATAGGAGTCTACCAGTTCTCCAATCTTTTCTGCCAAATCCAAAACATCGAAATCGGCTCTTGATACATTCACCGAAATTGGAATCGTCTTTCGATCCTCCTGAATCCATCGGTGCAGAACACGGCAAACCTCCTCCCAAATATATTTATCCAGTTTTGTTACAAACCCGTTGCGTTCAAACAACGGAATGAATTCTCCGGGAGAAATGAATCCAAGTTCGGGATGTATCCAACGAACAAGTGCCTCCGCTCCGGCGATTGCACCCGTAACCGTATCGTGCTTCGGCTGTAGATAAACCTTGAACTGGTGCTCCGTAAGAGCCTGCTCCATATAGTCGGTAAGCTGATGCTCCCGCAGCATTCTCTCCTGTATGGAATCATCATAGACCGCATAACAGACTCCATATTTATGTTTGATGGCGGCGAGTGCCAGCTGTGCGCAGTCACACATAGAGGCAACAGAAATGCATCTGTCCTTTACAAGAAAAATCCCATACTGCATCACATAATTTTTGACAGGTGCATCGGCAAACAGTTTATCCATCTGCTTTCTCACTTCATTTTGTGCAAGCTGTGGTCTCCTCTTTCTGAGCACGGCAAACGAGTCAGCACCCAGACGTCCGCAGACCCCGTCAGAGGCAGTATACTTCGCTATCGTCTGTGCCAGATACCTTAACAGATCATCTCCGACCTTTACGCCATACTTTGCATTGATCACCTTAAAATTCTCAATATTACTGCAGAGAATTTCATACTCTCCATCCGGATTCTCCTCCAGGAAGGCTTCCGCATGGCGATAAAAAAACTCACGGCTGTATATGCCGGTCAACCGATCCGTTTCCAGCCGGTTCAGCAATGCAACATTCTCACACAGGCGAAGTATGCTGCGTACTCTATGACACACAACATCCGGCTTATACGGCTTTGTGATAAAATCAGTGGCTCCGCACTCCAGTGAACGAACTTCCACATTATCCTGATCATTTCCTGTCGTCACGATCACAGGAATCGAAGTCAGCAGACCCTTCTCCTTCATTTTAGCGAGTAAAGAATAGCCATCCATAACCGGCATAATCAGATCCAGCAGCACAAGGGAAATCTCATGGCTCCCATTTGTCAGAATATCATAGGCCTCCTGACCATTTTCTGCCTCAATTGCCGTAAAGCCGTCCCGTTCCAGTATTCTGACCAGAATGTCCCGATTTAGCCTCATATCGTCCACAACCAGTATTGTTTTTCTTATCTCCATTTGGACTTTCCTCCTTTGTACACTTCACCTTTTTATCTGGCCGCCAGAATGACCGCCAGCTCGTCCCGCATCTGCAGCAGTTCCGTATTTTTCTGTAGCAGCCCCTTGCTTTCACCGTTACGTAACGGCTCTACAATCTCAACAGCCTTCTGATACATCGGAGTCAGTCCAAGATTGATCAAAACACCCTTGAGCGTATGCGCGCTGTTAAAGGCCAGCTTCGTATTTTGATTTACAAGTGCCTCTGTCAAATCCGTAAAATTACGGTCACTGGGAATGGCCTGAAGACAGTCAATATAAAATTTTTCATCCCCCAGCATGCGTTCCATTGCACCATTGATATCACATCCCCAGTCACGAAGCATTTCTATCCGTTTATCCATTTGACAAACCTCCTTCTTTATTCAGTCATATGTTATGATCAATTTTTTTAAGCACACAGTAATATGTAAGGCGCTCCTTCCCACGCTTGATCATCCTGGCACTTAGTTGTATCCACTGGTATTGATTCTCGGCAACTCTCATACGCAGGCAAACAACTGCATTTCTCTTCTCTGCAATTGAATTGTGAATTTCAGTAATCAGCAGCGGTTTATCCTGCGGGTGTATCAGACAGACATCCAGACTTCCCTTTCGACGGAGTTCTTTTCCACGTTCTTCTCCTATCATGCTGAACAATGCGTGATTCATAAATGCAAGTTCAACATGATCATCCATATAGTAGTGATAGATTCCAACGCCCTCCGGAATGTCATTGGTCAATTCATACAATGCATTCAACTCAGCTTCCTCCTGCGTGATATCGGTCAGATAAATGATATACACGTTTCTTCCCTTCATCTGAGTCTTTCTTGCATGAATCTTAACCTTTCTCAGCGTTCGTGAATCAATATAAACTGTGTCCGTGAAACTCTCAAGCTGAAACTGCTTGAGCGGACAGTTTTCACAGGGTTCATCCAAATTATTGAAATAATAATGGCACCGCTTGTCCTTCATATTGACAAGCTTTCTTTCCTCGCCTGCAAATCCCAGTTCTGCCAAATGCTTGGCTCCCATTTTCTCCGCACATCTGTTTAAATAAAGCAGGCGATAGGTACCGTCCTCTATGACATAGAGACAATTGGTAGAACTGTCGGCCAGTTGAAAAAGGAATTCCCGATCAATGTCCGGAAAGCCATAGGTTGCGGCTGACTGAGTACGCTTTGAATCCGGCAGCAGCACTTCGTTCAAATAGGAGAGGCAATAATCTGATGCATGTCCCTCCCTTGCCACCTCAAGAAGCATCTTTGCATTGTTGCGGCTTGGAAACCCCTTCCCATTCTCCCATCGATTCACGGTCACAAAGGCCTTGTTCATTTTTCTGGCTAAATCCTCCTGTGTAATTCCCAGTTCTAAACGTAATAGCTTCATTGCTTCCTGTAAACTCAATTTTCTCACCTCGAAAATGATATAGTAAACGATATATCTTTTATTATATCATTTCTTATAGTGAATACAAGCTTGGTTTACATTTTTTTCTTTTTGTATTAAAAAAAATACAGTTCTCTGTCGTAGACAAAGATCTGTATTTTTCCTATCAATCTCTTATATTCTGTTTGTCCTAAGTTTTAAGCTATCTTAGATTTTGCAAGCTCTGCAAGTGTTGTAAATCCTGCAGCATCATTAACAGCCATTTCTGCAAGCATCTTTCTATTGATGTCAACGCCCGCTTCCTTTAAACCGTAAATCATCTTGCTGTATGACAATCCGTTCATTCTTGCTGCCGCATTGATACGTGCGATCCACAGCTGTCTGAACTGACGCTTTCTTTCTTTTCTTCCTGCATAGGATGATGTGAGTG
>CAZABT010000144.1:0-5817 GCA_964483395.1 uncultured Lachnospiraceae bacterium
GGATACTATCCTTGATAAGGAATTATATTTAGCATGTAATAAGAGCAAAAAGGATTTTGAAAAAGGTGCAGGAGTAGACTTATGTTTCTATGATTATTCGATGAAACAACAGAAGAGAACGCCTTCTACACTATTAAAGGCAAATGAGATATACAATATTAAGTTACTTAAGCTACATGGATCGCTCAATTGGTTGGTTTGCCCAAAGTGTGGGCGATTCTTTGTGGAATATGATAAAAATATTGCCATAAATACATTGGGCAGTGTAAAGCATGAGGAAGAATGCTGCCGTTTCTGCAAGGATACGGTTGGTGAAAAGATGGGAGAGCCACTTTTAGAGAGTCTTATTATTACGCCGACATATATGAAGGAATTGAATAATTTACATATACAGAATATTTGGCATAATGCTTATATTGAACTAACAGAAGCTGATGAAGTAGTCTTTATTGGATATTCCTTTCCAGAGGCAGATTTTGAAATGCGTTATTTACTAAAGCGAGCGATTGGAAATGATACAAGCATCAAGGTCATATTACATGAAACGGATAATCCAGCTTATTATCGAAAGAAAATTGAAAAAAGCCTGATTGAACCGGATATGATTGATCATCTGGTGGAGAAAATAAACTTGCCTGAAAAAAGATATAATAGTTTTTTTGGGAAATCTGTTGTAGAATACAATTATAATGGTATAGAGAACTATTTTGGGAGGTAAAGCAATGAGCCGAGTAAAAATGACGGGGAAAGATATGCTTCTTCTTTTTTTGTATTCGCCAGGGAGAAATAAGGGGAAAAATGAACCGATCATTGGACGCACTAGAATAACCAAAATGATGTTTCTGTTTGATGAACAGTTAAAAAAGGATTTCGAGAAGGACTGTGATGTATCAATTCCAGAATTTATTCCTTATTTATATGGACCATATTCATCAGAGGTTTTTCGGGATTTATTTTTTTTGATGGATAATGGATTTATAATAGCTGAGGATACGAATATTCCGGTTTCACAGAACGCTTCGCATGATGAATCTGTCTATATACAGGATGAAGAAGAGATGGGGATTAATGATGAGTTTTGGATTGAATTATATGATGTCAAAGACGAAAAAGAAAAAAGTTATTCCTTAACTAAGAAAGGAAAGTCTTTTGTGCAGGAACAGTTATGGGAGGAGTTAACTGATAACCAACGTTCTTTATTGGAACGATTTAAACATCAGATTAATTCCATGGACTTGGATGCATTATTAAGGTATATTTATGGAAAATATCCTGAATATACAACAGAATCTTTGATTAGAGATAAATACTGCTAAGGAGCGAGTGTTATTATGTTAGAAATAGATATGGTAAAGGATTGCTATCAGTATGTTGAACACTTACCGGAGTATAAAAAAGCTGTTTGTGAAATTCCTTTTTTTGCCCGCTGTATTGACATGGTGCTGGTATCCAGCGGTGATGAGCTTGTTACCATTGAGTTCAAACTTAAAAATTGGCGTGAAGCGATTCAACAGGCATTGGATCATAAGAAAGGGACAGATTATGCATATATTTGTCTGCCGCAAAGAACACCAAGTGAAAAGTTGATTTCTGCGTTAAATGAGGCCGGAGTTGGTCTGTTGCTTTATCATGCTGATGCAGAATGCAAATTGGAGGAATTTATACCGGCACCAAAGAATGATGGCGCAATACCATATTTCCATCAAAGCTTACAACAGCTTACATACAGCATTGCAAAATAATATTTTTCAACTTTCCTGTGAGGACTTATTTAGGTTAACCAAAGGTACATGTACGGTAGTGGAAATCCATCCGCTCGCATTCTGTGAGTGTTTTTGTTACTATATTGATTTTTAGATACAAAATGCAGCATAGAGAGGAACAATCTTTTTATCGTTCTCAAAGCAGACCCCAATAACCTTCTGCACGGTAGAATATTAAGAAACAAATTTTTCGTATAGGAGGTTTCAAATGAAGAAACGGGAAAAAGGCGAGTGCAAAATGTTTGTACGTTACAAGATTGCTGACTGTTTCTATGGAGTAGTATATAGACATGCATATCGACAAAATGTAAAAAAATGTATAAAAAATGTGCTGATTCAGCTATTATTTTCAATATAACATATATCAGCAGTCTATATAGAAAATAAAAATTAAGAGATTCTTTTTCAAAAACGATTCAACTTCCTACATGATTATGCTATACTGCATATTGATGATTACGTTATATTGAAGGGTGGTTGCGGTGTGCAGAAACAAACAAAAGAAGAAATATTAATTGTCTTTACAATGAATGGCTTTTATGCGGATGGTGATGTCGCCGGGATGTCGGAGGCGGACAGACTGCGGTATGAAAACTATGAAAAAAGTACGATTCACACGCTGTATACCTTGGGAACGGCACAGATGCCGGAGCATATGGGGCAGGCAGAGAACTTTCTGTACTTGCTGTCAACTACATTTTTTCGAAAACTGACAGAACTGCCAGAGTTAGAGATAGCGAGAGAACAGGCAGAGGTTGTGTTGGAGGCAGGCGAATGCGAACAACTGCTGCGGGCGTTGCCTTTTTCACCAGGTGCAGAAAATGTAGACATAAATTGGCTGGAAATGATAATAGATGGCTTGAATACTACCTTCAAGCAGGAGATTACGCAATATAAGGGAACAGTGGCTCTGTATCTGACGGAGCAGAATCAACACCTTCATGTGCCGGAGAGGGTGTTTTTCCATTTGGTAGAAAATCGTGACGGGGTTGAACCTTTTGCATTTATGGCAACCTATGCAACGAAGACATCTGAAGGAAGAATAAAGCATGTTCCGCTAAAATACGCACTTACGGAATATGGAAGTGATAGAGAAAAGCTGTTGGCGTTGCTTTCATGTCTAAACAGGGCAGCAGAGATATCACCGTTAATTGCAGGCTTCATGGAAAGCGGAGAATTATTTCATGCTTTGTATCTTTCGGCTGAGCAGGCATATGAATTTCTAAAAGAAATCGAAATGATTGAGAAAGCAGGAATCTTGTGTCGAATTCCAAACTGGTGGAAGCGCAAAGCAAGCACTGTATCAACGTCGGTCACCTTGGGAGATCAAAGACCGTCCATGCTGGGGTTTGATACTTTGATTTCTATGCAGCCACATTTGATGGTAGAGGGTGTGACATTAACCGAAGAAGACATTCGGATACTTTTGACACAGACAGAGGGTCTGATGTTGCTAAAGGGAAAATGGGTCGAGGTAGATCACGCCAGATTGAGGGAACTGCTGCAAGCGATTGAAGAAATGCCCGATCATCTTACACTATTAGAGGCAATGCGTTTGAATATAGCTACTGACAAGCCGACAGCTGATGTGGGCATGCTCATTTCTAATGGGAAGTGGTTGTCTGAATTACTCAGAAATCTGCAGAGACCGGAAACAATCCGGGCACTTGCAGTACCGCCGACGCTTCATGCAACACTGCGCCCTTATCAGAAAAATGGATATACATGGCTGAATTATATGAGCAAACTGGGATTTGGGGCTTGCCTTGCGGATGATATGGGGCTTGGTAAGACAATACAGGTACTGACTTATCTTGAAAAAATGCGTAAATTGAATCCGGCTGCAAGAGTTTTGCTGATCGTACCGGCATCCTTGCTTGGAAACTGGCAGAAGGAGGCCGAGAGGTTTGTGCCATCGATGGAGCTATGTATACTGCACGGAAAACCCAAGTATGTTCTTGAGGAAGAGCTGGAGGACAGAGAGGCTTTTCTAAATATTACGACCTATGGTATGGCATCAAGGATTAAGGCATTTTCAGAACTGGTTTGGGATTGTATTATTTTGGATGAGGCACAGGCAATTAAGAATCCGACAACAAATCAGACTAGAGCCATTAAGAAGCTATCAGGAAAAATGAGAATTGCAATGACGGGAACACCGATAGAAAATGATTTGACGAATTTATGGTCATTATTCGATTTTCTTAACAAGGGATTGCTTGGTTCATCGAGAGAGTTCCATGACTTCTGCAAGGGACTGGAGTCACATCCAGAGCGTTATGCAAAGCTGAAGATGATGATTTCTCCCTTTATGCTGCGTAGATTGAAGACAGATAAGAAGGTTATTGCGGATTTGCCGGATAAGGTGGAAATGACGGATTATGTGGCTATGACGAAAAAGCAGATTGTTTTGTATCGGCAGGTTGTCGCGCAGATGGAGGACAAGCTAAGTTCGATAGCCGGGATTGAGCGAAGAGGTGTGGTTCTGGCAACAATTATGAAACTGAAACAGGTGTGTAACCATCCGGATCAACTGTTGGGACAAAATGCATATAATGCAGTCGAGAGTGGAAAGTTTGCCGTGCTGAGAGAGCTTTGTGATACTATATTTGAGAGGCGAGAAAGGGTTTTGATATTCACTCAGTTTCGTGAAATTACGGATTATTTGTCAGCGTTCTTGGAGTCAATAGCGGGAAGAAGGGGATATGTTCTGCATGGAGGGACGCCTGTAAAGAGGAGAAATGAGATTGTTGAGGCATTTCAAGGTGAGAAATATGTTCCGTATATCGTATTATCGGTAAAGGCGGGAGGAACAGGACTTAATCTGACGAAGGCCAACCATGTGATTCATTTTGACAGATGGTGGAATCCAGCTGTTGAAAATCAAGCAACAGATCGTGCTTTCCGCATTGGTCAGACCAAGGACGTGTTGGTACATAAGCTTGTCTGTGAGGGCACGATTGAAGAAAAAATTGACGCAATGATTGCATCAAAGAAGGAGCTTGCAGAAAATGTGATTGGTACCGGTGCAGAACGTTGGATTACTGAGATGAATGATCAGGAACTGTTGTCGCTGATGAGACTGGAGTGAGGATGCTATGAGAAACTATTGGGAGGATACAGGCTATTACAGTCAGCCGAGTGCAGAGGAACTGCGAGCCAAGTCTGCCGCCAGCAGCCGTAAGGAACAGAATAAGGGAAAGGTGCTGGAACCGGTGGCTGTAAGAGGGAAAACTATCACACAAAATTGGTGGGGCAAAGCATGGTGTGAGAATCTAGAGCGGTATGCAGATTATGAAAGTCGGCTTTCCAGGGGAAAAAGCTATGTTAGAACGGGCGCGGTTATTGACTTGAAGCTGCAGAAGGGTAAAGTAACAGCCAGAGTGCAGGGAACCAGAAAAACACCTTATAAGGTTGAAATTCGCATCAGCCCTGTTTCTGAGGAAAAGTGTCAGGAAATCATTCGGAAATGTGGTCAACGCATTGAGAATATTGAGGAACTTCTAACTGGGAAGTTTCCTATGGAAATGCAGGAATTGTTTTTGGGACAGGATGGGTTATTTCCTGCTCCTAAAGAAATTAGTTTTAACTGTAGTTGTCCTGATTGGGCACTGATGTGTAAGCATGTTGCGGCAACTCTTTATGGCGTAGGAGTTCGCTTGGATGAGCAGCCTTTGCTGTTTTTTGAACTGAGAGGCATTGATCCGGGACATTTTGTTGACGTGACGTTGGCCAACAAGGTGGAGCAGATGCTGAAAAATGCAGATGTATCTTCAGATTCTGAAAGAATTGTATCAGATGATTTGATTTCCAGGCTTTTCGGGGTGGTGTGATGCACTCAGCAGAAAATATTGCATTGATGTGGCTTCAGGGTATCGAATGATGCATTATTCTCCTTGGGGGTCATTATAGGCAGTACGATTCTCGGCTTTATTTTCTCTAAGGTTGATCATGTGATTTTGAAGAAGTATAATGCTTTGGTGGATAAGGCTTGACTTGTTCCATACTTGCCAACATGCAAAAATATCCCAGTATTGCAACGCACAGTGTCTTG
>CAZABT010000145.1:0-5798 GCA_964483395.1 uncultured Lachnospiraceae bacterium
CAGATGATTATATCTTATAAGCCACTGGTGTTACAACTTTAGTTTAGCACAACATTACTATTGTGGAGTTCCGGCATGGATGATATGGGGAAGCTTAACTATGAGCCT
Organism: uncultured Lachnospiraceae bacterium; assembly: GCA_964483395.1. GTDB lineage: Bacteria > Bacillota > Clostridia > Lachnospirales > Lachnospiraceae > JAAYYM01. Next base: position 109 of record CAZABT010000145.1, read on the forward strand.
GCTTCTCAGATGAACATCAGGTTAATTCCAAGATGAACATCAGATTAATTCTTAGGTGCACATCAGGTTAATTCTCAGGTGGTTTGACTTTACTTTTGATTTTCTCCATATTATCAACAAATACCAGAATTTCTGCCACGACCTCATAAAGCTCCGGTGGAATCATTTCGCCGATTTCCAGCTTGGAAAGTGTATTTGCAAGCTTAGAATCCTCATGAATGGGAACGTCTGCTTCCTGTGCCTTTTCAATAATGCGTTCGGCAATATGACCGACACCCGTTGCAATGACGCGCGGCGCCTCATCGTTGGGGTCATACTGCAATGCAATAGCTTGTTTTATTTTTGCTCGTTCCTTTGTGTTTTCATCTGCCATGACTGCTCCCTCCTATGCCCTTACATCAAAGGAAAACTTCATTGCGCTGCCCGTGTGTGTCGGCGTTTCGCCACCTTTTTTCAGAAATTCATCTACAATACTATGATTGGAGGCTTCCTGTTCCTTCATCGTCACGGTCGTTGTCATACTGTAGCCCTTTTTGGTCAGGCGTTCATTCAGGATATGGATATTGGCTTCAATGAAATCCAGCATTTCTTCCTTCTGCATATAGAAGTGCGTACTGACCTTATTCTGCTGCATGGCCACATGAATGTCCATCGTTCCGAGGTGTTCCATCTCCAAATGCAGCAAAGCACTGACGTTGCCGTCTTTGTCTGCAAGATGCTTCTTATTGGTATATACATACAAATCACCATTTGCATTCTCCTGTGCCAGCTTGAGCGGTAATTGGACATAGGTCAGCATTTGGTTCATCTGATTCATAAAGTTCAGATTATCCTGCATGTTTCCGGCGCTCTTTGCAAGCTCCGGAGCCGCTTTTGAGATATTCTGCAGCATCTGCGTAAGCTTCTGAGACTGCTCGGTCATGCACTCATAAAGTTCCTCCACCCGGCCTTCCTTTGCCACTTCCTCCGGTTTCAGCAGCAGCTGCTGTGACAGCACATTCTTTAATAAGGTCTGATATTCCTTCCCCTGCAGCAATTTGCCAAGCTGTGCACTTTCATGTGCCTCCGGCTGTTCCAAAGCATCCTTGATCAAATCAAAAAGCTGCCCCACCGGCATCTCACCTGACACCACCTGCGTCTTTGCTTCCGGCTTCAGTCCAAGCTGTTCTAATTGATTTGCAAGACTCTCTCTCTGTTCCGGGGTCAATTCCTGCAGCGCATTGGAAAGCTGTTCGGCTTTCGCCTCTGCTCCCTGAGGCAGTTCTGATACCGGAATTTGCATGCCGCTTCCTGTTACGCCATTTGCAGAAACCGCATTTCCGGAACCATCGTTTCCGTTTCCGACAACCGTTTCTTCATTAACCATGGCCTCCCGCAGCATCTGCAGCAATTCCCTGCTAAAGCCAATCGCTTCCCCCGTGCTGCCCTCTGCCGCTAATTGTCCCGCAAGTTCCGGCAGTCCGTCCGTCAAAACATTGATGTCTTTGACAATCTGATGCTCCAGATTTTTATAATTTTCAAATTGGGTAATATTAATGTCCGTGATCGGCAGTTCCAGCTTTGTCATCTGTACAATAGTCTGCGGAGAAACATTCTGATTTGCATTTATCTGACGAAACATTGCCTGTAATGCATTCTTATTGATCGGCATTCCCTCCTCCATCATGGTGGAGGTCATGGCTATTGTTTTGTCATTGACAGAAAGACCGGCTGCATCCAACGCTTTCAATACAGAAGGATCTGTACTGGTCAGATTTGTATACAGGGGCCGCAGTGACACCTGATTGTTGCTGTTGGATTTCACTTCAAAATAAACATTCTGCCCAAGCATCAGACTGATATCCCCCTCCAGTCTGGCGGACATTGTCTGATGATTCCCAAGCAGCAGCAGAATATCCTTGCCGTTGATTTCCGCAACCTCTCCTGAAAATACCTGTCCCGCAGTATAGCTGCCGGAGGATGTCTCTGCGGTCTGTGCGGCATTGGCATTGACTGCAGATGTATTTGCGGCAGATTGTACAGCCTGCTGTGCAACATTAATATTCGATTGTGTGCTTCCTGATAAATTGAGATTCATCCATGTCTCCTGTCCAAAAAATCACACACATAACAGATACCTATTCAAAATCACATCATACAAAATGACCAATAAAAGTTCTCCGGTGGATCGGTGTCGGTCCGAATTTCTTGAGCGCCTCAATATGGACGGCTGCGCCATAGCCCTTATTTCCTGCAAATCCATACTCCGGATATTTTTTGTCATACTCCACCATCAGCCGATCTCTGGTAACCTTGGCAATGATGCTGGCTGCCGCAATGGATACGCTCTTTGCATCCCCTTTAATAATCGGAATCTGACGAATATCAACCAATGGAATGGTCACTGCATCATTTAATAATATATCGGGTTTTACAGACAGATTCTGAATAGCCTGCCGCATCGCCTCATAGGTTGCCTGCAAAATATTGATCTCATCAATCCGTTCCGGTGAAATCATCCCAAGTCCTGTCGCCAATGCTCGCTCCATAATAACGTCATAAAGTTCCTCACGCTTCTTCTCTGAAAGCTGCTTGGAATCATTCAAATATAATATGTCACAGTCCTTTGGCAAAATCACCGCACCCGCTACAACCGGGCCTGCCAGCGGGCCACGCCCCACTTCATCAATCCCGCAAATAAATTCATAACCCTCTGCTGTATATTGCCGTTCATATTTCTGAAGTTTTCTTGTCCGTTCCTGTTCGGCATACAGCCTTTCCAACTGCTGTTCTGCCTTTTTAATACACGCCGTAACCCCGCTCCTGCCATCCATCCGGTATTGTTCAATCAATTCAGGCAGCATGGATAACTGTGCTGCCTGAAATTCTTCCTTAATCTGTCCTATTTTCTTTTCTTCCATCTTATCCGTCCTATTATCCCGTCAAGCCTAGTCATTTTTCTGTTCAGCTGTCCTTGTCAAGTCTAGTCATTTTGTCCGTTCTGCTGTCTTTGTCAAGTCTGGTCATTTTCTCGGTTCTGCTGTCCTTGTCAAGCCTGGTCATTTTCTCGGTTCCTGTAGCCTTATACATGTTACCGGGTGAATCCGCTTTAGTTTTCATATCGCATTGAACATTTATTTATGACTCATCAGCCCAATTTCACTGAGCGGCCATATTTGCAACCATGCACGACCCATGATATCTGCCCGTTTCACGTTTCCTACCTCCGCAAACCGACTGTCTGTACTGTCATTTCGATTGTCACCCATCACAAAATACTCATCCGCACCAAGGGTGATCGGATTGTCAGCCAGTCCGCCCGACTGGATCACCTCAAGCCCATATGATTCCTGTAGGAGTTCGTCATTGATGTAGATTTTCCCCTCCTTGATCTGCACAGTCTCACCCGGCAGTCCTATGATTCGTTTGATCAGATACGGGTAGGCAGCATCGTCATAAGGAAATGACACAATATCAAATCTCTTAGGTTCATTAAACCTATATGAAATCTTATCTGTCATAATACTGTCCCCGTCACTCAATGTGGCCTCCATGGAAGATCCATGCACCAACGTTCTGTTCGTCACATAATTCACCACTAAATATGTAATTCCCAGCACCACCAGTATAAACAATCCAAAATTCACGATTTTTTTCAGAATCCTCATCCCTGCTGATTCTCTGCGTCTTCGTTTTTTCTTTGCCACTGCAATTCATCCCCTTATTGCCAATTCATATTTTCCGGTATTTCCAAAGTAATCTTGCCAAATTTTCCGTTTCTGAAATCATCTATCACCATTCCCGCCGCCTTAGCCGTATCGGGAGTGTTTCCTTTCAGCAGACAATGTCTATTGATTGCTACGGCTGTCAATGCATCATGTATCGTCACATATTCCTGCTCCAATTCATACCGACTTGCTATGACGGATTTCTTGTGTGTCAATAGAAACTTGATTAGTTCCTCCGCCAATTCTTCTCTGTTCAGAATTTCGTCATTGATGGAACCAATCATAGCCAGCCTCAGTCCAACCTCCTGATCCTCAAACTTCGGCCACAAAATACCCGGTGTATCCAAAAGCTCTATTCCTCTGTTCAGACGTATCCACTGCTTTCCCTTCGTAACACCCGGCTTATTTCCGGTCTTTGTACAAGCCTTTCCCGCAAAAGCATTGATAAAAGTAGACTTACCGACATTTGGGATGCCTACCACCATTGCCCGCACCGGACGATTCAGTATGCCGCGCTTTCTGTCCCGCTCGATTTTTTCCCTGCAGGCCTCCTGTACCTTGCCTTGGATTGCCTTAATGCCGCTTCCGGTCTTTGAATTGATTTTGAGCACCGCATAACCTTTTTCTTCAAAATAAGTCATCCATGCCTCATTCCATTTATCTTCTGCAAGATCTGCCTTGTTCAGCAAGATCAATCTGGCCTTTCCTTTTCCCAGTTCGTCAATATCGGGATTTCTACTGCTCATGGGAACACGGGCATCCACCAGTTCAACGATGAGATCAATCAGCTTGATATTTTCCTCCATCATCCTTTTGGCTTTCATCATATGCCCCGGATACCATTGATAATTCATATTTTGCTCCTCCTATTCCACAAATCCCATGCCAATCTTTCCGCTTTCCATGTGATACCATGCTTTGCCGTCTATCATCTCGTCCGTCACATTTCCAATGTTGGCAGAACGGCTGTCCTCACTGTTCTCGCGATTATCCCCCAGAACGAAATATTCATCCACGCCCAGTGAAATTTCTTCCTCTGCAATTCCTGCCGTCAATGTATCCTCCGTCACATCCTCCTGATACAGATCTCCATCTATATAGACCTTTCCCTGCTTGATCTGAATCGTCTCTCCAGGTAATCCGATAACCCTTTTTACATAATAATGTGAATTTTCATTGCCATTTGGCCGAAACACGATAACATCATTCCTCTGCGGTGTGGCAAACTGATAAATCATTCTGTTAATCAGGATTTTTTGACCGTTATACAATGCAGGTTCCATAGATGCGCCCACCACGCTGGTCTGAAGGCCGACTGCAGACACCACAACAAATGCGGCAAAAACTGCCACAGCGATTCCGAATGTCCACGTTATGATTTCATACAGCAGCGACCGGCTCATCTTTACCTGCCGTCTGCGAAATGTCAGTCCCTTATCATTATTCTTCATAGCTATCCTCACCTATACGAGTATATCACAATTACTGAAATGAAAAAAGAGACAAAATACAATTTGCATTTGTCTCTTCATTCGTCATGATTATACTAACTCTTTAACCTTAGCCTTCTTACCTACACGGCCTCTCAAGTAGAACAGCTTTGCTCTTCTTGCCTTACCTCTTCTGACAACCTCAACCTTCTCAACATGAGGTGAGTGCAACGGCCATGTTCTTTCAACACCAACACCGTTTGAACTCTTTCTTACGGTAAATGTAGCTCTGCTGCTTCCGCCCTGCTTCTTTAATACAGTACCCTCGAAAATCTGGATTCTTTCGCGGTTACCTTCTTTGATCTTTGCATATACCTTAACAGTATCGCCAGTATTGAATTCTGAAACATTCTCTTTCATTTCAGCAGCTTCAATGTTTTTAATAATATCGTTCATGTGTGACCTCCTTGATTTTGGATGTTCTTAATACCACAATTGGTTAACAGAGGACCATCTCTTCTTCTCACAACGCATTTTACTTTATCATACTTTT
>CAZABT010000146.1:0-5780 GCA_964483395.1 uncultured Lachnospiraceae bacterium
ACACTTATTTATTTTGTATCATAAACAAAACAATTCTGTCAAACATATTGGTGGTTATTTATCTTGAAAGAAAGTTTAATAAAATGTTATGATTGTACCGATAAGTAATTATAATAAGTATTTATAGTCGGATTTTAAAGGAGTATACGATGAAAAGGGGAAGTTTTTCTAGGACAATCATACTGGCACTGGCAACACTGATTTGTTGTGTCGTGCTTTCAGATAAGACGAATGCGGATGTTACAATTAATGTAAACGGAGGCGCAGCGGCGGTTACGAATACGGCTCCGCAGATTGCGACGGAGGAAACAGAAAATACTGAGGATGCGACAGTCAAGGAGATTCCGGAGGGAAAGATCAATTCCGGAGTTTATGTGGATACGGTTAATCTGAGCGGCAAGAACTATGAAGAAGCCATGGCTGCGGTCAATCAATATGTTGAGACACTGAAGACAAAAGAAATCACATTGGTTTCAATCAATCAGAATACGAAGGCAGTAACGGCCGGAGAGCTTGGACTCAAATGGACCAATCCTGAAATTGTGGAAGAAGCCGTCAGTCTGGGTAAGGCAGGCAATATTGTTGCAAGATATAAGGAACTCAAGGATCTGGAATATGCCAACAAGGTCTACACTTTACAGGTAGGCTTTTACAGTGAAGCAGTCAAGTCAGTTGTAGAGGCGCAGGGTGAAAGCGATAACATTGAGCCGATTGATGCGACCATTGCCAAGAATGGCGGCAGCTTTGAAATTGTTCCGGGACAGACCGGATATGTGATCAACGTTTCCTCATCTACCATTACGATCATGAATCAGTTGGAGGGCGGCTGGAACAAGGAGCCGGTTACAATTGAACTGGCGGTTGATGTGGATGAACCGAAGGGCAAAACAGAAGATTTGAAGCTGGTCAAGGATTTGTTGGGTACATATACGACAAGCTTTAAGACTTCAGGAACTGCAAGAAGCGGCAATGTCAGAAATGGTACGCGTCTGATTAACGGAACCGTGCTTTATCCGGGCGATGAATTCTCAGCTTATGATGCAGTGAATCCATTCACAGAGGAAAACGGATATTATCTTGCAGGCTCGTACCTGAACGGCATGGTAGTCGAGAGTCTGGGCGGAGGAATCTGTCAGGTGACATCGACGCTGTATAATGCAGTGATTCGTGCTGAGCTGGAGGTGACAGAGCGATCGAATCATTCTATGATCGTTACCTATGTGAATCTGTCTTCAGATGCAGCAATTGCCGGAACGTCCAAGAATTTTAAATTTGTAAATAATCTGGACTATCCTGTCTATATTGAGGGACTGACCAGCGATGATAAGAAGATTACCTTTAATGTATACGGCGTTGAAACAAGGCCGTCTAACAGAGAGATATCCTTTGAAAGTGTGGAGATCAGCAAAACAGAGCCGGAGGGCGAGAAGATTATAGCGGACGGTGCACAGCCGGTAGGCGTGATAGACGTTCAGTCTGCACATACAGGATATGTTGGAGAGCTGTGGAAGGTTGTTAAAATAGATGGCGTAGAGACAGAAAGAACCCGCATGAACAAGAGTACCTATACAATGACCCCAAGAACAGCTACGGTTGGTACAGCTACAATTGATCCCAACATTTCTGCAACAATTCAGTCGGCCATTGCCACAGGCTCGATTGATTATTGTAAGAATGTTGTCGCTTCCTTGAAGGCGGCTGCGGCAGCAGCAGCGGCGGGTATACCTGCAGCAGCGGACATACCAGTGGAGTAACTATATGAAAATCGGAAAAGTACCGGAAAATGTGTTGAAACGTTCTATAATTAAACAAATAAAGACCAAAAGAGATGAAATCCTTGTCGGAGCAGGCGTAGGTGAAGACTGTGCAGTGATAGAGCTTGCTGATGACGAGGTTTTTGTCATGTCTACCGATCCCATTACAGGAACCGTACATGATATAGGATCACTCTCTGTGCACGTGACGGCAAATGATATTGCTTCAGCCGGTGCAGAGGTCATTGGCGTGATGCTGAGTGTATTGCTTCCGGAGGAAACTACAGAGGAAGATTTGAGAGCAATGATGGCGCAGACGGAGGCAGTCTGCGCTGAACTGAATATACAGACAATTGGGGGCCATACAGAGATTACAAAGGCAGTGAACCAGCCGATTATTACCGTGACAGGTGTGGGCAAGGTCAAGAAGGATGCAGTGATCACCACATCAGGAGCAAGACCGGGACAGGATGTTGTCATTACAAAGTGGATCGGTCTGGAAGGTACTTCGATTATTGCAAAGGAAAAGGAAACAGAGCTGCAGAGTAAGTTTTCGCCGGCTCTGATCGAGACAGCGAAGAGCTTTGGCCAATATCTTTCGGTGGTACCGGAGGCCGCCACCGCCGTTAAGTCTGGCGTTAGTGCAATGCATGACGTGACAGAGGGCGGTATTTATGGTGCACTCTGGGAAGTGGCAGAAGCATCCGGCGTCGGACTTGAAATTGACCTGAAAAAGATTCCGGTGAAACAGGAAACAATAGAAATATGTGAGTATTTCGGTTTGAATCCATATGCATTGATTTCAAGTGGAGCTATGCTGATGACCGCGGACAATGGCTACGATCTTGTAAGAGCAATAGAAAAGACAGGCATTAAAGCAACAGTGATCGGAAAAGTGACAGACGGAAATGACCGGGTACTGATCAATGAGGATGAGAAACGTTTTCTGGAACCGCCCAAATCGGACGAATTATACAAGGTATAATAGAATGGAGCGATAACAATGGAAATCAGAGAAAAGATATTAACATTTATAGAAAAGAACAGCAGAATCGATCTAAAGGAATTGGCAATACTGCTGGGTGAGGATGAAGTAGCAGTTGCAGAGCAGATGGCACAGATGGAAGAGGAAGGAATCATCTGTGGATACCATACACTGATCGACTGGGATAAGGTCACTGACCAGAGGATAACCGCATTGATTGAGGTACGGGTAACGCCGCAGAGAGGACATGGATTTGACTCAATTGCGGAACGGATCTACAAATATCCGGAGGTAACAGCGACTTACTTGATTTCAGGCGGTTATGATCTGTTGGTTACATTAGAGGGAAAGACACTGAAAGAGGTTTCAAGCTTTGTGTCGGATAAGCTTTCCACGCTGGAATCCGTCATCAGTACGGCAACACATTTTGTTCTGAAGAAATATAAAGATCACGGTACCATTATAGAGAAGCATGAGTCGGATGAGAGGATGGTGGTTTCACCGTGAGAAACCCATTAGCTGATAAGGTGATAGGCATTAAGCCGTCAGGAATCCGCAAATTTTTTGATGTAGCAAATGAACGTAAGGATGTAATCTCACTCGGTGTCGGAGAGCCGGATTTTGAAACACCCTGGCATATACGGGATGAGGGTATTTATTCTTTGGAAAAGGGACGTACATTTTATACTTCTAATTCCGGTCTGATGGAACTGCGTAAGGAGATATCCAAATATCTGGAGCGCAGAGTACATGTACAATATGATCCCGGAACAGAAATTTTGATTACAGTTGGCGGGAGCGAAGCCATTGATATCGGACTTCGGGCCATGATCAATCCGGGAGATGAGGTGCTGATCCCTCAACCGAGTTATGTGTCGTATGAACCCTGTGCGATTCTGGCAGGAGCCAAGCCGGTCATAATTGAATTAAAAAATGAGAATGAATTTCGCTTAACGCCGGAGGAACTGTTGGCGGCCATTACGCCGAAGACTAAAATACTGGTATTACCATTTCCAAACAATCCGACCGGAGCGATTATGACGGGAGAGGATCTTGAAAAAATTGCGAAGATCGTGATTGAAAAGGATCTCTTTGTGATGTCGGATGAAATCTATTCGGAGCTGTCTTATCTAGGAGATCATGTGTCGATTGCTTCTTTTCCGGGAATGCAGGAGAGGACGATACTGATCAACGGCTTTTCAAAGGCCTATGCCATGACAGGCTGGAGACTTGGTTATGCGTGTGGCCCGAAGGCAATCATCCAGCAAATGATGAAGATTCACCAATTTGCGATTATGTGTGCACCTACGACGAGCCAGTATGCAGCAATCGATGCGTTAAAAAACGGTGACGAGGATGTTGCCATGATGCGTGAATCTTACAATCAGCGCAGGAATTATCTGATGCATACTTTTAGAGAAATGAATCTGCCATGCTTTGAGCCGTTTGGGGCATTTTATGTATTTCCCTGTATTAAAGAATTTGGAATCAGTTCAGATGATTTTGCTTTTCGATTGTTGGAGGAGGAGAACCTGGCGGTGGTTCCGGGTACGGCATTTGGTGACAGCGGAGAAGGTTTTTTAAGAATTTCCTATGCATATTCTTTGGAAAAACTGAAGACGGCTATGGGAAGAATCGATCACTTTATTACAAAATTAAGGAACGATAAAGCATGAATATAGTATTATTTCAACCAGAGATTCCGGCCAATACAGGGAATATTGGCCGGACTTGTGTTGCTACGGGGACAAAACTGCATCTGATCGAGCCGTTAGGTTTTTTACTGAATGATAAGACCATCAAGCGGGCGGGAATGGATTATTGGGAGCATCTTGATGTGACAAGATATATGAATTATGCAGAATTTCTGGAAAAGAATCCAAATGCAAAGATTTTCATGGCAACGACTAAGGCAAAGCACGTATATACAGAGGCTGCTTATGATGATGACTGCTATATTATGTTCGGAAAGGAAAGCGCAGGAATTCCGGAGGAGATACTGGTAGAAAATGAGGAGAACTGTGTCAGAATTCCGATGCTGGATCAAATACGTTCCCTGAACCTGTCCAACTCCGTCGCAATCGTGCTGTATGAAGCATTAAGACAGACACATTTTCATAAGATGCAATTAGAGGGGCAATTGCATCATCTGCAGTGGAAAGAATAAAACATTAGGGGTAAGTATGAGTAAAAGAGCGAGAAAGAAGAGTATCATGAAAGTCGTATTTTTGGTTTACATGGTATTTTTGTTTTTGGTAGTTGCAGTAAAATTTACCGGTAATAATTTATCTACGGTGGTGGAGAGATGGAATATCATATCTTCGGCGAAGGAAGCTGGCGAGCGTAATCTGAATCTGAAACCGTTCACGACCATCCAACCTTATTTGAAGCATTTTGATAAAAGTTATGCTTCAACCAATATTCTTGCGAATATTCTGCTGTTTGTGCCGGTGGGATTTTTGATTCCGATTGCCTATCCGGAACGGAAGCGGTTCATAAAGACTATAAGTGTCTGTCTGGTAATCACTGTTTTCATAGAGATATTCCAGTATGTTACCTGCCTCGGATTTTGTGACATAGATGACATTATTCTGAATATGGCCGGGAGCATCATTGGCTTCATTGTATACAAGTGTACGCGTAAGAGTTAGCAAGGATGCTCCGGAGGAGCATTGGACTCAGGATTCAAAGCCCTTTGATTTTGGAAGTGTAAAGATAAATTCTGTACCGACGCCTACCGTACTGATGACATTAATGTTTTCATGATGAGCGCTGATGATTTCTTTTGTAATGGAGAGACCCAAACCGGTTCCCTTCTTATCTTTTCCTCTGGACAGATCTGTCTTATAAAATCGATCAAATATCATTTTCAGACTTTCTTTGGGAATTCCGATACCGGAATCCTTGACAGAGACAAAGACCTTATCATTTTTTTCGGTTGTTTCTATTTTGATTGTAGAATCATCATGACTGAACTTGATGGCATTATCAATCAGATTGTATAATACCTGTTGAATTTTGACCATATCGGCAGATACAAA
>CAZABT010000147.1:0-5701 GCA_964483395.1 uncultured Lachnospiraceae bacterium
AGTGACTTGTCGCCAGTTTCCTAACTTGACATTCGCTCCACGGAAAACCCGATAATTCCTGCATTCACAGGATGTTCGGCAACCTCACGCTTCAACGCTATCATGTCACAGCAATGATTAGTATACACGAGAAATCCCTTGATTTCAAGGTTTTTTTTTGAATTTGTGTATTTTTTTCAAAACAATTTGTATTTTTGTAGCATGTGATTCTGTTTCTTCTATATATAGTGTATCATGAAACTCTCAAATTTCTAATCCAGCTTTTTCTCTTTCAGATTCAATGCCGCAACAGAGCCAAGCACCAGTATCATTCCAAGTACCCCCGATACAGACAGTGACTCGCCAAACAACAGGATACCCAGCAAAGTCGCAACCACCGGTTCAACTGAGGCCATAATGGAAGCCTTACCATTCTCTACCTGCACCAATCCTAACGTATACAGCAAATACGGAAGTACCGTAGAAATGAGTGCCAGCCCGCCAATCAACATCAGATTTTCCAATGCTCCTGTTTCCACGATCTTGTCGGCAATCATTTTGACCTTAATCAAAGGCAGCGTACCGACAATTGAAAAAAGAAATGTATAAAAACTAATCGTAAAAGATGAATACCCCCGTTCAATGGCATATCTACCGAAAATACTATATAGGGCATAGCCAAGACCCGCTCCCAGCCCGATCATGATTCCTTTCACGGACAACCCGGCTCCTCCGCTTCCAAAAACACCCGTCACAAGTACACAGCCCGCAAATGCAACCGCCAGACACACAACCTTCTTAGCGGTCAGCTTCTCGCGAAATAGAAACGCTGATAAAACGACTACAATTGCCGGAGCAGTATACAGCAAAATAGATGCTACAGAAAGGGATGTCAAAACAATCGTTTTAAAATAACACCAGTTAAAAAAGGTAAGGCTCAGAATACCCGTACCTGCAAAGCACCACCAGTCTCTCCATCGAATCTTCAACAATGATCTGTCATAGAGCAAAAGCCCGGCAAGCATCAGAACGAGCGCCCCAAAAGAGCGAAGTCCTACGATGTCCATGGAATCAAGTCCATTTGCATTCAACCTTCTGACAAACAGAGCAATAAGTCCCCACAGTATTCCGGCTGCCACAATGCATGCCGATGCCATCCTTTTATTCATATCACATCATCCCATCTGCCGTCGCCACAGTATACATAAAATACAGCCATCTCAGACGCGCCGTTACTGATTATAATATATATTTTGTCGAAGGGCAATATCTCTTGTCTTTTCAGTGAAAACATTATACAATTTATACATAATGCTTTTTGTATGAGAAAGGGGTACGCTATGTTTACACAATTTTGTGGTCATTATTTGATGAATAAACACTTAATCACAGAAGCGCAGTTTAGCGAAATCTTGCAGGCGCAGCGCGAAACCCGCGTAAAATTAGGCCTGATTGCCGTTTCCGAACGTCTGCTGACCGAAGAACAGGCTTCCGAAATCAATCACCTGCAATCCGTCATGGATCGACGTTTTGGTGATATCGCAATCGAGAAAGGATACCTGACTGCAGATAACGTCTCACATTTGCTGGATTTACAAGGAAGCCCTTACCTGTCCTTTGTACAGACAGTTGTAAATCAAGGCTATATGACACTGAATGCATTAGAGGATGCATTAAAGCAATGTCAAAAAGAAATGAAATTATCCGATGCAGACATGGACGCAATCAAAAGTGGTGATGTGGATGCCATGGCTTCTGCCTTTATTAAAATAGAACAGCCTTATTATTTTGAGTTGTTCAGTCTTACTCTTCGTAATATCGTACGCTTCATTAGTCCAAAGATTTACATGGATCAAGTATACTGTACAGACAGCTATCTGGCTGAACATCTGGCCACTCAGGGAATCATTGGTGATCATACCATGTTCCTCGGAATTTCCGGTGAAGGTGACTCTCTCCTGTCTGTTGCCTGCCCCTTTGGCAAAGAGGATTTCAAAGTTGTGGATGACGATGCTTTGGATGCCGTCTGCGAGTTTATCAATATTGTCAATGGACTCTTCGCCTCAGCACTAAGTACCAAGGGCACAGAGATTGATATGATGCCTCCTATGTTCTATCACAATCAGGAAATCAGTTCGGAACAGCCGTTCTACATCCTGCCTGTATACGTTATGGGAACAAAAATAGAAATCATCATCAGTGTAGATCACCAGATTCATATATAAGCCACAAAAAAGAGCATAATATGGAGGGAAAATTCATGGCAAAGATATTAATTATAGATGATTCAAGAACATCTCGGAGAATGCTGACAAATATTCTTGAAGAAGCCGGACATAGCGTAATTGGAGAAGCGGGTGATGGCAAAACAGGCGCTGAGCAGTACAAGACATTGCAGCCCGATATTGTGACAATGGACATCACCATGCCTGTTTTAGATGGTATTGAGGCATTGCGGGAAATTATGGATTATGATAAGAGTGCTAAGGTGATCATGGTCACCGCCGCCGGCCAAAGGAGCAAAATGCTGGAAGCCATTAAATTTGGCGCCAGCGACTTTTTGTCAAAACCTTTTGAAAAGGATATGATTATTTCGATTATAGATAATGTCTTAAGATAATAAGGAGTACGATATGTGGATTGCAGAGCATTGGAAAGATTATGAGGTTCTCGATACCTCTTCAGGCGAGAAGCTGGAACGTTGGGATCAGTACCTGCTTGTACGGCCAGATCCGCAAGTCATTTGGAATACTCCGAGACTCCATGCAGGCTGGACGCATATGAACGGGCACTACCATCGGAGCAGCAAGGGTGGAGGCGAATGGGAATTCTTCAATCTCCCGGAGCAATGGACGATATCCTATCATACCTTGAAATTTAATTTGAAACCCTTTAGCTTCAAACACACCGGACTGTTTCCCGAACAGGCAGCCAATTGGGACTGGTTTTCAAAGCTGATTGCAGATCGTGTGCAATCCGGAAAAACCGTCAAGGTATTAAATCTGTTTGCTTATACCGGCGGTGCAACGCTTGCTGCTGCGGTGGCCGGAGCCAGTGTCACACATGTTGATGCTTCCAAAGGTATGGTCGCATGGGCAAAGGAAAATGCCAAGAGCAGTCATTTGGAGGAAGCGCCGATTCGATGGCTCGTGGATGACTGTGTAAAGTTCGTAGAACGTGAGATCAGGCGTGGCAGTCAATATGACGCCATTATCATGGACCCGCCTTCCTACGGACGCGGTCCAAAAGGTGAAACATGGAAAATTGAAGAGTCTATTTTTCCTTTCATTGAATTATGCACTCAGGCGCTTACAGCGAAGCCACTGTTTTTCCTGGTCAATTCCTACACAACCGGACTGCAGCCCGCCGTACTTTCTTACATGATGAATACAGCCATTGTCAAAAAATTCGGAGGACATGTTGAGGCCGATGAAATCGGATTACCGGTAGCAGAAAGTGGACTGATCCTTCCCTGTGGAGCCAGTGGAAGATATACAGGATAAAATCAATATCAGAAACGTGCGCCGCCGGGTGTGCAATATAAAAAGAGAGCCTATCAGATGATGATTGTGATATGCCCTCTTTTTTATACTTCTGTTCACAAAAGCAATTACTTACATATTGCTTAACATGGATGTAATCGATGCCGCCAAAGTTGACCAGCAAAAGATAGAGATTACGATGCTGACAGCATACCAAATCAGCATTGCCTTCGCATAATTAGACTTGCTGGGCTTCGTATTCTTTGTATCACCAAACGCCCATACAAATGTCATGATAATTCCAACACAGGGAATCATCATCAAAAAAGTGGTCAGAACCCATTCCCCTATCGTAATCGTTGTTTCAACTGATGGTGCCTGTGTCATGTTTGTGTTTGTATCCATATCCTTTTTCCTCCTCATAAAATATTATTTGATTGCTTCACAGCAAATTCTCTATATTGATTGTATCATATAATACCAAAATTGCAAAATTTTTTCCAAATCAATATCTAGACCAGTATCTAAATCATATTTTCCCCGAATCAATATCTAGATCAGCATCTAAATCATACTTTTTCCGAATCAATATCTAGATCAGCATCCAAATCATATTTTCCCGAATCAATATCTAGATCAGCATCTAGATATCTCAGTCAGGATATCTTAATACCCCTCACGGACTCTTTGAAGCAGAAGTAGTATAAGCTCTCCAATTGGTGTCGGCGTATAAACCATGGGCGGCTGATGTGGAAACATGACCGCCATGCGATACAGATATACAGGAACCATGACAACACATAGAATAATCGCCGCCACAGCTGCTCCTTTGGGTTTTCGATTCAGAAAATACCGACAAATGCAGAAATAGGCCGCCAACAGAATCCATGCCAACGCCAGCGGATGCATTGCAAAAGATTCTGCAAAATGGCCTATCAGCATTAAAAACACCGCACGCGTCATGCCACAGCCCGGACATGGAAGTCCGGTCAGAATCTTCATCGGACAAAACTCGCCAAAAATCATCCGTGATATGATCCAATAAAACACCAAACCGATTATGACCCAGCCAAACCGCTTCAAGTCACCTATTATTTTTTGCAAAACTGCTTCTACTTTTCGTTTCATAAGAATTACCTTTTGATGCCACTATTCCATGGCTTATATTATACTTTTAAAAATGCACACTCCCCACAACAAATTCCCCCTGGCAAGCACAATGCCATACCAAATGCAGTCACTAGGGAAAAAGGAGATGATACTTTATAGTTCTTTATAGTTCTTTACTAACACTAAATTTTACTTTCTATATAGACTGCTGATATATGTCATATTGAAAATAATAACTGAATCTGCGTGCTTTTCCATACATATTATTACATTTTTTCGATATACAAGTCTCGCTGCTGCTCTATAGACATAATATCACTGTTTTGCTTCTATATAGAGATAGGAGATGTCCTCTATAGAGAATTTTCCAAAAAAGTGTCTTTAAATCACCATAATATTACATTTATTCTCTATATGGAATTCCACTATAGCTCCTATAGAAACAATCAGCAATTCCAGTCTTTATTTATCCACAATTCTTTTATACTGATCACCTCTGCTTGATAAAGAAATCATCTAGTGGGAGTCATCTAGCGGTAGTCATCTAATGAAAATCATCAATATATTCCTGTCTCTATATCTTTTAAAATTTTTATATAATGAAAAATCCTGTTTCTTTCATTTCCCACCCGTTTCATATAAAAAGTCCCTCGCCTTTCGGCGAAGGGCTAAACTTTCGACCCTACCAGTTATATCCCACCTATCGGTCAACGGCAAACATTCTTTGTTCTTCTATACTAACAAGTGCAGAACAGAAAATCAAGAAACTTCCTATTAACATTTTATGTCCGCATTTTGCTTCTAAAAATATGATTTACTCATTACAAATTTCTGTTAATAGCTGATTTATGCTTGCCAGTGTAATAGCTGTAAAAAAGGACTCCCATTTCTGGAAGTCCTTAATTGATATTGATTTTAATTATTCGATGATTGTAGCAACACGACCTGAACCTACAGTACGTCCACCTTCACGGATAGCGAATGTAAGACCCTGATCCATAGCGATCGGGTGAATCAGTTCGATTGTCATTTCGATGTTATCACCAGGCATGCACATTTCTGTACCTTCGGGAAGGTTACAAACACCTGTTACGTCTGTTGTTCTGAAATAGAACTGAGGTCTGTAGTTG
>CAZABT010000148.1:0-5683 GCA_964483395.1 uncultured Lachnospiraceae bacterium
ATAAATGATCTACCTTTTGATTGTTTTTCACGGCATTTGCCTGATTTTCAACAAAAGAATTATATTGATACTGTCTGATTCCATAATTATGATCATCCGGTACCCCATCCGAGAAAAGTATAACCTGCACAGCATTTCCACTGTTTGACTGATCGGCCAGTCTATTTGCAAGCTCCAGTCCCTTGTCCTGACGGGTTCCTCCATCTGCTCCTAATTGATCTACCTGACTGACCAATTGTCTTATACCGTCCTGATCAGCGCTTGTAAAATCGATTTTCTTTTGAGCTGTTGTACTAAATGTCACTATAGCAATTCTGCTTTCCGGTGATGTTTCTGCTGTTTTGGAAATGAATCCTTTGACTGCCGTTTTCAATGCATTTAGTCTTTCATAACTGTTTCCACTATCCTGACCAATATCATAGGCCATAGATCCGGAAACATCTAATACAAGGACTGCATCTATCGGTTTCGTATTAACAATTGTCGTCGTCGTTGTCTTTTCCGCATCGGCATACAGTTCTATTTGATATGTCCGTTCGTCCCAACTTACCAGCTGTACTGACTTATCCACACTCTGATGAAATGTCGTTTCTCCGCAGCTGCTGTTTTTGCACTGTACTTTTATATTTCTTGAAACGGAATCATCTGTTAAAGGCAACTGATGTACTTCCCCGCCAATTTGAGTATCCTTTACAATCAAATTTCCTACAACATTGCTTCCTGTAACAAAAGAAGCATCCGGAGCAAAAACTGTACCATGTACAGACGCTCCCACCTTTATCTTTCCACTATAAGCAATCCTATTTGCGTTTGACTCATAAAAATTGTAGATTACATTGCTATACTTTTTTGCCCAGCTGTCATCGTTTACGCCATCAATAATGGGGGATTTCCCCCAATTTACTTCTTTTTTCCCATCGCAATTAATATTGATTATTAATAATTTCCCATCGGTAGAGTATTTTTTATTTTCAAAATTTAAATTTCCATATTGATCAACCCTTGCATTCATTACTTTAATATCATTTCCTGTTTCGGTAGAGACCAAACCGGAAGAGATTTCTTTCAATGCTGTAAATTCCTTGTCAAAATCAATAGGAAAGGCCTCGGGGTATTCTGAGGTTCCGGCAATATGCACCTTCGTATTCTTACGCAGCAGATAACCACCGTCCCCGGAATTTTTTGTTCTTACACAAGGCATATTTTCTGCACCAGCTCGTAGAAATATTTCATTGTTCTCGCCAAAGACAACTTCCGGTATGATCTTGTCAGATATCAGCAGTTCTGAATTGGAAAACCCGATAACATTCTTAATATACGAAATTCCGCCTATACCACTGATCAAATTTGTATGCAAATCAATTGCATTAACCGAATAGTCAACGCTATATGTCTTCTCTCCGATTGTTCCAACACCATTTTGCAGAATCTTCTTTCCTTCTGCATCAAGCTCATAAACAGAATAAATCTTGGTTCCATCAAATCCGTCCACCCTTACAGAACCACTTGTGCTTCCCTGCGGAACAACAATTTCTGTGGTTTTGACAGGTTCGGTCATAATATCTGTTCCATTCTGTTCATAAAATCCAAAATAAAAGATTCCTCCATCAATGGAATTTTCAAGATTTTTGGTCAGCTCTATAGAAAAATCTGTTGCATGTTTGTCTCTTTCAAATAGTCCTTCAGATATCTCAATATTGGTTGCGGACAATAGATTTTCAATTGCCACAATTCCTTCCATATGACTTGTGGAAGAAAACTGTCTTGTAAATACAGAAAAGTATCGAGAAAGGCCTAATGCCCTCAAAACACCCTCGCGTGTCTGCAGATCTCTTTCCCAATCTTCCAAAATTCTATATCCGTAAATCGAGAAATGTTCAACCGCAGCGGCTGCTGTACCTTCCTCTTCCTGCTGGGTATCCAAAATTTCAACTTCTTCTTTTTCCTCATTAAAAAAATAGACTTCTACCTTCTCCTCTTCAGTTTCCTTGATCAACATATTACGATCATTAAAAACAACCCTAACCTGTCCTTCAAAATCAAAAACAGCTATTTTATTTATGTACAGGTTAATATCATATGCTGCAAAATCCTTAACAACAAAATCTTCATTTTCCGTTTCAGCAGCAAATATTTCTTCAATGGCTTTTTCCTGTTCCTCTGTTATAGGAACTGCTTCAAACTCTATTTCCTCTGCCTCCGTAAACAGATCAATGGGAATATACATTGTAACCGTTACATCTTTTCCTTCTATAGATCGTTCAAGTATATAAGCTGTCCCATCCTCTGTTCTGTCCAGATTTTCAATTGCATTGGGATTGTAAAGTCCATTGTCCGATACTGTATTAAGTACCGGTTGTTTTCCTGCTGCCTTTGTTTCAGTATTAATATTTTCTATCGCTTTATTTTCTACAGTTTCATTTTCTATAACTTTATCTTTTATAACCTTATTTTCTATCGCTTCATTCTCTATATTCTGGTTCTCTATACGTTCTGTATGATCTGCATTGTCTGTATAATCTGTATTGTCTGCATTATCTTTTTCTGCTGTTGGTACGGTGGATACTGCTTCGGGCATTTGCATAGAATCAGTCATCTCTGTCAATGCTGTATCGTCATATGCAAGAGTCGCTCCTGCATATTGAATATTGGACAATACCATTGCTGCACATATTGTAATTGCAATGAATCCTTTCATAAGGCTTGACTTCATTTCTTTCCTCCCGATGAATCCCTTTACGTTCTACTATAAGAACTGTCTTTATCCAATATAGCAACCTTAAGTCACACATTGGTCACATCAATAGGAGTTGCATAGAAAGGCCCCGATTACTGCAATCGAGGCCTCTCTTTTAATTCTTATTCTGTTAACAGCACTTCTAATAATTCTAATTCTCCATAAAATTCAGATATGACAGCTTGATCTCTTTCTCGGAGGATTCCCTGCCAACTGGAATTACACCTTGTCCTGATAATGACATCATAGGTTTTCTTTCGACCCTGCTGATTCATAATCTCCTGTGGAGACAAATATGTGTTCGGCCTTTTTTTGTATTGCGGCTCCTTCCATTCCAATCTTTGAAATGTTCTCTTCTTAGTAAACGCCTGCGGATAGCCTGACTCATCAAATATACGATCCAACCGAAGCAGCAATTCCTGCAGTCCCATAAATTGCAGCTCTCCTGCATATAACGGAGTGTATGCTCTCCCGCTTACTTCCCCATCTGTCTGATCAATACAAAGTCGAACTGCATTGAGCGGATACTTTTGATTCTCTTTCATCTGCTTTCCTGCCTTCCAAAAGAATCCGAAATGGATATCTCTGTAATATCACTTTTTACCTGAACTCTTTTACTCTTAACCTTTTTATAAAGATTTTTTACAATGCGGTCGGTTACTCTGACACTATCTTCATAATCAAGCGTTGGCAGCAAAACCACATACTGAGAATCACTATATCTTGCCGCTACATCACCGATACGGAGAGATTCCTTCAGCGCTTCTTCTAGACAGTCCATTGTCCTGTCCATTTGATAGTGTGTCATTTTATCATTTCCCATTCTTCCAATATTCTTGACATGAGAAACTGTCATAAGCAATACATACTCCGATAATCCAAGTCTGGCAACCCGTCTGGACTCCAAACGGTAAATTTCTCGAAAAATAGGATATCCGCATATATAAGCACCTTCCGGATTCTCATCCTCTGTCATTTCCTGATTCACTTCATGAACCTCTGATGCTCCTACCTCGCTCTTCATCTGTACCAGTTGTTCATAAACTTCCTTCAGCTTGATAGATTTTCTGATGCCTAATGTTGAATAAATCATTTTCTCTGCTCTGTCATAATATTCCGAAGCCAGTTCCAATTTGTTTTGAAATATCATTGATTGAATCAAATAACAATGCAGTCTCTCATCAATGTTGTCATACCGCAATGCATTTGCACACACCTTTTCCATTTTCTCATACTGCTTTGTTTCTTCATATAATTTTGCCGTCTTCTTTACAATTGTCAGGAACATGGAATGATAATATGCAGATAATGGAACAACCCAATGCATCGAAGAATACTTTGTCAAAAAATCTCCTTGGTATAATGCAATCGCCTGTTCATAGTATTCTATTTTCTGCTCAAAGCTGTATTTCGATATCTTTGCCCGCTCAAACAGTTTTTCGAATTCTTCTGCATCAACCTGTATTTTATATTCTGAATTCCAATTATAGGAACCCCTTCCAGTAAGAATAAACTCCCCATCTCCAAAAGCTTTTTTTAAGATCGTCCTTAACCGATACATCAGATTCTTCAAGGCTCCGGCCGGATTTTCTGATTCATCATCCGGCCAGAGAACTTCTGCAAGTTCATCTACGGTCAACGTTCTTTCTCTGTTTGCAACAATAAATGACAACAGCTTTACCATCATTTCTGATCTGAAATGATCGTTATTAAGTGTACTTTCAGAATTCATAATTTGAAATTTACCAAACATATTGACTGTAAACATTTCCTATCCCTCCCAATTAATTACTAGCTGTCATATTACTTATCATTTAAGCAAATGTCAATAGTGAATTGGATAATTGTGTCAAAAAACTTTTTGGACTCTATATGTTGTGGCATTTTTCGCCTCTTATTTTTTACCCCTGAATCTTATGGCAAACCCGATTCCTCCTACAATAATCAAAATAATTCCTATCGTAACTATCATCCAGGTCCATACCTCATATTCCGCGAAAGGTGGTGAAAAAAGCGGAATGTCACTTTCTTCAATTACCTTTTCTTCTGTCTCATTTTCGCTTTCTTCAACCGCAGGTATCCCATCCAATGGAATCTCCCCCTCCGGAATTACAACTCCGTCATCTGCCCCTGTATTTGCAGCTGTGTCTGCTCCTGTTCCCGGTACAGCTTCTGCTATTCCTTCTTCTGCATCCGCTTCAGCAGGCATTTCTGCTACATCAGCTGCGGCACCTCCAACAACTGTTGACGTGACTATATAGGTCGGGACTTCTGTTTCCATATATTCTGTCGTTATGCCTCCGTCAATCAGCTTCGTAGAGGTTATTTCTGTATATGTCGGCTCTCTGCCATTTGATACATATTCAAACGTAATGACATTACTTCCGTCCTTGACCAACTTAATGCTCCCAGATGATGCAGAAGCCAGAGTATAGCCTGCAATATCAATTGCATTTGCTGTTATATCCGTTCCGGCTTCGCCATATGCGATCACCGGCAATGCAATTTCCGCTCCCGTCCCCTGCTCTATATATTTGATCACATATTCCGTTCCATCCAATAACCTTCCATACTGTACCGTAACTGTTTCGCTTCTGGAAACAATTCCTTCTTTATTTTTTGAAAAAGAATACGCATTCTCAAGTATGTAGTATTTGCCCTGATCAGCCTTCCGATATGTTATATACCCATTACTGTTTGACGGAAGCGATGGCAGAGCTGCTCCTTGGGAGAGATGCAGCTCCATATAGGAATCCGTTACGGATGCCCCTTTTGCACTCCATTCTTTTTTACATTGATCAGAGAAAATGCCGACATTTCCGGCATATATTCTAATTGTATATGTCTTGGAGCTGACGGCTGCCTCTGTCGGCACCGCCCCTGCCGCTGTCAAAAAGGAGCCTGACAAAAGTACAGCCAATATTTTTATTCCCATCTTTTTCTTCC
>CAZABT010000149.1:0-5616 GCA_964483395.1 uncultured Lachnospiraceae bacterium
CGAAGGAAATGGCAATCGAGTTGTTCAAGCCTTTTGTTATGAAGGAGCTTGTTGCAAACGGAACCTCACACAATATTAAAAATGCTAAAAAAATGGTTGAGAGACTGCGCCCCGAGGTATGGGATGTGCTTGAGGATGTTATCAAAGAGCATCCGGTTATGCTGAACCGTGCACCTACATTGCATAGACTTGGTATTCAGGCATTTGAGCCGATCTTGGTAGAAGGTAAGGCGATTAAGCTGCATCCTCTTGTATGTACCGCATACAATGCCGATTTCGATGGCGACCAGATGGCTGTGCATCTTCCTCTTTCTGTGGAAGCACAGGCAGAGTGCAGATTCCTTCTGCTCTCTCCGAACAACCTGCTGAAGCCGTCAGACGGTGGACCGGTTGCAGTTCCTTCACAGGATATGGTGCTTGGTATTTACTATTTGACGCAGGAAAGACCTGGATCACTTGGTGAAGGGAAGTATTTCAAGAGTGTCAATGAAGCGATACTGGCATATGAGAATGGTGCTTTGACACTGCATTCCAGAATTCATGTCAGAATGTCTAAAAAGATGCCGAATGGTGAAGTCATTACAGGAAATGTAGAATCTACATTGGGTCGTTTTATCTTCAACGAGATTCTGTCTCAGGATTTGGGCTTTGTCGATAGAAGCATTCCTGAAAATGCCCTGAAGCTGGAAGTTGATTTCCACGTAGGCAAAAAGGGATTAAAGCAGATTCTGGAGAATGTTATCAATACGCATGGTGCAACTAAGACGGCCGAGGTACTGGATGACATCAAGGCGATGGGTTATAAGTATTCCACTAAGGCAGCTATGACCGTATCCATTTCGGATATGACGGTGCCGGCTAAGAAACCGGAAATGCTGAAGCAGGCGCAGGATACAGTGGATCATATCACACAGAATTACAGACGTGGTCTGATTACTGAGGAAGAGCGTTACAGAGGCGTTGTTGAAACCTGGAATGAAACTGATAAGGAATTGACCAAGGTACTGCTGGATGGTTTGGATAAGTACAACAATATCTTTATGATGGCTGATTCAGGAGCCCGTGGTTCCAACCAGCAGATCAAACAGCTTGCAGGTATGCGTGGTTTGATGGCTGATACAACAGGTAGAACCATTGAGCTACCGATTAAGTCGAACTTCCGTGAAGGTTTGGACGTACTGGAGTATTTCATGTCAGCGCATGGTGCTCGTAAAGGTCTGTCAGATACAGCTCTTCGTACAGCCGATTCAGGATACCTGACCAGACGTTTGGTCGATGTATCTCAGGAATTGATCATTTGTGAGAAGGATTGCTGTGAAGGCAAAGAAATTCCGGGTATGTATGTGAAGGCATTTACCGACGGAAAAGAAGAAATCGAAAAGTTGTCCGATAGAATTGCAGGAAGATATTCCTGTGAGGATATCTTTGATAAGGATGGAAACCTGATTGTCGGTGCAAATCATATGATTACACCGCGCCGTGTACACCAGATTATGTCTGTCGGTGTAGATGCAGAGGGTAAACCGATTGAAAAGGTTAAAATCCGTACAGTTCTGACATGTAAGTCACATGTCGGTGTGTGTGCAAAATGCTACGGAGCCAATATGGCAACCGGCGAAGCAGTACAGGTTGGTGAAGCAGTCGGAATTATTGCTGCACAGTCAATCGGTGAGCCGGGTACACAGCTTACCATGCGTACATTCCATACAGGTGGTGTTGCCGGTGATGATATCACACAGGGTCTTCCCCGTGTTGAGGAACTTTTCGAAGCAAGAAAGCCGAAGGGACTTGCAATTATCTCAGAGTTTGCAGGTGTTGCAACTGTTAAGGATACAAAGAAAAAGCGTGAAGTCATTGTGTCAAATGATGAAACAGGCGAAAGCAAGACTTATCTGATTCCTTACGGTTCCAGAACAAAGATTACAGACGGTCAGGTGCTTGAAGCCGGTGACGAACTGACAGATGGTAGCGTTAATCCTCATGATATCTTGAAGATCAAGGGTGTCAGAGCCGTTCAGGATTATATGATTCGAGAGGTTCAGAGAGTATATCGTCTGCAGGGTGTTGAGATCAATGATAAGCATATTGAAGTAATTGTACGTCAGATGCTGAAAAAGGTTCGGATCGAAGATAATGGTGATGCAGAATTCCTGCCAGGTACACTGGTAGACAATCTGGATTATGAGGATATCAATGAGGAATTGCTTGCAGACGGCAAACAGCCGGCAGATGGCAAGCAGGTACTGCTTGGTATCACCAAGGCATCTCTTGCAACGAATTCCTTCCTGTCGGCAGCTTCCTTCCAGGAAACAACGAAGGTATTGACAGAGGCGGCAATTAAGGGCAAGGCTGATCCGTTGATCGGACTAAAGGAAAATGTTATTATCGGTAAACTGATACCGGCAGGTACAGGTATGAAGCGTTATCGTAATGTCCAGCTTGATACGGGTGAAGAATTGTTTGCACCTGAAGAAATTGAAGAGCTTGAAGAAGATGCTGAGATTTTGATCGAGGATGACATTGAAATCGATGCTGAGGAATTTGAAACAATAGAAGAATAAGAAGTATAAAAAGAAGCTTCGCGGTCAGCCGCGAAGCTTTTTTTGTAACAGATCTGAGTTTGTCGCATAGGTCAGTGCAGTTTTTTCTGTAATCAGTCCCGCTTGATACAGCTGCAGCAGACTGGTGTCCATAGCCAGCATATTGCTGTCGGCAGAAGAGGAATAAATCATGCCGTCTATCTGATGAATTTTTGATTCCCGAATCATGTTGCGTATAGCAGGTGTGACGGTCATAATCTCAAAAGCCGGAATCATCCGTCCATCTATGGCCGGAACCAGCTGTTGTGAAACGACAGCCTGCAGAACCATGGAAAGCTGAATGGAGATTTGATGCTGCTGATTGGGAGGGAAGGCATCAATGATGCGGTCAATGGTATTGGCGGCTCCTATTGTGTGTAAGGTGGATAAGATCAAATGACCTGTCTCGGCGGCGGTCATAGCGACATTCATTGTTTCATAATCACGCATTTCTCCTAAAAGAATGACATCCGGACTTTGACGCAGTGACGCCCGCAGTGCAGTCAGATAGCTGCCGGTATCTGTATTGATTTCACGCTGGCTGACAATGCTCATTTTATGTGTGTGCAGGTATTCCAGCGGATCTTCAAGTGTGATAATATGGGATTCTCTGTTGGTGTTAATGGCATCGATCATGCATGCCAAAGTAGTTGATTTTCCGCTGCCCGCAGGGCCGGTGATCAGTACCATTCCTTTTTGGCGATTGACAAGTTCAATGATATTATGTGGAATACCGATGTCGGAGGGGTTTGGTACAGCATAGGTGATGACACGGATGACAGCAGAAAGAGAACCCCGCTGCTTGAACGTGTTGGCACGATATCGTGCAACTCCGGGAATGGCAAACGAAAAATCATCATCGCCTGTCTGATAAAAGTGATCCATGTCACGTCCTTCTGCCAGCAGATATATATTGGTGATGAATTCTGCAGTCATTTGCGGAGTCAGTTTATAGGTGTCATAGGAATGCATTGCTCCGTTTAGCTTAAAGGTAAGTGGAAGCCCGGCAATTACAAAGATGTCGGAGGCACCTGTTTCTGTGATTCTTGCGAGTATATCTCTGATTTCCATGATCTATTCCTCTCTGGCTACTCTGTGAAAGCCGGATTCATTAGGTTCAGCGTATTATCAGGCTGCCAGTCTACAGTCGAGAAGGTGCGCCATGTGATTATATGATATAGAGCCTCGTCCTGTACGGATGGATAATTAAGCTCCAACTCTACATACAGGTTTTGGGTATCTGAAATGGCCATAGTATAGCTGATGATTGCCGGTGAAACAGTGGTATCGATCGTAAAGGCATCGTTATCTGCAAACATTAAGGTAAGTGCAGCTTCGTAATCGGCTTGATTGTCGTAAAGAGCGTACTGTTTGGAAAGGATGCCTTCAACATTGGCCAGATAGTATGCAGAACGGCGGTCTGCCTCGTAGTAATCCGTCGTGCGCTTGGCCATTTTCAGGCTCAGCAAATAGTCTGATCGTGCACTCAGAAAAGAAAGTGAGGCAAAGGTCACAAGAGAAAGCAGTATGAAAATGACTAATATAGAGGAGGTACCTATATGTACACTCTTTCCGCGTTTTCTTTCCATATTTTATTCCTATCCCTGCGGTGTGTTGATGTATTTTGTAGCAGATAACTCATATATAATTTCTTTTGTTTCAAGGTTAATCACCCGAGTGTTGATAATTCTGAAAGCATTGACCGGAGATAAGGTGATCTCTACCACATAATACGCATCATTATCAGAACATTCGCAATAAGCGTCATCATAATATTGTTCAAAGGAGGTGCTGTCAATACGCACTGCATTCGGAAACTGTTCCAGCATTGCCTCCATGGAGCCATTGGTTCCGCGCATGACCTCAATGTAGCTTTGCGATATGGCAACGGCTTTGCTAAGTTCATTTGCCTGTTTGCTCAAAATATGCGCCTGTACAAAAAGCTGAGCGCAGATTGCGCTTGCAATTGAAAAGAACAGCAGAGTGACGATCATTTCCATCAGGAACAGTGAGGATTTGGATTTACTGCGATTTGCACCGGTCATAGAGCTGTCACCTCCCTGCTTTCGCTGTATACGGACACGAAAAAGGAAATGGTTTCTCCATAGGTATCTGTAATTTTGAAGGAATATAAAGCATCATTCAGCTTCTTCATTTCAAAATCGGATACGGCAAGAATTTTTTCTCCGTCTTGCAGTGATAATTGATAGAAATCCTCCACTGTGATTTCCTTCAGATATCCATCATCATAATAGAGATATGTATAGTAGGAGGTGTTTCCATATGACTGGGCAAGACGTAATACAGGCTGTCCCTCGACTTCTGCAATAGAGACAGAGCCGTCTTCGTCATGCTGACGTATTTTCTCAGTCACATAAGCTAAAGCTGTGCGGGAAGCAAAGTTCTGACCGGATTGATTGACGGTCGTCTGATACACGCGCGCACCAAGTACAACAATCAGCAGTGCAGACACAATGAATGCACCGAAGAGAGCCAAAATGAAAATGATATCTACCGTATGTCTGCCTGTCTGTCTGGTATTCATTCAGAAGTCCTTTCCATGACTGTTACGTGCGGCATCAGGTTAGAACCGATCACCTGATAATCAACGATAAATTTATCTTTGTTATAGGTCAGTCCATAGTTTTCCTCAATATATGTAAGTGTCGGAGGATAAATACCCTCTACGGCATAACAATGGATGATGTCATTTTGTAAAGCGGTTTCCAAATTACGTTGTTCCTCATTTGCGGCAGTATTTGAAATAGAAGAAATGCCATATAAAAACAAGCCTAATATCAGCAGAAAAATTATAATAGGAAAATTGATAGAGTCCAGTATTCTCTTTTTGAAATCAGGACGTTCAAATCGATTCATGGGAAGCCTCCTACATACCACCGATCACAGCCATCAGCGGCAGCATGACGGATAGCAGGATCATGCAGACGATGATGGAGAGTATGATAACAAGTGTTGGTTCCAATACAGAGATCAGGTGATTCATCCGGATATCGACTTCATCTTCATAGCCGGAAGC
>CAZABT010000150.1:0-5596 GCA_964483395.1 uncultured Lachnospiraceae bacterium
TTTTCGTCGTTCCTGTTGCATCGTACAAGCTGATATCGATCGGCAGATATCTGATCGCATCCAGTGAACCATACTTTGCAAGCAGCGCCTGCTCTGCAGATGCCGTTGCCGTCGGATCATCTGTAATTTTTACAACATAACTGTCCGTAGAACCGTTCACATTTGCTGAAATCTTTCCAATATCTGAAATACCTGCAGTATTTGCGACCACTCTCGTACTTCCGGTTCCACTGCTCGTGCTTCCCTTAGAAGAACCACCTGTACCACTGCCTGTGCCGCTGCCCGTGCCTGTTCCGGTCGAAGATCTCACTGTGGTAGAAAGTGTAGAGGAGGAACTGCTGGAGCTGCTACTGGAGCTGCTGCTGGAACTGCTGCTAGAGCTACTGGAACTGCTGCTCGAGCTGCTGCTGGACCTTGTTGAACTCGTTGTGCTGGTTGTACTGGTTCTGGAGGTTGAGCTGGTCGTACTGGTACTACTGGTCGTGCTTGTACTGCTGGTTGTACTCGTGCTTGAAGTGGAGCTTGAACTTGATGATGAACTTGAGCTTGACGTATACTGTGCAATACAGGTTACATTGGCTGTAATGCCTGTATAATTAGGTCTCCAGCCTGTAAAGGTATACCCTGTACGTGTCGGATTTGCAGGCGGTGTTGCATCTCCGCCGCTCACAACGCTCTGTACATCTATAATATCTCCATTATAATCTGCAAAAATAACTGTAAATGAATCCGCCAATTCACGGAACATCAGATTGGCAAAACGTTTGGCATACTTCTCAACCGCACTGCCTTTATAACTGATCAATGTTGCTGATGGTGTTCCGGTAAATGCAGTGTCATCTATATCTACTTCCTTACCCGGAATGGTCACTTCTATTCCGTCAAAGCAATTTGAAAAAGCATTCTCTCCTATTTCCGTCACAGTTTTTGGCAAAGATACTGTTCTTAAATTACTGCATTCATAGAAGCAGTCATCCGGTATGGAGGTCAACTGCGTGGATGAGGATAAATCCACTCCTTTGATGCTGTCACAGTTTTCAAAGGCTCTGGGATTGATTTCATCAATATTTGCCACCTCTTCTGCCGTAATATACTGCTGTGTGACATCATTTAAGCCACGGCTGGGCAGTACCTCTTCTAATGTTATGATTTCATTTCCACTGTCATTTACATACGAACTGAAAATCAGCCCATTCTCCGACCAATAATACGGATTATCTGCTGTTCCCGGTTTTGTCTCTGCCTCTGCATTGAAGCCGACACTCATAATACTTGTTGAATTATAAAACGGCAGTTCTCCGATGTCCGTCATGTCCGTCTGGAAGGATACGCTCGTCAGGGCGCTGGTTCCACTGATATTATTCGCAAAGGCACCTGTTCCGGTTGCTGTATCAGTCGGCAAAGTGCTCACCTTATTCAAAGTGACAATATTATTATCGACTGTTTTTCTGAACCACTGATCTGCTACCTGTCCTCCGCTGACTGTATTCTGCACAGCATTTACGACTGACACGATTCCGTCCGGTATTGTAACACTCTTTGTCAGGTCAAGAATTCTCTGCTGTACACCGGTTCTGTTTTCTGCAGGCATTGCCTCAATTTCAGAAATCGGCCTGTCCTTTGTATACTTATCTCCAGTCGCTGCATCATAGCCAACCTTTGTAGAAAGGCTCGGATAGGAAGTCAAGGACATTCCTCCGGCGGCCTCATCGTATTTCGCCGTTAAATTTTCCGGATTGCCGGTTGTATAGGTTATATAGGACTGATTTCCAGTGCCTGATTTATGACTGGAATCCGCGGCATAGGCAAAGGGTGCATAAGAAGTATCCATCTTTCCTCTAAACGTCAATGTGTTTCCGCCCGTATAGAACGCATTGCTGTTAATGCCGTCTGCATCAAAGATAATATCTCTGACCGAACCAAGTCCCCAATCATCATCTCTGAAAGAAACCAAAGTCAAGCTGGGGCAGCTGCCAAAGCTCTCTGCACCAATCTTAGTCGGTTCACCATTGGAACCGTCCTGTTGTTCAAAATAAACCTCTTCAAGCTGTCCGCAGCCCTTGAA
This sequence comes from uncultured Lachnospiraceae bacterium, assembly GCA_964483395.1. Lineage (GTDB taxonomy): Bacteria > Bacillota > Clostridia > Lachnospirales > Lachnospiraceae > JAAYYM01. Next base: position 2,066 of record CAZABT010000150.1, read on the forward strand.
GGCATTGTCCCGGACATCCACACCATAGGTTTCTATGATGACCTTTTGCAGATTTGCCATATTAGAAAAAGAACCTGTCCCGATGACTTCCACCGTGTTCGGAATAATCAGTGTCCTGATCTGATTCGGAGACGGCTTCACAAGTGCATCATCAATTGCCTGGATGACAAATCTACCAAGCTGTGCCGGTATTCTGACGGTTGGATCTAAAACACCACCGCCCGCTTCAAATTTTTTCAGCGTCACATAATTTGAGCCTGAACCACTGTCTGTTACAGTAAACTTATAGCCGCCTGAAGACCGCTCATAGTTTCCGGTATCATAATAGTAGGTTAATCCCTCATTATCCGGTCCGGGATAACGGGTCGTATATTGATAGATTGCATTGGAAGTGCTTGGATCATACCCCCATATATAAAAGCTTTCCTTCATATCATCAAATTCTTGATTGCTTACAAATGACGTATTGGCCGCTGTCCCGCCTGCATTCGCCATAACCTTGACATAATCCAGATTCGTACAGGATGCAAAGGTTCCCTTTGGATACTGAATCCCTCGTAAATTAGTCATTTCCGCTGTCAAAAGATTAGCACATTCTGCAAAGGTTCCATCACCGATGCTGCTGATATACGGATTGAGCACGATGTTCTGCAGGCTGTTGCAGCCCTTAAAGGCAAACGCGCCGAGCGTCGCAAAATTTGAGATTGGATTTCCGTTGCTGGCCGTGCTCATTTGCACATTATTCAATGCAATATCGCCATAGAAAACGCCGTCACCAACCGTCACCGTAGCTGACGGGAACGTAAAGGAACCCAAGGATACACAGTTGCCAAAGGCACCTGTACCGATCGTATTACATGAACTGTCTTCGTTAAAGGTCACCGTTGTCAGCGCACCACAATTTGCAAAAGACCGGTTTCCAATCGATACGAGACTTGTTCCTAATATGACTTCATTTAAGTTACTGCAGCCGTTAAATGCATTGTCTCCAATTCTTGCAATTGAATTTGGTACTTCGATTTTGGAAAAGTTAGTTTTGCCGGCAAGTGCATTGTCCGCAATGTTGCGCATAGCAGCCGTTCCGCCGTCACACTTCCAAGTGCCCTCCCGGTATTCCTTATAGACTGCCGGTTCCGGAACATCCGGATTCTTCGTGATGGTTGGTGTTTTGGTACTCCAATCATATGTATAGGTATACTCTATGCTCTCCTCATGTGTAATCACATTCTCTGAAACAGTCTCTTCGATCACCCATATATCTGTTTTCTTCGGATTACCGATACCGACAAAGTTATTCAGCGGCAGTGTCCGGTCGATCACATATCTGGTATCCTCATTATAAGCATATAAAGTAGCATCGGTTCCCTGCCCTCCGTGAGATACGGAATAAAGAGGAAACGGTGTATGATAATCCGCGTCTACCTCACAGGTACCATCCACGTCCTTCACATAGTAGCCGACTGCAGTTGAATTTCCGGATACGCTCAGTCCTCCGATATCACTCAATCCTTCAAATGCCGGGATTCCGCTGTCAGGATTCACTGCTGCAACCTCCTGTACAGGAATTGCCGCAATGATAATCGCGGTCACAAGCAGCAGTGCCGCAATTGTTCTCCGTGCACTCTTCTTTAATCTTCTTTTGACCCTCTTGGGTGCCGTAGTCCCCATACTATCTCCTCCAGGTAAACCATATTACGGGTTCATGTCTGATCTTCAAATCATTTGATTCTCTTTGCGACCACTACAAAACGCTCAGCATCAGCTGTATCGTGATCACATGTGGATAATGTCAGCAATTGATCTCCGTATGCCGCTGTGACACCGGTATCGTACAAAGACATTGCCTTCATGTCCTCCATATGCGAGTTGAATTCCTCTTCAGAATTTGCATCAATAAACTGATAATATTTAAACACCACTTCATCCGCATCATACACCTGCGAAAGAAAGGTGTACATCACTTCATAGGTGCCTTTTTCATATAGCGTATCAAATTGAATGGTCTTATGCTTTTCACAATAACTCTGATCCTTATATTTTCCTAAGGTACCGAACATCTTTCCGGACTTCATATTATGTCCGAACACAATAATATTCTGGCTTCTGGGCCAGATTTTTGCATCAGCACTGATGAACAGGGTACCGTTCCTGTCATAATTCTGTTCAAAATCATGCTCCAGATAATATTCCTCATTGGAAGACTGCATGACAGGGTAATCAATAGTTGTATCGTCAATTTTAAGCCATCCGATTAGACTTTTATTCTTATTATACAACGTTTTATAGTCTTCGAGGATATCCGGTGCGTTTTCTTCCTCGGTTCTCGTAAAATAACGGTTTGGATTCACAACAATATCCTTATCCTTCAATTCTGCCAGTTGTGAAAACGCCTGCTCTGCATGAGATGCCTGATAACAGTAATAAGTAAAATACCCAAGGCTTCCAACCGCAATTGCTGCCATAACAATCATAACAGCCCTGCGTCCCTTCTCCGCCGGGCTCATGCTTTTTCGCTTTTTCCTGCTCAAAGTTCCCTGCTCCTTACTTTATATCAGTGATTTTTGAGAACATAAATCTTGTACTGCTGTACATGATTCTTTTCTCCATATACATAACGTGATGCATAATTCTCAAGCATCCTGTTTAATATCTTTCTCATAAAAACACCGGCCTGTTCCATGACCTCATAGCCCGGCAGTTCATATAATACGTTGATCATATAATGTGTATCCTGATACTCCTGCAGACTGACTTTGGCCCGAAATGTCGGATACAAAAGTCCATAGTAATCCGTCACTGTCTGAATCAGGAATCTGATGTTCTGGAAGTTTTCCTTTTCAATCTCCTGCTCCCCTTCCTGCTCATAAAGGAAATAACGGTTCTCCGAAACATCATGATAATGATTCCTAAGTGCCTGTCCGAAGGATTGTTGTTCTGAGATTCCCACAAAAAAAATTTGAGTAAAATGCGTGATCAGCATATTCTCATACTCTGTAATACACTTGATTTCACCGGCATTCAAGCCGCTCTCATACTCCTGCACGATCACGGAAAGCATCTTGGAAAAGGTTTCCTCAATCTTGTGATACCCCTCTAACCGATCATTCAAAACATTAGACGTATCAAACAGAATCTGCTTGTATTTATCTGAACGTTCTTCCAATTCCTTTGCCAGCTCCCGCTGCGTTTCAGCGGCATTATATGCGTCCAGTCCGCTCATCAGCCATTTGACAAATTCATCTGCAGACTGCCATGGCTTCACAAGCAGTTTATTGGTATGCAAATCATTGTGAATTGCTATTGCTTCCTGAATGTGCTCTGTATCGGACATAACCATCAGAATGGTCTTAGGATACCGTCCGCTGATCATTTCAAAAAACTCACGACCCGACAGTGCCTCCATCTCCACATCAGCAACCACAAGCGCAATTTCTTTGTTCTCCATGATCTGTAATGCCTTGTCCACATTGGAGGAGAAAAAACACTGCACCGTCTTATCCAGTATCATTGCTCTCAGCCTGTTCAACAGTT
>CAZABT010000151.1:0-5392 GCA_964483395.1 uncultured Lachnospiraceae bacterium
AAAACATGATTTGTATTATAATGCTTCTCCAATTTCAATTCAAGAGTTAAATATCCGGTGACTGCAATCCGGCTTTTAGAGTTTGAATAATCACAGCAGAAGGAATTGACATATCCAGTTCTACCCATTTGATCAGCAGACTTTGAATTCCACCGATGGCATATGCCAGCAAATACGGCATCTGTGGTTCAAATAACTGCATCACTTCCTTTGACCGGACAAACTCAAATATTTCAAATGAATATTGGTAGGATTTTTCAAACAGTTCCCCAAGCAGATAGTGCTTTTGCAGCAGCATTAACAACTCTTTCTTCTCTTCCCAAAAATCAAAATATACCTGTACAACTTCCCAATAGTGATGAAGTTGCTTGGCACAAATTTGATCTCTACATTCTGAAAACACAGTCTGAAAGAAATCATTCAGAATATCATCCTTGCTCGAATACAACCGATAAAAGGTTTTGCGGGCCAGACCCGCTTCTTGTGTAATCTGCGTAATAGTGATCTCCTTATAGCTGTATTGCTGCATAATAGAAAAAAGTGCCTGTGTCAGTTTTAGACGGGACTGCTGCGCAATTTTACCGTTTGTTGTATTCATCGTATTCTCCCTTTGCCACACATTCAACGGATGTGTGACAGTTTATATTTTATGATTGAGCTTTTAACTATTATATACTACACTTGATGGTGTTACAAGTGTGTCACATTATATTTAATGGAGGTTGCTATGAAAAAAATCATTTATTACTTTAGTGGTACAGGAAACAGTTTGAGGGCTGCACATATCATTGCAAAACAGTTAAAGGACGTAGAACTTGTTTCTATGAGAAATAAACCCGAAGCTTATCCTGCTTCAGATGCCAATATCATTGGCTTTATCTGTCCGGTATATGAATGGGATATCCCCGGTGCTGCCAAGAAATTCATAGAAAAACTGTCAGTAAATCCAAATGCATATTTTTTTATGGTTGCAACCTGTGTTGCAATCAATGGCAGATGCTTTGAAACAGTTGAAGCGCTTTTGAATCAAAAGCACTCAAAACTCAATTACGGACACGTTCTGCACTGCGTAGCAAGTCAATGTACCGCCTATGACCCCTTTCCGTCAGAAAAATTTATGATTCCGCGCTCAGAAAGAAAAACTCTGCAGATTGCAAAAGAAATTACTGCAAAAAAGAATCGACGATATCCCAGAATGTCACCCATAACAAGAGCACTTTATCCCAAGCTAATGACACCCTATATGAACGTCGAGCATGAATATGATAAGGGCTTTTATACATCGGATGCCTGTATCTCCTGCGGTATCTGCCAAAAGGTCTGTCCCTGTGACAACATTACCTTTGAAGATAAGCGTCCTAGCTGGAACCACAACTGTCATGGCTGTAACGCCTGCGTCGCATATTGCCCAAACAAAGCCATTCAGTTCAAAACACCAGAAGCATATGTCCAGCTTGGTACACCAATCTCCAAAAAGCTGGGACTTCCGGAAAAGCGAAAGAGATATCACAATCCCTTCATCAGTGCAAAAGATATGATGAAAGCCAGTGAACATATTGAATAGAAAAGGGGGCTTATAAAATGAAAATTTTAGTATATGGAGCAGGTGTACTTGGAAGTTACCTGGCACATGAATTAATTGTCGGAAAGCAAAATGTAACCATTCTTGCTCGCGGCAGACGAAATCAGGAAATAAAAGAAAATGGATTGGTAATTGAACATATCTGTCAAAAAAAACGAACCGTAGATAAGCTCCCGGTCATTGATACTCTCCTGCCAAATCATACCTTTGATATCATTTTTGTTGTAATGCAAAAATCCCAAATTGACAGTATTTTACCGGCTCTTGCCGAAAATACTTATAATAAGACCATTGTCTTCGTTGGAAACAACTGTATGGCTGACAAAACCCACCGCACCATGCAGCGACTGACAAAAGGCAAGACTAATGTTTTATTTGGATTCCTTGGATGTGGCGGACATCGGAGTAATGGCGTTGTCTACAACTGGCATACTAATACCTGTGAAATAACCGTCGGAACCGTTACAGCCGATTATCCTATGGATCAATCCATTGCTCAGATTTTCGACTTAACCAATCTAAAGCTTGATCTCAGGACAGACATGAATTCATGGCTTAAATATCACGGTGCCCTGATTGCTCCCCTTTGTATCGCAATCCAACACGAAGGTGGCGCAAACAACCTGTATCGTTCAAAAGCATTATATCTTTCCATAGAAGCATTAAAAAAAGCGATTGCAATGTTTGACAACAATGGGTTCAAAAAAGACTCACCACATGACATGAAGCTGCTGCAATGGCCAACAAAGCTGCTGCAATTCGGTCTGGCTATCTTTCTTCCAACAAAAACAGGACATTTTGTAGCCATTGATCATGCGCTGGCTGCCGTAGAAGAAATTGAACTACTGACAAAGGAATTACAGACATGCTCTGAAGAATATCAGTATCCTTTGCCCTGCTTGGAAGAATTGGTTCATTTATAAATCTATGAATATTATATAGAAATAGGACAGATTACCCTACACAATGGAAATCTGTCCTGCTTAAATTCAACTATAAGTATTTCATATGAAATCTCCTGAATGTGATAAAGCAATCATAAACTATATCCTAATCTATCATAATGCTCTTTGGGAAACAAGTTAATTAAATAAAAAGTGCAATCCGCCCATCTATCATGAAACAACCCTAAAAATGATAGAAAGCAATTCCGATGTTACATCCGACATTTCATCATTTTGAAATTTGTTCTTGCATCTGTTTCCATCCAAAAATCATCAAGTCCATTTACATAATTGTAAGCGATGGAGATTTTATGCCTAATTCATCAGCAAGCTTTTTTAATGTAACTTGCTCCAATCCTACTTTATTTACCATTTGAGCCGCTTTAGTTATAACTAAATTTTTATCAAATCTTGTTTTAGGCATACTCAATATATGTATGGGAAAATACAATTATAACAGATTCCGTAGCTGAATACTTGAATTATTTACAAGATCAGGGATATGAAGTAACAATAACAAAAACTGATTATAGAGAACCTTACGACGATTTGCATTTTTATGATACTTATTTTGAAATTAAGAACACATCTATTTCATGGACTATGGGGTTGTTTATCCAAGATGAAAAAGCTGTTGAATATGAGCTTGATATTTATCTTCCGTAATAAGAGTTATAGAGATAAACTGACAAAAGAGCATAAAATGTTATACCCATTATACCCTTTACATATATGTTTTTTGTGGGTATAATGGGTATAATAAATTATTGGAGGTGTCGCCTATGGGACAAGAAGATTTCATGAACGAAATATTAGAGCTAGAACGCGAGATTGCAATTTTGCCTAAAGGCAGCATCACAAAGAAAAAAATAAAAGATAAAGAATACTATTATCATAGAGTAACTAGAAATGGTAAAAGAGTTGAAAACTATCTTCGCTTTGAAGATGTTCCTAAATTTAGATTACAAATAGAAAAGCGAAAGACTTTAGAAAAGAGACTGAAGACATTAAGAGCACAAGCAATTCCGAGGGATGTCCCAACAAAAAGGAAGGAGGGCAAACACAATTTTAAGACAATCGTAAGAGTTGGAAAACTGCTTAGAGCACAAATTGTTTTAACTAACAAATATAAGAAAAGAGAATGTATCAGCAAACTTCGCGAGTATGTTTTCGGAAAGCAGCAAGACAAAGTATTTTTGATTTATGGACTCAGAAGAACCGGAAAAACAACTATGATACGTCAAATTCTCACCGAACTGCCAGAAACTGAGTTTAAGAAGGCGGCATTTATTCAAGCGCAGACGGGAAATACATTAGCAGATGTGGATACAGATCTCCGACTGTTAGAAAAGGAAGGCTTCCAATATGTGTTTATTGATGAAGTCACCTTAATTGAAGATTTTATCGAAGGTGCCGCCATTTTTGCAGATATCTATGCGAGCAGCGGAATGAAGATTGTATTATCCGGAACGGATTCGTTAGGTTTTGCGTTCTCGAAAGAGGAACAGTTGTATGACAGATGTATTATGTTACACACCACATTTATTCCCTACCGTGAATTTGAAGAGGTTTTGGGGATAAAGGGAATTGATGAATACATTCGTTATGGCGGAACTATGAGTCTCAGTGGTGTTCATTATAATACAGACACAGCATTTGCAAACTCAAAAAATGCTGAGGAATATATTGACACAGCCATTGCAAAGAATATTCAACATTCGCTTAAAATGTATCAATATGGAGGACATTTTCGTCAACTGCTAGACTTATATGAGCAAGGAGAATTGACAAACGTAATTAATCGCGTTGTGGAGAATATAAACCACAGCTTTACTCGTAATGTTGTAGAAAGAACATTTAAATCTCATGATATTTCTGTGACAGCCGCCAATATGCTTAGAGACAGAGAAACTCCAATCAATATTAAAGAATATTTGGATTTAGATGCTGTAACATTTGGTATAATGCAGATACTTGATCTTCTTAACAAGGAAGAACAAAGCATTGACATAGAAGATATTCATATGATTCAGATTAAGGAATACTTAATATTATTGGATTTGATCCTGGAAATTGATCTTGAATCATTACCGGAAATAAATCAAATAGGCAAGGTAACCGTTATTACACAGCCGGGAATGAGATACGCACAGGCAAACGCCATTATAGAGAATATGCTTCGCGATTCTAAGTTTAAAGAACTTTCTGTACAAGAAAGACAACATATATTAGAAAGATTGCTGAATGAAATTCGTGGAAGAATGATGGAAGATATTATTCTGCTGGAGACAAAAATTGCGCATCCAGAAGAAAGAGTATTTAAACTGCAGTTTGCAGTTGGTGAATTTGATATGGTTGTTTTTAACCCAAAAATACTTCATTGTAAAATATACGAGGTTAAATATAGCAAGGAACAGACTCCAGAACAGTATCGTCATCTCAAGGATGAACAAAAGTGTGCTATGACAAGTCATCGATATGGCGATATTACAGGCAAATATGTAATCTATCGAGGAAATGACATGGAAGTAGATGGCATTCAATATTTGAATGTAGAAGGATATTTGAAATCGTTATCTTCAAGAAATCTTTTTGGATAGGGTATGGGTATATTGCCATTATAAGATTTTCCGAACGTGGCAAAAAGAGATTCCATTTGGAATCTCTTTTTTGATCGGCGTGACAAGATTTGAACTTGCGACCTCTACGTCCCGAACGTAGCGCTCTACCAAGCTGAGCCACACGCCGTAGCTGTTAATTTGAATTGCCATCACGAACGTTTCTAGTATACCATAAATTCAACAAATTTCAAGTCCCAAATTTCACAATCTCATCTTTGGTATGAGCCATTTATGATAATGTCCTT
>CAZABT010000152.1:0-4386 GCA_964483395.1 uncultured Lachnospiraceae bacterium
ATGTAATCTCTCTGTAAGGCGACGTCCGTTCGCCCTGCATCCTGCATCACTTCCTGAGCCGATTTTAAATCTTCGGTTCCGTATGCAGCGTTATCCATAACTGTGCCAGAAATGTCTACTTTATACCCGCTCTCTGTGTCTGTCTTCCTGACCGACGAAGCGGTACTCTTTGAAGTTTTTTCTAAGTCAACATTTTGATTTGCGCTTGTAGACTGAAAATCAATTTTCATAAGCGTCTCTCCAAATGTTTTCTTGTATGTCTTCTATTTCGGCATATTGACGCGTTTTCTTAATAGATAACGTAAAAAGAGGTATCCTCAATGAATCGGATACCCCTCTGTTTCCTTTTTTAAAACAAAAAGACTGCTGCACCATATGCCGGTAACGGATATGCGATAGAAAATTCCTGTCCGTCCCATTCCATCTCATCAGCCACATAATATTCTTCCTGCTCTCTGCCACTGCCTCCAAATCTCTTCTCATCGCTGTTCAAGAGCAGCCGATACTTCTTATTTTCCGGTACACCAACTCGATAGTCCTCTCGAGCAATTGGTGTAAAATTCAATACAAACAACATATTGTTCTTACCCGTTGCAGAATATCTCACAAAGCTGTAAATACTCTTGTAGGTATCGTCCGCATTGATCCAGCGAAAGCCCTTTGTATCATAGTCCATCTCATACAAACACGGATATTTATTATACAGCTTCAATAACTCTCCTACATAAGCTGCCATGCCGGAATGCAGATCGTCCTCCAGCAGCCCCCATTCCAGCTCTCTTGCTTCGCTCCACTCAGAGTCCTGCCCAAAGTCCTGTCCCATAAACAAAAGCTTTTTCCCGCAATGACCAAACATATAAGTATAGCCGGCTCGCAGATTTGCAAACTTATCAATATAATAGCCCGGCATCTTATTCAACATGGAACATTTCAAATGAACGACCTCATCATGTGATAAGACAAGGATATAATTCTCGCTGTAATTATAACTCATTGCAAAAGTCATCTTATAATGATTATCTCTTCTGAACAGAGGATCTAATTTCATATAATCACAGAAGTCATGCATCCAGCCCATGTTCCATTTAAAGGTAAATCCAAGACCGTCATTTTCCGGAATATCTGTTACCTTCGGCCATGCCGTTGACTCCTCGGCTATCATCATAACACCCGGATTAGAGCCGATGACAACAGAATTTAAGTGCTTAAATAGTTCTATTGCCTCCAGATTCTTATTTCCGCCATACTTATTCGGAATCCACTGTCCGTCCTCCTTGCCATAGTCAAGGTAAAGCATGGAGGCAACCGCATCTACCCGCAGCCCGTCCACATGAAATTCCCTGATCCAGAATAAAGCATTTGCAATCAGAAAATTCTTTACTTCATTTTTTCCATAATCAAAAATCTTCGTACCCCAGTCCGGATGCTCTCCCTTTCTGGGATCAGCATATTCATACAAGCAGGAACCGTCAAAATTAGCAAGACCATGTGCATCCTTTGGAAAATGTGCAGGTACCCAATCCAATATCACACCGATGTTGTTTTTATGCAGCACATTGACCAGATACATAAAGTCCTCCGGTGTACCATAACGTGAAGTAGGAGCATAGTAGCCTGTTACCTGATAGCCCCACGAGCCATCAAACGGATGCTCGGCAATACCCATTAATTCCACATGGGTATACTTCATTTCTCCAAGATATTCCACCAGACGGTCTGCAAATTCACGATAGCTGTAAAAGCCATCATCCTTGCGGCCAGGATGTCTCATCCATGATCCGATATGACATTCATAAATTGCAATCGGTGCTTCTTTCACATTCCCTGCTGTTCTTTTTTTCATCCAAACAGAATCGCCCCAACGGAACTTTGTAATATCTGTCGTAATAGAAGCTGTTGCAGGACGCAGTTCAGCATAATTGGCATAAGGATCTGATTTATACAGCTTCTCTCCATTGGCCGTTGTAATCTGATATTTATACAGTTCACCGTTTCCTAACTGCGGTATAAAGGTTTCGTAAATTCCACTTGGCTCCAGCTTCGTCATGGGATTGGCATTTTCATTCCATTCGTTAAATTCACCTATCAGGCTGACCGACTGAGCATTCGGTGCCCATACGGCAAAGTGCATGCCCTTGGTCTTTCCCTCCATGATCTGATGTGAACCAAGCTTCTTATATATGTCGTAGTGTGTTCCCATTCCAAAAAGATATTGATCCATTTCGGAAATAAAAGATGTATCCTTGACTTCCTTCTTTGCTGCTGGTGCTTTCTTGACTGTGGGTGCTTTTTTAACTGCTGGTGTTTTCTTGACTGCAGGTGCTTTTTTAACTGCTGGTGTTTTTTTGATTCCGGCCATATAACTTCCTCCCAGTTTTTATTTTTTGGTAATGAAGTCCTTCTCTCTTAATATGATATAATCTTCATCATCATACCTCTTTGCAAAAAGTACATCCATAAAATGTGTCATGTTCTTTTTATCAACATGTCTGATGGCTCCATCTACAATCTCCTTGACCTCCTCCAGTGATACAATATGGTCAAGTGTCTGAAGCTCACCGATTCTCGTATATAAAGCCAATACTCCCATTTCATCTATGGCATATTCCATACCCTTGGCATATCCCTTGGCATAAGAAACCAAATCATCATTGCTGTACTCCGGAATATCAATGACCGCATTAAAAACCTTCTTCATCGCCTTGGTCTTATCCAACAGCGGCTGCAGCTTCGCCTTCGTATCTTCCAGCACAACTACTATATTTTCAATATCACTCTGAAGGGTATTCGTAATGATCTGCATATTTTCCCTGGTAATATCTCCGGCCTCTTCTATGACAAGTGCGCCACCAGACAGTTTTCCCAACGTAATCGGAATGTCCTTCTTATTAAGCGCCTTACCCGTAATTTTTGCAACCTTGCCGGAAAATCTGGTATCAATGATCTGCATCGCTCTCACGATATCTATTGCAAGTCCCGCTCTGCCGGATTCCAGTGACCCCATCAATACGACATTCCCAATATTACCTTCCATGCTGATTTCTTCCATAACATCAACAATCTGTGCTTTCACTACTTCTATACCGTCAAAAGAGGCAAAGATTCTTCTTTCTTCCTCGTTAAAATCTCGCTTACTCTTTGGACCACCATCCAAAGTCATATAACTCGGAAGCTCTTTTCTGCCTTTTTTGTGTTCTGTCTTAGGTTCTTCGGATTCCTCAGCTTCTTGCTCAGTCTCAGCTTCTGAAATCGGTGCTTCCAACGGTGTTTCCTCAACTACCTCTATGGGAGCTTCCATATAAGGCTCCGGCTGCAGTTCTGTCGGAACTTCCGTATAAAGCTCCGGCTGCGGTTCTGTCGGAACTTCCGTATAAAGCTCCGGCTGCGGTTCTGTCGGAATTTCCGTATAAGGCTCTGGCTGCGGTTCTGTCGGAATTTCCATATAAGACTCCGGCTGCGGTTCTGTCGGAACTTCCGTATCAGATTCCAACTGCGGCTCTGGCACAGCTTCTGTATAGGGCTCCGGCTGTGATTCTGCCGGAATTTCCATATAAGGCTCCGGCTGCGGTTCTGCATATTCCTCTGCCGACATCAGTTCCGGAAGTTCTTCCGGCTGATTGATCTCTTCTATTTCTTCTATGCCATCTTCATTCTCAGCTTCAATTTCTTTTTCAGCTTCTTTTTCCATCGAATCGGCCTTACGGCTGGGGAGAATAAAATCAGGAATTTTTCCTGTTACTTCCAAAGCTCTCTGTTTATCCTCTGCATCAAAAGCTGTCTTAATAACAGAACCTGTTACTTCTGTTACTTTATGATGAACCTCTCCTACGGAGTGCTTATCCTTGATTTCTTTGTCTTCCGGCTCTTCTGCAACGACTGCTTCTGTCGCAGCTTCTGACGCAGCGGCTCCGCTTACTTCAGAAACCTCTTCCTTATGCGGCTCCTCTGCAACCGGTGAAACAATACCCGGAACAATACCTACCAATTGAGACAACAGATCATTGGTCTGATCCAGAGCCTTCCTCTTGGCATCTTCCTTACGTTTATTGGCACTGTCCTGTTTTTTGCTCTCCCATTCCTTTAATACTTCATCTATATGAAGCTGACCGGTCAACTGTCGTTCCACCGTTCCATCATCCGGCAAACTCAGCGAAATCTGCCCGTCAAGTTCCTGTGCCAGCATTCTGTCATACTCACGTTTTTTTACCTGCTCTTCAGTTAAGGCCGCCTGCGATGTAGTATATTGCTCCGGCACTGGCTGTGGCTGCTCCGAGGCATATGCTTCCTGCGGTACATATTGTTCTGGTACTGGCTGTGGCTGCTCCGGAACGTATGCTTCCTGCGGTACATATTGTTCTGGTACTGGCTGTGGCTGCTCCGGAACGT
>CAZABT010000152.1:4486-5356 GCA_964483395.1 uncultured Lachnospiraceae bacterium
ATGCTTCCTGCGGTACATATTGTTCTGGTACTGGCTGTGGCTGCTCCGGAACATATGCTTCCTGCGGTACATACTGCTCCGGCATATAAAAATCCTGCTGATAGCCTTCATTTTCAGGGACTAAAAATTCCTGCATGCTCTTTGCCAATTCTGCCTGCAGATTCATAGTGCTGTATTTACTCATATTTACAGGCTTAACTTCAAATTCATTATCATTGATTACCTGAGATACTTCCGCTCCTTCAGATGGTAACTGTCCGAATAATTGCGACATATTGCTCGTCTGCTCTACAGCCAGCCGACTGCCTGCTGCCTGCATTGCACGCAAGGATTCCTCGGATACGACATCCATCGGTCTTTTCGGCTCATACTCTGTCGGCATCGCCTGCGCTATATTTCTGCCGTCATACTTCGCCTGCTGTTCCGGTGTCAAAGGCTCATGCAGCATCTTCAGTTCCATTGCCTTGGTGACATACTTTCCCTCACCAAACCACAGAATCAACTCATCACATTCCTCTACACAACGAGTTCCCAATCCTACCCTATGATACAGATACGCCAATTCATAAGCCCAGCGTTCTCTGTAATCGCGCTTCTTGAACTCCTCCAAGACCTCTATTCTTTCCTCCAGAGGAACCTCCTGCGCTTCATACAGCTTATACCTTAAAATATAGATCCCCGTATCCCGGGGTGCAACTTGAACAAATTCTTTCATATATTCAATTGCCTGCACATACTCCTCCATCTTAATAGACAGTTCGCACAGCGCATAGACAATCATTCTGCCGCCCGGATAACGCTCATAAGCCAGGAGTAAAATATCCCGGCTTTCTTCATATTTTCTGTTTATTTTATAAATTTCACTGACAG
>CAZABT010000153.1:0-5316 GCA_964483395.1 uncultured Lachnospiraceae bacterium
TTTCATTGTCCTCTCCAAGTAAAATGCGCATCCCTGTCAACGACTGGTCTCCCACCTTTTTAGCAGCCCGTATCATCTTCTCATCTCTTATGATTTCCAGCGGAAGGTCTACCGTGAATTCCGTGCCCTCTCCGATCTTGCTTCTCACAGTCACCTTGCCCTTCATCAGATTGACCAGTTCCTTCACGATTGCCAGGCCAAGTCCTGTACCCTGACTCTTTTCAGAAACATCTTTCCGAAATTCCTGTTTGAAGCTGTCAAATGCATGCGGCAGAAACTCAGGACTCATGCCGATTCCGTTGTCTCTTACACGAAACCGTTTCATAACCATATGCTCCGGCAATGTCTCCGGTTGTTCTTCCGGCTCTTCAACAATCAGCTCCACCTTACCGCCGGATGCCGTAAACTTCACAGCATTGGACAGCAAATTGATGAAAATCTGATTCAGCCGTACCTTGTCAGCCATAATTGTATAAATCTCCGTATTGCTGTAATCCATACAAAATGAAATGTTTTTATTCTTACTCAGTTCTCCGATGACGTTGTCCATTGTTTTCACAAATTCCTCAAAGGAATACGGCTCAGGATTCAACGTTACCTTCTTTTGTTCGATCTTGGACATATCTAATACATCATTGATGATACCCAGCAGATAATCACCTGAAATATGAATCTTGTCAAGATATTCCCGCAGCTGCTCCTCATCTGCCCGATCGGTAATTTCCTCATTTGAAAATGCAAGTACCGCATTTAACGGAGTACGCATATCATGGCTCATATTCGACAAAAACTCACTTTTTGCATGATTAGCTGCATTTGCTACGCTGGCTGCCTTTTGCAGTGCCCTCTTTTGACGCTGTTCCTCCTCATACAAATTCGTGATATCCTGACGAATGACAACGATATCTTTGCCTTGTTGGTCTAAATAGTATGCATGGGAAGATTTCCTGCGGTACTCTCCATTCTTAAAAACACGATAAGTAATTCTGCAGATTGGTTCATGCTCCAGCGCTTCTATCAGCCCCTGCTTTCCAAAAAAGCGAATACACGTCTCCTGATCCTTTTCCACCACAAAGTTACGGATATGCTTCATCAGCTCCTGCTCATAGTCAAACAGTTCTGTTCCAAGCCCGCTTTCATTCGGCCGCTCATGAAGAATATGTGCCTTACCGGTATCTGATTCCAATAGCAGTGCTGATTCTATTTCCTCATTCATAATGGTCTGGATTGCATACTTGTCTTTCTTCTCTCTGTCAATGTTTCGGATATAAATCAATGCAACAGTTTCCTCTGTATCCGGTCTCTTAACAATCGTGGCATTGGCCCGTACCCAATTTAAGCCTATGTTCTCCACTACTCTGCGATATTCGATGCTGATATTGGTCTCACCTCTGTTATAAGCTTCTAACAGGCTCTCTGAAAACAAGCTGTCCCTTACCAGTGCCCGATTCTCCTCTGCCACATTGCTCAAAATTTCCTGTCTGATCTCTTCACTGATTGGAATGGCTGAATGCATACTTGGCAGATCTGAATATTTTGATAGAAATTCTTCAATCATTCCGGTGGTCAGATTCAGTTCATAGTATAAAACAGAATCATGAATCATCTCATGCCGCAGCTGCAGTTCGTGCTCATACCGATGTCTGATCTCCTCTGTACGCACACGATTTTCTTCTTCCACGAGTTTCTTCTCCGTCACATCCTCCAGCATGCAATACAGTAGATATCGTTCTCCTGCTCTGGCAATGACCTTCATCGTTGATTGCAGATAAATCACTTTATCTCTTCCGCCGAGGCCGATCAGTTTGAGTTCATTCGATACCTCCTGCTGTGAATTGATTGCCTTTTGAACTACCTGCAGCGTCCAATTCTTATGCTCGTCATCCAGATAATCCTCCCAACGAAGTCCAAGAGCATCCTCGGTTGTCATTTGATCACCACCCAGCATCCTCACATAATTGTCATTGACACGCAGCATTTCGATCTCTCCCTGATGGTATTCAAAAACGCTTGCGCCACCTACAAAGCTATTGAAAATCAACGTTTCTATGGATTTCGGATTCCAAAATGCCGCATTATCCAGATTTTTAACCGTCTCCAGCTGATACCTGTAATTTTCCGTATTCTTATCCTTCAGAAGCTGCTCATATTCTTCCACCGGCAGTGGACGGGAATACAGATATCCCTGTATACAGCTGCACCCGATAGACTTCAGAAAGTCTGCCTGTTCCAGTGTTTCCACACCTTCTGCAATCACTGCCATACCAATCCATTTGCTCATTCTGACAACAGACTCCAGTATGTTGCCTCCGCGGCCCGTATCGTCCTCTCCCTCCAAAAACTTCATATCCAGCTTCAAAACATCTGCCGGAACATCCTTCAGTGTATTCAATGAAGAATAGCCGCTGCCAAAGTCATCAATCTCCATCGTAAAACCATGTGTCTGAAATTCCTTCACAGCATTAATGATCGGTTCACTGGAATGTGCAAATGCGGATTCTGTAATTTCAAGCCGCAGCATAGACGGAGAGATGGAATACTTTTGTGCAAGGTTCAGAATCACCTCCGTCAAATCCTTTCGGAATATGTCATAGCGAGAAATATTCACTGATACGGGCACCGGTGCATAACCGGCATCCTCCCATTTTCTCATGTAGCTGCAGGTTTGTTCCCATACATATTTATCTACTTCATATACAAATCCGTTTTTTTCAAATATCGGAATGAATATTCCCGGTGAGATCAGGCCCTTTTTCGGATGACGCCAGCGCACCAACGCTTCTGCTCCGGTGAGAGCCTTGGTCGCATGATTGAATTGCGGCTGAAACCATACCTCAAACTGTTTCTCCTCCAATGCAGTCCGCATTTCTCCGATAATTTCCTGTTCCCGCAGTATTGTATTACGCATCGACTCATCATAAATTGCAATATGCTCATCAAATCGACCTTTAACAGAGGTTTTGGCAATGGTTGCCCGATCATACATTGCACTTGGAGACAGTGTAATATCTTCTACAATGTAGCGTCCTATGCTGAAAGTAATCGGCGGGATCGAACCATCCAGTATCTCTGACTTTTTACGGATTTGATCAATTTCATCAGACTCCATAAAGGATTTGGGATATAGCACAGCATAATTATCTGCCATGATACGGCTGCATATTCCGCCTCCGAGGCCAAACCCTTCTTTAAATATATTGGCAATATATTTCAGTACCTCATCACCCTTGACGTTCCCATACTGATCATTGATCACCTTGAACTTTTCGATATCAAAGCAGGCCATCACATAATGCCCCGGCTCATGCTTAGAAACCATCTCCGCGACAATTTCAAAGAAAGCTGAACGGCTGTACAGGCCGGTTAATGCATCTGTTTTATTGGCATTGATGATTGCTGCCTTTTCACGCAGACTAATTGTGTTGGAAAGACGGTGCTTGATGATTTCCGGATTATAGGGCTTTGCAATAAAATCATTCGCTCCCAGTGCCAGTGCCTTGACCTCAGAGCCCGGTTCCGTATTTCCGGTCGTCACAATGACCGGAATCTGTGACATCATTTCACTGCCCCGCATATGTGCCAATACCTCATAACCATCCATCTGAGGCATAATGATATCGAGCAGCACCGCAGAAATGCTCTCAGAAGCATTTTCCATCAGTTTCAGTGCTTCCTTTCCATTGTCTGCTTCCATGACCTCATATTCACGGCATAACATTTCGCGCAGCATATCGCGGTTCATTTCATTGTCATCTACAATCAATAACTTGCGCTGCATCGAATTCCCCCTTGTAATATCCTTATGTAGTACCATTGTACCAAAAAGTGGAATTGTTGTAAAGTTTCAAAATCAATCCTTTCATGTCAATTTTCTTTCTGTATTTAACTGTAATTATCAGAATTTTGTAAATGATGTAAAAAACACGACAGTCATAAAACTGTCGTGCTCATACAAACATTTTTGACGGACTTTCCATCCATTGTATTTATCTCACCTTCGGCTCGCGCACCACTTGGTTCTTTCCGTTTTTCTTTCCCATATACAAAAGTTCATCCGCCTTTGCCACGACCTTCTCCAGATCCGTCTCACCATGATTTCCGCATATTCCAAATGTCATGGTCACAAATATTTTCTTTGATTTTCCCTGTACGCTGACTGATTCGATTTTCCTGCGAATCGATTCCACTCTCTCATAAGCAAGATCCTTCGGCATGTTCGGCATAATAATGACAATTTCCTCACCGCCCCAACGGCAAACGATGTCATTTTCCCTGACCATGTTACGGATGATATCTGACATATTGACAAGAATCGCATCTCCAATCTCATGCCCCCACTCATCATTAATGAGTTTAAAGTCATCAATGTCGCCAATCGCAACACAATAAGAGAAGTTCTCCTTGGAGGTCTTTAGCAAATACTCAAACTGATTGTAAAGGCTCCTTCTGTTTGCAAGTCCAGTCAGGTAATCCTCCTGTGCCTGCTCTTTAAGCTCCTCATTGTCCTTTGACAATAATGTCCGATACAGCAGATTGGAATTGTTCACTGCTCGTGCCAGCACATAAGCTCCAATGAAGAAAAAGCACAAATTACTGATATAGATTTCCTGAACCATATTTTCCATAAATGCATTCTGATAGATCGGTAAAAAGCAAAAAGTAACAATTCTCATAGCAATAAAAATCAAGGCCTGTACAACTCCATATAACGGCAGATACTTCACATTATTCAGGACTTTCATATAAATGGTCATAAACAGGAAAATAAAATAAAACTGAAAGCCATAATCCCACCCAAAAAAGAGAATCGCCAATACCATATGTACCGTGATTTCAATATTCATCAAAAGGAAATGAACATTGGGGGACAAATGAAAATCCTTGTTATACAGCACTGCATAAATAATAATACTGCACACATTGAGTATGGCAAACAGTTTGATACCCAAAAGCAGAAAGGAAACCAGATATACCAAATGTACCAATAGGCAGGTCAGCATCACCCAGCGAAACATTCTGTCTATAATCGTGCCCACTGCAACATTTGCCTTGGATTCACTTTTTATGTTTATTTCCTCCATGTAAAATTCCCCCATGATAATCGGTGTAAAAAGTCCTTGATCACTAGACCAAGGACTCATTCTTAATTATATTTTCTTTTTCTTGCTGCCTCAGACTTTTTCTTACGTCTTACGCTTGGCTTTTCGTAATGCTCTCTCTTACGAATCTCCTGCTGAATACCGGCCTTAGCACAGTTTCTTTTAAAACGACGTAAAGCGCTATCTAAAGTCTCATTATCTTTTACGATTACATTTG
>CAZABT010000154.1:0-5161 GCA_964483395.1 uncultured Lachnospiraceae bacterium
GATGTCGGGGCTAATGTTTCACTTATTTTGGGACATTTTCAAAAATGCTTGACACTATTTTTTTCTAATTTCTTCTTCTATTTCTTCTACTACGCTTAATTCAACTGTCCTTCCAGTACACTTACCGTTTCCTTGAGGGCTGCATCCACCCCTGCCGGATTCTTGCCGCCTGCCTGGGCCATGTTGGGACGTCCGCCGCCGCCACCGCCTACAAGACCCGCAATTCCCTTGATGAGATTGCCGGCATGTGCACCTTTCGCCATTGCTCCGTCTGTTGCCATTGCAATCAGATTGACCTTATCCTCGGAAGCAGAAATAATAACCACTACACCCTCTCCCAGCTTTTCCTTCAATTGATCGCCAAGATCTCTCAGACCGTTCATGTCAACTCCGTCCACCTTTGCAGCGAGCAGCTTCACACCCTTCACCTCTGTCACCTGATCCATAACATCACCCAGTGCATCCTTAGCCGCCTTGCTCTTCAGCGATTCAATCTCGCTCTGCATGGACTTCATTTCTGCCATCATGTGCTCCAGCTTTTCTGTCAAGGCTGCAGGATTCGTCTTCACGATTCGAGCTGCCTGTTCCAAAGTGTCTTCAAGCTCCTGATAATAAGCAAAGACTCCATTTCCGGTCAAAGCCTCGATTCTTCTGACACCTGCTGCAATACCTGCCTCAGATATAATCTTAAATGCAGCAATGGAATTGGTGTTCCGGACATGTGTTCCGCCACATAATTCTGTCGAAAAATCGCCCATTCTGACAACTCGGACCTTGTCACCGTACTTTTCTCCAAACAGTGCCATTGCACCTGTCTTCTTGGCATCCTCAACGGACATTTCCTGTGTATCTACTGTCAGACCTGCTGCAATTTCATCATTGACCATCTGCTCCACACGTGTCAGTTCCTCCGGTGTCATTGCTGAGAAGTGACTGAAATCAAAACGAAGTCTGTCTGCGTTGACAAAGGAACCTGCCTGCTCTACATGCGTTCCCAACACTGTTCTCAAGGCTTTCTGCAGTAAATGAGTTGCACTGTGGTTCTTACAGGTATTGTTTCTGTTTGCTTCATCCACCTTCAGGCTCACCTGATCGCCCTTTTTGAACATTCCGCTGATCACTTTACCGATATGGCCCACCTTACCGCCTGCAAGCTTTACAGTATCCTCTACCCGGAACTCACTGCCATTTACAGTGATGATTCCTATATCAGCCGCCTGACCGCCCATGGTAGCATAGAACGGTGTTTCTTCCACAATGATCGTGCCAATCTGTCCGTCCGTCAATGCATCTACAATTTCATCCTCTGTTGTCAGTGCCGTAACCGCAGAGGTATGTGTCAAACTGTCATAGCCCACGAATTTGGAGGTCAATGCCGGATCCAAGGCTTCATATACAGTCGCATCTGCGCCCATGTAATTTGTCACCTTACGAGCCTTACGTGCCTGCTCCTTCTGTTCCTGCATTGCCTTGGCAAAGCCATCCTCATCGACTGCAAATCCCTTTTCCTCTAAAATTTCCTTCGTCAAATCCAGCGGAAAGCCATAAGTATCATGCAGCTTAAAGGCATCCTGTCCCGCTAACATCGTCTTGCCGGACTGCTTCATTTCCTCGCATAGGTCATTCAGAATACTCAGACCCTGATCAATTGTCTTATTGAACTTATTTTCTTCCTCTGTCAGCACATTGAAAATAAAGTCCTTTTTATCAAATAACTCCGGATATCCGTCCTTCGAGCCTTCGATGACTGTCTCCGATAATTTTGCAAGAAAAGCTCCCTCTATGCCGAGCAGTCTGCCATGTCTGCTTGCACGTCTGATGATTCTTCTGAGGACATAGCCCCGCCCTTCATTGGAAGGCATGATGCCGTCTGAAATCATAAAGGATGCCGAACGAATATGATCCGTTACGATACGGATAGACACATCCCACTTATATTCCTGATGATATTTCTTTCCTGCCAGTTCACATACCTTTTGACGCAGTGCATAAATCGTATCCACATCAAATATGGAATCTACATCCTGCACGACTGCCGCAAGTCTTTCCAGTCCCATTCCGGTATCAATATTCTTGCTTTCCAGCAGCTCATAATTACCCTTTCCATCACCATCAAACTGGGTAAATACATTATTCCATATTTCAATATATCTGTCACAGTCACAGCCTACCGTACAGTCGGGTTTGCCGCAGCCATATTTCTCTCCTCTGTCATAGTACACTTCAGAACAGGGGCCACAGGGGCCGGAACCATGCTCCCAAAAATTATCTTCTTTGCCAAATCGGAAAATTCTTTCCGCAGGAACACCAATTTCCTGATTCCAAATATCAAATGCCTCATCATCCTCCAGATACACAGAAGGATAGAGTTTTTCAGCCTCCAAACCGACTACTTCAGTGAGAAATTCCCAGGTCCATGCAATTGCCTCATGCTTGAAATAATCACCAAAGGAGAAATTTCCGAGCATCTCAAAGAAAGTACCGTGACGCGCCGTCTTGCCAATGTTCTCAATATCTCCTGTACGGATACATTTTTGACAGGTAGCCACACGCTTACAGGGAGGCACCTCCTGACCGGTAAAATAGGGTTTTAGCGGAGCCATACCTGCATTGATCAGAAGCAGGCTGTTGTCATTGTGAGGCACAAGAGAAAAGCTTCTCATCACCAGATGTCCCTTACTCTCGAAAAAATCCAAAAACATTTGTCTTAATTCATTTACACCGTACTTTTTCACTGTACTTCCTCCTAGAAATATATTTCAAAACAGAATTATTTTATTGGGTCTGAACATTTATAGATTATAGTTAGTTTTCTGAACATTGTCAATTATAATGCTTCCTGAGCATCGTGACGCCAATCACCAGTGCAACAGGAAAAACAGTTGCAAAAAGCATACCGGTTTTCAGTGTGCTGCCTGATAGCAGCCCTACCAATGACGGGCCGGAAGAACAGCCCACATCCCCGCCAAGTGCCAACAGCGCATACATTGCCGTGCCGCCCGCCTTGCAGTATTCTCCCGCAAGACTGAAGACTCCGGGCCACATGATTCCGACTGAAAAGCCGCATAGTGCACAGCCAAGCAATGAAACCACCGGATACGGGGCAAATACTGTAATCAGATAACTGATCACACACAATATGCCGCTTCCCGCAATAAATTTCTTCAGATCCATACGGTAACCCCATTTACCGTAAATAGCCCTTGCCGTTCCCATACATACCGCAAAGGCACACGGGCCAAGCAGATCCCCCATCGTCTTGCTTACGCCAAGCCCCATTTCCGCAAATAAGGAAGACCATTGCGACATTGCCTGCTCCGAGGCTCCCGCACAGATCATCAGCAACAGCAATAGCCAAAAAATCTTAAACGTAAATACCTTCCGAAGCGGCAGCAATTCATCATCTTCTATGAGCTTGCACAACGGTACTCGTGCAAACAAAAACAGATCAAACAACGGAATCAAAGTCCACAGCATCGGCAGATACATCCAGTTTGCAATTCCGAACACATTAAAATAAAGTGTCGAAATCAATACCACACCCACATGCCCCCAGCAGTAAAAGGAATGCAGCAGACTCATTGCAGAGTCCTTCTCATCTCCCGGAAGTGCTTCTATGATCGGGCTCACCAGCACCTCTAAAAGACCGCCCCCAATCGCATTGATGACGGTTGCAATCACCAGTCCCGCATAGGCACTCGGCAGCATATTCGGCAAGATTCCCAATGCTAAAAGTCCAACTGTCGAAAAAACAAATGCCATAATGGAGCAGACACGATATCCGAGTCTGTCTACAAATTTAACTGACACAAAATCCACCAAAATCTGCACACAG
The DNA here is from genome assembly GCA_964483395.1 of uncultured Lachnospiraceae bacterium. GTDB lineage: Bacteria > Bacillota > Clostridia > Lachnospirales > Lachnospiraceae > JAAYYM01. The sequence goes on from CAZABT010000154.1 coordinate 3,836, forward strand.
AAATTGATGGAAATCAATCCGCTGATAGCCGTCAGTGAAATACCAAATTGGTTGTGAAATGTCAGGAACAGCAGCGGTGCAAGATTATTGATGACTGCCTGTGTGATATATCCAATATAACAGGCATATTTTGTATGCTTGTAGGTCAGCTGCATTTCTATGTCTCCAAATCAAGTCTGATTCTATAATAAATGTACGCCCATTTCCTCCGCATATGCCGTAACATCATCCGGCCAGATAGAGCTTTGTACTTCTCCGATATGTGCCTTCTTTAAAAAGAACATGCAGATTCTTGACTGTCCGATTCCACCACCAATGGTATACGGCAGTTTTCCCTCAAGAAGCGCCTTCTGGAATGGAAGCTCGGATCTCTGTGGACAGCCTGCCTTGACAAGCTGCTCCTTTAGTGCCTTCTCATCTACTCTGATGCCCATCGAGGATAACTCCAGTCCAATGCCTAACAGCGGGTAATCCACTATGATGTCTCCATTCAGACTCCAGTCATCGTAATCCGGTGCGCGTCCGTCATGTCTCTCTCCTGATGCCAGCTTATCACCAATCTGCATGATAAAGACTGCACCATATTTTTTAGCCGCTTCATGTTCACGTTCTTTTCCGGTCATAGATGGATAGGCATCCTCTAATTCCTGTGTTGTGATAAATGTAATCTCAGCCGGCAATACCTTTTTAATTTCCGGATATCTGGCATTGATAAATACTTCTGTATTTTTGAGTGCCTCATACACCTTACATACGATACTCTTCAGTGTATCCATATTACGCTCGTCCCGATCGATGATGCGTTCCCAGTCCCATTGATCCACATAGATCGAATGAATATTATCTGTATCCTCATCGCGTCTGATCGCGCTCATATCTGTATAAAGGCCCTCACCATGCGCAAACCCGTATTTCTGCAGGGCCATTCTCTTCCACTTTGCAAGCGAATGGACAATTTCTGCCTTTGCATCACCCTGCTCCTTGATTCCAAAAGAAACCGGTCGTTCCACACCGTTCAGATTATCATTCAGGCCGGACTCCGGCTTTACAAATAAAGGTGCCGATACTCTTGTCAGATTCAGCTCTTTTGCAAGTGCCCTCTCAAAATAATCCTTTACATCCTTGATTGCGATCTCTGTTTCTTTAATCGTTTCGTTACACTGATATCCTTCCGGAATTATGATATTCTCCATTGATAGATCCTCCTGACACTGATTGTTTTGCAAATGAAACGGCACGCATCACACATTGACGCGCGCCAACTTGATTCATTTTATCACGTTCTGAACCGTTTTTCCAGTCCTAAGATAAAAATAGGCTGTTCTG
>CAZABT010000155.1:0-5101 GCA_964483395.1 uncultured Lachnospiraceae bacterium
AATAAATCTGATTTTATTAGCCACAACTGTTACAAAAAAGCTTGACCACAACATAAAGCATAAAAGCAGGAGACCCAAGAAACCAAGAAACCCAAGAAACCAAGAGACCCAAGAAACCAAGAGACCCAAGAAACCAAGAGACCCAAGAACTCAAGAGACACAAGAACCTCAGGAACCCCTGCCTCTAATCCTACCTAAAGAGTGGAAACCTTAAGCAGGAGAGGTGGAAATCGGAGGAGAACCCCTACCTAAAGAATGAAAAATATAAGTAGGAGGGGTGGAAAGCGGAGGAGCCCCCCTACCTAAAGAGTGAAAACCCTAAGCAGGAGGGGTGAAAACAGAGGAGCTCCCCTACCTAAAGAATGAAAAACCTAAGCAGGAGGGGTGGAAAGCGGAGGAGCCCCCTACCTGAAGAGTAAAAAACCTAAGCAGGAGGGGTGAAAACAGAGGAGCTCCCCTACCTAAAGAATGAAAAACCTAAGCAGGAGGGGTGGAAAGCGGAGGAGCCCCCTACCTGAAGAGTAAAAAACCTAAGCAGGAGGGGTGGAATCGGAGAAGAACCCCTACCTAAAGAGCAAAAAATATAAGCAGGGGGGAATGAAAAAGCATTCCAAGAGAGTGGGGACAAAGTAGAAAATCAATTATGAATTAAGTGGGGTAATGAGGTATGAACAAGCGAGCCATCGGAGCACAGTATGAAGAACAAGCTGCGCTTTTTTTGCAACAGAATGGGGTCAGGATATTAGAAAGAAACTTCAGAAATCGCTTTGGCGAAATAGATATGATCGGTTTTAAAGAGCAGACATATTTATTTATAGAAGTAAAGTACAGAAGAGACAATCAGTTGGGTGATCCTATCTGTGCAGTTACAAGCTCTAAGCAACGTACCATATGTAAAGTGGCCGATTACTATAGGGTCTGTCACAACTTTAATGATTGCACCCCTTGCCGCTTTGATGTTATCACAATCCTTGGAGAAGAAATCAAATGGTATCAGAATGCTTTTCCCTATCAACACCGTTAAAAAAACAAAAATATTAAAGAAATGTCCAATAATAGATAGGGATGCACAAATGAAAGGGATGCACAAATGAAAGAGATGCACAAATAGATTGGGACGCACAAATGATAGAGATGCACAATCGAATGAAAAGGAGTTATACATTGAAAACCAATGAGACAAATGGAGTTGTATATCTGACCTATCCGGCATTGTCGGAATGTGATTTTATTAAGCATGCTTTCTCTACTCGCATCGGCGGAGTTAGTGAGGGGATTTATGCGACAATGAATCTAAGCTTTACAAGAGGAGACGATGAGGATGCTGTTAGAGAGAATTTCCACAGAATAGCAGCAGCCATTGGTGTAGCATGTGAAGATATGGTTTTTTCGGATCAGACACACACGACCAATGTTCGTGTCGTTACCGACAAGGATCGTGGAAACGGCATTACTCATCCCAAGACATTCTTTGAAACAGATGGAATGATTACCAATGTTCCGGGACTTGTTCTGACAACTTTTTATGCCGATTGTGTTCCGTTGTATTTTGCAGATCCGGTGCACAAAGCTATTGGCCTGACACATTCCGGCTGGCGAGGAACCGTAGGCAGGATCGGAGAAAAGACGCTGCGGCTTATGCACAATACCTACGGCACAGAGCCGGCAGATGTGATTGCCGCCATAGGTCCAAGTATCTGCAAGGATTGCTACGAAGTCAGCGAAGATGTTGCATTGAAATTCCAGGCTGCATTTTCTGAAGAAGAATGTGCTCAAATCCTGTTTCCGCATGTGAATCAAAATAATATAGCAAGTGAAAATAAATATCAGCTAGACCTTTGGAAAGCCAATGAGCTGATTCTCTTAGCGGCAGGAATCCATCCTGCTCACCTAACGTCCCCTGATCTTTGCACCTGCTGTAATTCTAAGCTTTTGTTTTCACACCGCGCTACCCAAGGCAAACGCGGAAACCTAGCTGCATTTCTCACAATTCAATAACTGATATCTATATAGCTGCACAAGAACTTCCCCCAACCATTCATCTTTTCCCATTTGGCTATCCCCAATGTGCAGTAGTCCAAATGAAATGATGGAAACGTTAAGGGGATATTGTCATCATCCATGCATCCCAATGTGCAGTAGTCCAAATGAAGCAATGGAAATGTTAAGGGGATATTGTCATCATCCATGCATCCTTAATGTGCAGTAGTCCAAATGAAACGATGAAAACGTTAAAGGGATATGTCCTCAAGCCTATCGGGCAGGCGGGTAAATTTGAGGTCAAGTCGAAGTAGTCTGAAGGCCAATTAAAAAAGCAGGTGATTATCACCTGCTTTTTGATGCTTTGGACTGATGAGGACTACGTCCCACATTTAATAATCCACATCTTCCCGTGCATTATATTTTTCAAGAATCCCCTGAATTTTTTCTGTGGTAGTCAAAACGTGGCTCATGGAAGCATCATGGTTCATAAAATCAATGATTGAAGCCAAGAATTTGCTCATATTTGCCTCTACATAATAAGGTCTCTTATTCAATTCGGGATCATGATAATTTAAATTAGTCGTAATGATCCGGTCAAAATAACATTTTTCATAAGCCTGATCAAAATTCTTGAGTCCTGCAGTAAACAGCCCGAAGGTACAGCATATAAACACACGCTTTGCATTCATTGCCTTCAACTGTCTTGAGGTATCGATCATACTGTCACCGGAGGAAATCATATCATCAATGATGATGACATCCTTACCATCAATATCATCTCCGAGAAATTCGTGTGCCACAATCGGATTCTTCCCGTCAACGACAGTAGAGTAGTCACGGCGCTTGTAGAACATACCGGTATTGACACCGAGAACATTAGCAAAATAAACGGCTCTGTCCAAAGCTCCCTCATCCGGACTGATGACCACGAGGTGATCCTTGTCTACAATCAGATCTTTTTCATAATGAATCAAAGAACGGATAAACTGATAGGGAGGCGTAAAGTTATCAAATCCACACAATGGAACAGAATTTTGCACACGTGGATCATGTGCATCAAATGTAATAATATTGTCAACACCCATTTGTGCAAGCTCATCCAATGCCAGTGCGCAGTCGAGAGACTCCCTTGTATAACGCTTATGCTGACGGCTTTCATATAAAAAGGGCATAATAACATTGATACGATGTGCCTTGCCCATTGTTGCCGCTATGATACGTTTTAAATCTTGAAAATGATTGTCGGGTGACATGTGATTGGTATAGCCGTTCACGGAATATGTAAGACTGTAGTTGCAGACATCCACCATGATGTAAAGATCTTTTCCACGGATGGATTCATTAATGACGCCCTTGCCTTCTCCCGTACCGAAGCGGTGGCATGTAGCATCCAGCAGATAATTATCTTCCTGATAGCCCTTGAAGGCCGGATCATTTTTGCATTTATTATGGATTTCCTTACGGTAATTAATCAAGTGCTCGTTGACCTGCTCGCCAAGCTCCTGACAGCTTTCCAATGCAATGATTTTTAACGGAGCCACCTGCATGGCATCCTCAAGATATTGTGTATTTGGCATTTTTTCTTTCACTCCCATATATTTTATACCATTAAGACTGATAATCGTCAAGGACTTCATAGATGAACTCTCGACTAAATGAAAGACTTCGTTCTCTCTACTAAATGCGCTCTCGACTAAATGAAAGACTTCGTTCTTTACTAAATGAAAGACTTCGTTCTTGAGTCTCCGCGAGTATCTATGCTATACTGTAATAAAAGTGTGTTCGAAAAAATGCAGGAAAACTTCTGCAGGTGAATATGACAGAGGAATTTATGAAAAAGCATCTTATTCAAAATATTAAAACAGGCAGTATTGCAGAAGAACTTGGAATCGAGGCGGGAGACAGCCTGCTGACCATCAATGATCAGCAGATTGAAGATGTATTTGATTTTCAGTTTTTATCGGAGGACGAATACATTGAGGTACTGATTGAAAAGCCGGATGGAGAAGAATGGCTGTTAGAAATTGATAAGGAAGCAGATGAAGATCTTGGTATTTTGTTTGAAAGCGGTCTGATGGATGAGTATCATTCCTGTCGAAACAAGTGTATATTCTGCTTCATTGATCAGATGCCGAAGGGAATGCGTGAAACGCTGTATTTTAAGGATGATGATTCCAGACTGTCCTTTTTGCAAGGCAATTATGTGACCTTGACCAATATGAGTGAGCATGACATAGAGAGGATTATTCATTATCATCTGTCACCCATTAACATTTCCTTTCAAACGACGAATCCTGAACTGCGCTGCCGGATGTTAAACAATCGATTTGCAGGAGAGGCTTTGAAGAAGGTAGACAGACTCTATGAGGCAGGCATCACAATGAATGGACAGATCGTGCTCTGCAAGGGCGTCAATGACAGAGAGGAATTGGAACGGAGTATACGAGATCTGACGGCATATATTCCGTATCTGGAGAGCGTGTCTGTGGTGCCGGTCGGACTGTCAAAATACAGAGAAGGACTGTATCCGCTGGAACCATTTACGCAGGAGGATGCAATCCTGATATTGGATACGATACACCGATGGCAGAGGCAGTTGTTTGAAGAACACGGGATACATTTTATACACGCCTCTGATGAATTATATATATTGGCAGGGCAGGAGATGCCGCCGGAGACAAGCTATGACGGCTATTTGCAGTTGGAAAACGGTGTTGGTATGGTACGCTTGCTGCTGCAGGAGTTCACAGAGGCAATCAGAGAGGAACGAGCGCATCCGAAACCGATGAAGACAGTGGAACTTTCCATGGTGACAGGAACTTTGATGTATGAGTATATTCACGTTATGCTGGAACAACTGGAGCAGATTTATCCACAGCTAACCGTTAAATTGTATCCTGTGACCAACCATTTCTTCGGAGAAAACATTACGGTGTCGGGTCTGCTGACAGGAACAGATATCATTGAGCAGCTGCAGGGGCAGAGCCTTGGAGAGAGACTGCTGCTGCCGGTCAATCTGCTGCGCAGCGGAGAGCGGGTACTACTGGATGATGTGACCGTTGAGGATATTGAAAAGGCTTTACAAGTCCAAGTGGATATTGTAAAATCAAGCGGATGG
>CAZABT010000156.1:0-1571 GCA_964483395.1 uncultured Lachnospiraceae bacterium
ACACAAGATCAATCTCACAAGATCAATCTCACAGAATCAATCACACAAGATCAATCTCGTGTTTATCGAATCAGCTATCTCCCTCGCACACAGACAATTCTTGCTTTAAAGTTGATTAGAGAATAACCATTTTCATGTAAAATGCCTTTACACATTTACATATTTATTTTTACATTTTTATTTATAAATTTTTTTATATATTTATATCTTTACATGTTTACATTTTTGCATATTTACATTTTTATATATTTATATTTACATTTTTTCATAATTTTGTATTTCTTTTTCATTCCCACTTTGGTACAATAATAATGAAAAACCTATAAACCTAGCAAACGCACAGCAAAGGCTTCTATTGTGCATATACAAAAAGGAGGAATTTCTCACGAACTATGAACAATTAGCAGAAGAACTCAATCAGCTTGCGCAACAAATCAACCTGTTGCAAACACAACTAAATGCCCTTCCACCCGGTAAACTATGTATTGTAAAGGGTAGAAAATATGCCCGATACTATCAATCCGACGGGCATACATCCAGCTACATACCCTCGAATCGCAGACAGCTTGCACATGATCTTGCTTATAAGAAATATCTCATTCTGAAATCAGAGTATTTATCAAAAGAACATAAAATCCTTCAATCCTGTCTGACACATCATTCAAACAATCCTGATCATTCTCAAGTATTACTAACCGATAACCCTGAATACATCAAGCTTCTTTTCCCAAATCTTCAGGAAACTCTCCTGCCCGGACAAGAATGGATGAGCATTCCCTACGAAAGAAATACAAACTATCCCGAACAGTTACGTTTTACTGGCACATCAGGCAATGTACTTCGTTCAAAATCAGAGTTTATGATAGATTCTGCACTTCACGTAGCAAGTATCCCATTTCGTTATGAATGTAAGCTTGTCTTGGGAGAAATAACTCTCTTTCCGGACTTTACAATCCTGCACCCTAAATCAAAGAAAATCATCTATTGGGAACATTTCGGTATGATGGATAACACAACCTATGCGGATAATACTTTTCACAAATTAAGAACTTATCTTGCCAATGGCTATATACCTAATGTAAATCTGCTCACTACCTATGAAACCAAAAGTCAACCTCTTACCTATGATCAAATCGAAGGAATTATTCACAGTTTTTTACTGAGGTAAAATCTTACTTTCTATATAGTCTCTTGTCATATTTCATATCGAGAATAATAGCTGAATAAGCATGCTTTTTCATACATATTATTACATTTTCTCGATATGAAGACCTATACCTTGCTATATAGAAACAATTTTGCCATTTTGTTTCTATATAGCGATTTCATATGCTTTCTATAGAGAATGTGCTAAAAAAGCAGCATGGAATATCCATTATATTACATTTATTCTCTATACAGAGCATCTTCACACTCCCTATAGAAACAGTCCCCATCTGCTCTGCTTAGTGAGGAGAAATACAACCCCTTTCACTCCGTTTAGTGAGAAGCAATACAGCTCTTCACTCCGTTCAGGGAGAAGCAATACAGCTCTTCACTCCGTTCAGGGAGAAGCAATACAGCTCTTCACT
>CAZABT010000156.1:1671-2931 GCA_964483395.1 uncultured Lachnospiraceae bacterium
GAGAAGCAATACAGCTCTTCACTCCGTTCAGGGAGAAGCAATACAGCTCTTCACTCCGTTCAGCAAGAAGCAATACAGCCCCTTTCACTCTGCTTAGAGAAAGGGGCTGGTGTTTTGATATGTTACTTTAGTTCTCGTTCATCTTCGCCAGCTTTGCGGCCTGGTCTGCGGCAATGCAGGCATCTATGATTTCCTGAATGTCACCGTTCATAATCTTGTCAAGCTTATAAAGAGTCAAATTGATTCTGTGGTCTGTTACGCGACCCTGTGGAAAATTGTAGGTTCTGATCTTCTCTGACCGGTCGCCGGTACCGACTTGACTTCTTCTCGCTTCTGCTTCTGCATCATGTGCTTTCTGTTGTTCCAAGTCATACAGCTTGGTTCGCAAAAGTGCATATGCCTTAGCTTTATTTTGAATCTGAGATTTCTCCGTCTGAGAATAAATAACGATTCCGGTCGGCATATGGGTCAGACGTACCGCAGAGTCCGTCGTATTGACACATTGTCCGCCTGCTCCTGAAGAACGGCAGACATCAATCCTGATATCCTTCTCATCTATGACAACATCGACTTCTTCTGCCTCCGGCATGACCGCGACTGTGATTGTGGATGTATGGATGCGCCCGCCCGATTCCGTTTCCGGCACACGTTGTACACGATGCACACCACTCTCATATTTCATTACGGAATAGACACCCTGTCCAGTCAGCATAAAAGTTACATTTTTCATACCGCCGATCCCGATTTCTTCAACCTCAATCGTTTCAACCTTCCAGCGTCTGCCCTCTGCATAATGTACATACATACGATAAATTTCTGCCGCAAATAAAGCAGCCTCATCTCCGCCTGCTCCCGCACGGATTTCCACGATAACATTCTTATCATCATTAGGGTCCTTGGGCAGCAGCAAAACCTTTAGCTTTTGCTCCAATTCCTCAATGCGCTTCTTGGAATCGTTTAATTCCTCCTTGAGCATCTCGCGCATTTCTTCATCAGATTCTTCGCCAAGCATCTCCAAAGAATCTTCTACTGCCTGCTTGCTCTTCTTATACTCTGTATACGCTTCAATAATCGGAAGCAGATCACTCTGCTCCTTCATAAGCATGCGATAACGTGCCTGATTGTCCGCAACTCCCGGCTCAGCCAGTTCCCCCATAATCTCTTCATACCTGATTAATAAATCCTCTAACTTATCGAACATCTTCTCTCTCCTGTTAAATCATCTACTCTACATCTTTAAGCTTCCGTTCTACATCTTTA
>CAZABT010000156.1:3031-5080 GCA_964483395.1 uncultured Lachnospiraceae bacterium
ACGCGGTCAAGCCCTGCCAGATCCTTTGTCACCTTGATATTTTCAAATCCGGCAGCCGTCAGAATGTCTGTCACATCCTGCCCCTGATCATATCCGATTTCAAGAAAAAGCTTTCCTCCCGAAGCAAGAAACCCTCCTGCCTGCTCTGCTATCCTGCGATAAAAATACAGACCATCCGCCGCTCCGTCAAGTGCCATTCGCGGCTCATATTCCTTTACCTCGGCATCCAGCTCTTCTATCACATCACTCCGGATATAGGGCGGATTGGAAATTATAAAATCAAATTTGTCCGTTGCTCCCTGCATGCCTGCATCCGTCAGAAAACGTAATGCCCTGCGTATTTCCTCTGCATTTTCAAACATGTCGCTCTGCACCAGACGCAGTTGTTCCGTCACGCCATGTTCCAGACTGTTGTGTCTGGCCACTCCAAGTGCCTGCTCTGAAAAATCTGCTGCAACACACCGAAGCCGATTTTTATACTTTAGCAAGCTGATTATGATGCACCCTGAACCGGTACACATGTCCAGCACCGCCATTCCGTCCTGTATATCACGCATGGCCTCCTCCACCAGACATTCCGTATCCTGTCTTGGAATCAGCACATCTTGGTTGACATAAAACTTCAAGCCCATGAATTCCTGCTCATTCGTAATATACTGCATTGGAATGTGTTTCACACGTTCCCCTATCATTTCCATGTATTGCTCCGCAATCTCATTCGTCACACGCTCGTCGCCATGCGCCAGCAGATAGCTGCGGTCAGTATGACAGAGGTATTCCAGCAGCAAACGTGCATTTAATTCTGCCTCCTTCACGTGTGCCGCCTCAAGGCGCTGCGAAGCACTCTCATATAATTCCCTATAATTCATAGTCCGTATCCGTTTCATAGGCATCTTCTGCATATGCGTCCACATCATATCCATAGTTTTCCCTGAAATATGCTTTCCAGTCAAACACGGCCTCCACTGCTGCAATTGCCACCTCAATCATGCTGTCATCCGGTTCCTTCGTGGTCAGCTTCTGCAGCCACATGCCGGGGGCAGATATGATCTTGATGATGATATTGTTGGAATTGTTGCCAGCCAGCCTGATGACCTCATAGGAAACCCCCGCAATGACAGGAATCAGCAGGATTCTGATGACCACCCTCAGTACAGGATCATTCACTCGGATAAAAATAAAAAACAAAATACTTACAAACATTACAAACAACATGAAGCTCGTCCCGCAGCGTTTATGCTGTCTTGAGCATTTCTTCACATTTTCCACCGTCAGTGGATATGCCTTTTCAATGCAGTTGATACATTTATGTTCTGCACCGTGATACATATAGACCCGCTTGATGTCTTTCATTAAAGAAATCAACGTCACATACCCGACAAAGATCAAAATTCTGATGACCCCTTCCAAGATTGCAACAACCGTATCTGACAAAATCCATCTACTGAAAAATCTTGAAATAAAATAGGGTAAAAGCATAAAAATCACAACTGCTGCCACAACAGAAAATGCAACCGTCAGACCCATCAGAATCTTCTCTGAATTCTTCCCCAGCATACGGTCAATAACCTTTTCCTGCTCCTTGCCATGATCCTTTTCATCTACCTCATCATAAAAAGACGCAGAAAATGTAAGCGAACGTGTTCCGAGTATCAATGAATCAATGAAGTTGAAAACACCTCTGATAAATGGAATTTCCGTAAATCTCTTGCTTGGCGCAAAGGATTCATATTCCTCTACGGCAACCTCGATCTCATTGTTCTGTGTCCGTACAGCAACACTATAATGCTCCTTATTCTTCATCATGATGCCTTCGATGACAGCTTGTCCGCCGATTCCACAGGAGCGTTCACGCGCTTTCTTCTTTCCTACCTTCTGTGTCATACTGTCTCTCCTTTAAACCAAAATAAGGTTGAGGCTGCAAAACCCAACCTCAACCTTATTTCAAGTTCTCTATTTGCTTTGTACGCCATACTTCTTATTGAACATATCAATACGACCACGTGCCTGAGATGCTTTCTGCTGTCCTGTATAGAATGAATGACACTT
>CAZABT010000157.1:0-4880 GCA_964483395.1 uncultured Lachnospiraceae bacterium
TTGGGACATTTTCAAAAATGCTTGACACCGAAAAAATCATAAATATTGAACGCTAAAATGTGCATTTCCCTGTCGGTCAAGTTCCATAATCATATAGGATGGTCTGCGTCCCTCCTGTCGCGGGTATGTCAGACTGCCCGGATTGAGCAGCGTCAATTCTCCTATCCGCTCCAGTCTGGGGACATGTATATGACCATACATAACAATATCGGCATTCTCTGCTTTTGCTGCCGCTATCAGCTTCTCATCACTGTAATTAACCCCATGATGATGACCATGTGTCAAATAGACCCGATATTTTCCGAGACAGAATGTCTTCGCATTATCATACCCATAGAAAAAATCATTATTTCCTGCCACGATCTGCACCGGACAGCCTGCTGCCTCTTCCAGATTCAGTTCCTCTCCCTCGATATCTCCGCAATGAATCAGCAGATCAATGGGTTTTACCTTTTCAATGACACGGAACAGGCTGCCATTCTGCCTGTGTGTATCGCTGACAATCAAAATCTTTGCTACATTTAAGATGCCGTTTTCATCTAATTTCTCTTTCATTGCCCGTAGAGCCTTGCCCCTGTGACTAACCTCATTCTTCTGCTCCGGTGGCAGTTCTGCAGTGGAACAGCCGAACTCCGGCACATAAAAGATGGGATCATATCCAAATCCGTTTTCTCCACGCTCCTCATAACCGATTCGTCCTTCTATCGTCCCTCTGGTCGTTAGAATATCTCCGTTCGGAAGTGCTGCCGCAATTGCACATACAAATCGTGCCGTCCTCTGCTCCTCCGGTACTCCCTGCAGTCTCTCCAGAATGATTCTGTTCTTTTCGCGATAAGAAGTGTGTTCTCCCAGATACCGCGCAGAATATATGCCCGGCTCCTTATTCAGACAGTCTATTTCCAGACCGGAGTCATCCGCCAAAGTTAAAAGCCCTGTCTCCTGCATAATCGTCTTGGCCTTTATGATTGCATTTTCTTCAAATGTTTCGCCATCCTCAATGATCTCCGTGGTGATGCCTGCATCTGCAAGTGATAATACCTCAACATTCATATCCTGCAGAACCATTCTGATTTCCTTCATCTTGCCTTCATTGCCGGTAGCAAATATTATTTTTTTTCTTAAAAGCTCATTCATCTTCCGTCACCTGATTCACAGTCTTTCCTAATTGCTGATAAGTCTTCTGAATGCCCGCATAGATGCCTTCTGCCAGCTTTTCCTGATAGGGTGCCGAGGCCAGCAGCAGGGCTTCCTGCCGGTTGGTCATATAGCCCGTTTCCAGCATTACAGCCGGAATCTCCAAATCCTGCAGAAGCGCGATTCCACCTATATCCTCTGCAGTGCCCCTGTCGTCTGCAGCAGTCGCTGCTGTTACAGCCTTCTGTATGGTCTCTGCCAATTTCTGATTGGACAGCTCTGCGCCTGCTGTTCCTCTAGAATATTGTGTTAAGATTCCAGTCGTCACATGTGATTCTGCATCTGCATTCACGTGAATGGACAAATACAGATCCGCACCGGACAACTCAGCAATCCGCACACGATCCTCCTGTGTAACATCGATATCTGATAATCTGGTATAATAAACACGGATATCCGTCTTGTCGAGCAGTGCCTTCAGCTTTTCAACAACCGACAAGGCCACGTCCTTTTCACTGATGCCATAAGAAATCGTTCCGCTGGATGTTCCGCCGTGTCCGACATCAATGATCATCACCTTATCATATACCTCATGTACCGGAAGAAACGTCAGCTGCAGCTCCTGTTGTGTACACTTCATTTTGTACTCACACAGTTCATCCAGCATCACATGAATCTGTACTGACTGTGCATCTGCATCGTAATATACATCCTGAATGTGTTCTGAATTTCCATTCAGCACCTTGCCTTCATAAAAATCAACTGTTGCATGCCGTACAGTCACTACCATGCTTTGGTTCATATAACAATTTTCCACCGACACATCTGCCTCTGTTGTACCGGTGGGCAGTGGAATCCCCAAATATGCTTTTGAAGGCTCCGTTGCTTCAGTGCTTCCGGCCCTGACCTCCTGCTGCATCATCAGCTCCAGTGGGCCGAGATGATCCCTGCCATACACGAACAAAGCCATCATTGCCAGCGCTGCCAGACACACAATGGAACTGACTGCAAATACTTTTTTCATTAATTGTTCTTCCAACGTTGCTGCTCCTAATCCGTTACTTGCCAATATGATCCGCAGCCTTCTGCACAGGCAGCACTTTGTCTGTCCTCGGCGGTTTTGGCCCCATAAACTGATAATAGTAAGTCTTCATCATACCATTATAGATCTTACGATTCTTGTCGGCTTTTCGTCCCATATATTTTTCTACATCCTCATAGCCGGTAATTACATATGCCGACCATGCATCAAGCTTCTGATATGCCTCGCCAAATTCCCTGTACATTCCGGAAAGCTGCTCCTTTTCCCCGATTCGCTCTCCGTATGGTGGATTGGTAATGATAAACCCATACTTCTTGGCATGTGACAGTCTTGCTACAGGTCGCTGCTGAAAATGTATAAGCCTGTCAACTCCAGCAAGCACAGCATTTTCTCTTGCAGACTTCACTATTTCTTCATCTATGTCATAGCCCTGAATATCTACCTCCACATTCAGATCCACCATTTCGTTTGCCTCATCAATGCAGTCATACCACACCTTGCGGCCGACCAAATGCGACCATTCCTCTGCCGTAAAGGAACGATTCATGCCGGGAGCCATACCTGCCGCCATCATAGCTGCCTCAATCGGAAATGTACCGCTTCCGCAAAAAGGATCTACCAAAATACGATTCTTGTTCCACGGTGTCAGCATAATCAATGCCGCCGCCAGATTTTCCGCAATCGGCGCCTTGCTGACCAGCTTCCTATAGCCTCGCTTATGCAGCGATTCTCCACTGGTATCCAGCCCTATGGTCACCTCATCCTTCATCAAAAATACACGCAGTGGATAGTTCTTCCCATCCTCCTCGAACCAGGACACTTTATATACCTGTTTTAAACGCTCAACCATTGCTTTCTTCATGATAGACTGGATATCGCTCGGACTAAACAGCTTGCTCTTGACGCTTGCCGCCTTAGCGACCCAGAACTTCCCGTCCTGCTCTATATAATCCTCCCAGGCAATTGCTTTTGTCTGCTCAAACAGTTCATCATAGGTGGTTGCCTGAAAGCTTGCAATTTTAATCAATATTCTTTCGGGCGTACGCAGAAAGACATTGGCTCTTGCCACTGCCTCTTCATCTCCCAAAAATGTAACTCTTCCATCTTCTACAAGAGAAATGTCATAGCCCAGATTTATAATTTCTTTTTTTAATGCTGCTTCCATACCAAAATGGCAAGGTGCAATCAATTCATATTTTCTCATGAAAGCCTCCATGTTATGACTTTTCCCAATACTTATTTCATATTAATGCATCGTTCACCGCACTGTCAATGAATATCTGCGAATGATGACTTGAAAGACTTTTCTCTAAAAAGTTTTGAGGCCTGTGGGGGAACCACAGGCCTCGATGAGGGGAGTATAAATAATTAATAAGGGGTCGTAAAGAAGAATTCTTTGAAGGGTAAATTCTTCCTACATGCATATTATAATACACAATTGCCCAATTTGCAACGTTTTTTTGCAAATTTTTAGTACTATTGCCCTAATAACAAGATGTTGTGAAAATTTAATGAATAAAAAGCATATTTAGTGAAACAATAGATGTTGTAACCAAAAATTCTTTTAGGAGGAATGCATGATGTCTAAAAATGAAAACAACTACGACAACAACAATCAGAACAGTAACAACCAGAACAGCAACAACCAGAACAACAAGAATCAAAATCAGAACCAGAACAAATCCGGTAACAACACAAACAAGAACAGTAACTGCAGCAACAGCAATTACTAAACACATGGCAGCAGACAGAACGTCTGCTGCCGTTTTTGAATACCCTAGTAATATACAGGAGGAAGGGAGCTGTCATGGTATATGGACACAATATTCGCAAGTGAACTGGACTATTACAGGGATCAATATAATTGCATCATCTTAGATGTACGGGAAGCATCTGATTATGCTGCAGCTCATCTAAAGGGGGCCATCAACATACCATTTGATGAGATTGAAAATAAATTTCCACCATTAGACTTTGATAAAACATACATTTTATATTGTGAAAAAGGCACTGTCAGCCTGAACATCGCCCGCGATTTTGAACGAAGAGGTTTTCATGCCAAGAGCGTCATTGGCGGAATCGCCGCATATAGAGGAGCACTTGAACATTCGTAACAACATTTACAGAAAAAGATAATTTTTTCAAATGATATGGTGTTTCAAATCAGATTATGCTATTATGAAGTAGAAGTTCTCATTACAAATTGATGAGATACTTTAGACGCATAGATAGGTACGAAAGGGGGTCGTTGCTTCATGAAGGAATTATTTGATTATGCAAACGACTATATTCAGAAGATGGACGCCAAGGACATAACACTGTTAAAGTTCTGTCTCCTTGCTCTCGGTATCTTGATTGGAATCGGAGTGCCCAAGAAGTTTCGTAAGGCAGTGATTCTGATTTCACTTTTGGTATTTGTCATAACCTACATCCCTGTTATGGCAGATTTTATCGGTGGCTTGGTTGAGCGTTCCGGTGGCAAATCCATCAAAATTGCGTAACAGCACTACCTTAATAAAACACCCGATGCAAAAGCACAGGCTCATGCATCGGGTGTTTTATTGCTTGCGAAACAAAGAATTTATGCTATACTGATTTGAGAGATTATAAAGCATTGCCTACACTTAATAAATCATCGGAGGATTCTATATGGATAAGAAAGAATTTGCACTGAAGAAACATGAAGAATGGCAGGGAAAACTGG
>CAZABT010000158.1:0-386 GCA_964483395.1 uncultured Lachnospiraceae bacterium
TTGGTTAACTAAATGACATTGAACTTTTTATGATACACAAAATAATATTACCGGAGAACAGCTTAAAGCTGACCAGGAACGAAAGCAGCAGCTGAAAAGAGACCAATGGGAGATACAGAAGAAAAGTGATCAGCTGGCTCTGAATCTGATCGGGATTTCAACAACTGCAACTTACGAGGAAAAGCAGAAGATTGCTGCGGCAGAAACCTTTATCACTGAATTACAGAAAAAGATCACAGAATGTAAGACAGATAGAACTACCTCTGAAAAGGAATTGATGGATCAATTTGACATGAGTATACTGGACGCCGGGAAGAGACTGGAAGAAATTAATTATGAATCCAATGCCGAGGTGCTCGAAGAGGCGTCTTCCGGCGTAACAGCAG
>CAZABT010000158.1:396-4716 GCA_964483395.1 uncultured Lachnospiraceae bacterium
TGGATGTAGCCACAGGAAAGGGCGCTGCAGCTGCCGAGGGTTCTAAGCTGATCCAGGTTGACAGTATCGATCAGGTCTGTGTCAGAGTCACGGTGACAAAATATGATATTGAAAAGATTCAGATCGGACAAAAGGCGGTCATTACATTAAATGATATATCATCATCGGTATTTCATCGGTCATATTGGTTGTGTCGATTGGAAACAGTGCCTCAATGAAACTAACGGATGAATTAGGCGGACTTACGACCTCCAGCGCAACACTTGAGGCAAAACCCAATTCCAGAGGCATTAACATCAAAAGTGAAGATTTTGATATGCTGAAGGAGAAGGTTCCGGCGATCATTGGAATTGACATCAACCAGAGTCTGAACTATAGAGTAGAGACAGTCAAAGGTACGTTTGAGAAAACCATGAATGGCTCAACAGAGGACATTGTGCTGACAGGCAAGAACTTGCTGGAGGGCAGATACTATACCAAATCAGATATTGAATCAGCAAATCACGTCTGTGTAATAGATGCGGATACAGCCATTGATTTCTTTGGAACAACAGACGTATTAGGGCTGAGTATGGAGCTTACCGCAAACAACAAAACACAGGATTTTATTATTATAGGAATCAAGGAAAGCCCGCAGGGCATGCTTACGAGCCTCGCAAAAACATCGCTGGATGTACCATATACCGTACTGAAAACAGCATTTGGTGTGGAAGAAAAGATTGATAAGGTCAATCTATATATAGACAATCAGGAGGACAAACAAAAGGTTTTGGATTTTGCAGTCATGACACTGCGAATTAAGTATAATCTGCTGCAGGATGAAAATGAGATTATTACCGGTGCAATAATGGCAACCGATCAAATTGACAATATGACAAAGTACGTGACGCTGTTTGTTGCATTTGTTGCTGGTATTTCACTTGTAGTCGGCGGTATTGGTGTTATGAATATCATGCTGGTATCGGTAACAGAGAGAACCAGAGAAATCGGTATCCGGAAGGCACTGGGTGCAAGAACCATAGAAATTAAAATGCAGTTTTTATGTGAGTCGGCAATTATTACATTTACGGGTGGAACAATCGGAATTCTGATTGGTGCAGGGATTGCAACGCTGGTCAGCAACATTGCACATTTGAAGCAGGGACTGGATTTGAAGGCGGTACTGGTAGCAACCTTATTTTCGGTATCTGTCGGTTTGTTTTTCGGAGTTTATCCGGCAAGTAAAGCAGCAAAACTGCGTCCGATTGAGGCATTACGACATCAATAAATCATATATAAAATTAAAATCAAGCATACAAAAACTCTGCTATGGGTGCACAAGCTGGAGACATAGGTCGCATGATTTCCACAGAAATCATGCGACCTTTTTTACGATTGCGTGATTGCTTGAATGTTGCATAAATACTGGGACATCTGACACTCCTGTGTTATAATGAATGAAAATTGGAATGTCATTTGTATTTGGAGGGCTTATGGGTAAGGAAAAGGAGTTTAAACCTTATATTCCTGCGGACAAAGTTGTTGCAGAGTTTACGCCACTGTCGATTATTTTGGGAGCGCTTCTTGCAATTATTTTTGGTGCCGCCAATATGTACCTTGGATTGAGAGTTGGTATGAGCGTTTCGGCGTCCATTCCGGCTGCAGTTATATCTATGGGTGTTATCAGGGTGATTTTGAAACGTGACTCCATTCTGGAGAATAATATTGTTCAGACAATTGGTTCAGCAGGTGAATCAGTTGCATGCGGCGCGATTTTTACTTTACCTGCATTGTTTATGTGGGCAAGGGAATCAGGAGCAGGAGTACCTTCTTTTTTTGAGATTACGATCGTTGCTTTGATTGGCGGTGTTTTAGGGGTTATGTTTATGATTCCGCTGCGTACGGCTCTGATTGTTCAGGAACACGAGGTTCTCCCTTATCCGGAAGGAAAAGCGTGTGCGGAAGTATTAATGGCGGGCGAAGAAGGAGGACTGAATTCTTCCACGATATTCTCAGGAATGGGGATTGCGGCCGCCTATAAAATTGTGACCGATGGTCTGCACCTTTTCCCGAGTGAGGTACATCATGAAATAAAATTATTAAAGGGTTCCGGCATTGGAATCAGTGTTTTACCTGCGTTGCTTGGTGTGGGATATATCTGTGGACAGAAGGTCGCGTTCTATCTGCTTGGCGGCACGACTCTGGGGTGGTTTGTAATCATGCCACTTATTGCGTTGTTTGGAGGAAACACCATATTATACCCTGGGGATGTTCCTATTCAGACGATGACTACCTGGCAGATTTGGAGCAATTACCTTCGGTACGTTGGAGCAGGTGCTGTGGCAGGAGGAGGAATCATCAGTCTGATCAAATCGCTGCCGCTGATCATCAAGACATTTCGTCAGGCGATCAAAGGATTAGGTGTTAAATCTTCGGATTTATCCAGAACATCGCGAGATATTTCCATAAAAACAGTATTAATCGGCTCTGCTGTCACCCTACTCTTTATGTGGCTGTGCCCGGCTGTACCGGTGAACTTTCTTGGAGCAATCATCATCACTGTTTTTGGCTTCTTTTTTGCGACCGTATCTTCTCGTATGGTTGGATTAATCGGTACATCCAATAATCCGATATCCGGCATGACCATTGCAACGCTGCTGATTACAACTGTCATTTTAAAAGCAACAGGAAACATCGGTACTCCGGGCATGATTGCTGCTATTAATATCGGTTCAGTGATTTGTATCATCACAGCAGTCTCCAGTGATACTTCACAGGACCTAAAGACCGGTTATCTGATAGGAGCGACCCCAAAGTGGCAGCAGATTGGCGAGCTGATAGGTGTTGCAGCATCTGCAGTGACAATCAGCGGCATTATGTATTTGTTAGATAAAGCATGGAACTATGGCTCATCACAGCTGCCGGCACCGCAGGCGAGCTTGATGAAAATGGTGATAGAAGGAGTTATGAACGAGAATCTGCCATGGGCTCTGGTTTTTATTGGCATCGGGATTGCGGTTGTAATCGAAATTCTCAGTATTCCGGTATTGCCGGTTGCAGTTGGCTTATATCTTCCCATTCATTTAATCATACCGATCGCAATCGGAGGCCTTGCAAGACTGTATTTTGACAAAAAGAAAGAGGATTCGGAAGAAAAAAGAAAACAGAATATTGATAAAGGAATTCTATATTGTTCCGGTTTGATTGCAGGAGAAGGATTGATTGGCATTCTTTTGGCATTACTGGCTGTATTTCACTGTAACATTGATTTGTCCGAAAAGATTCATTTCGGAAGTCCGGGAGCACTGATCTCATTTGCAATACTGTCAGCCACTTTATTTTATGCAATTACGAAGAAAGAGAAAAAGCATGGCAAATAAACAGAAGGAAAATTTTTTGGACTACATACCGAAACGCAATGCACTATATGAGTGGAAGCTCAATCAAATCGAGCATGTAGAAATAGGAGTGCAAAACAGAGGAATCATGAACCGTGTCATGCAGCTTTTGCTTAGAAAACCCAAAATCAGCTGGATTGAGCTGGACGATATGGGAAGCTTTATCTGGGAACAGCTGGATGGACACAGAAGTATCTTTTCCGTTGCAGGGCTGGTAAAAGAACAATTCGGAGAACAGGCAGAGCCTCTGTATGAACGGCTGTGCGAATATATCAAAATACTGCATAATAACAGCTTTATCGTATATGAAAACAAAAAGAGGAAGAGATCTCATTTTCGGCAATTCTAGTATTGGTTTTGCATGTTGGAATGCTGGATCTCTTTTGGCTTGTCATAGTGGATGAGACATTACGCAGTATTCTGAATCTGTGGAAACTGACTCAAAAAACAAAATAACGTTTTTTTGACTTTTCCTATTAAGTCCTTGAGAAATTGACCGATAAAGATAATATAGGATGAACAGAGTGTGTCCTAATATCCACGGAAGGAGGAACCGTTATGCGTATAGAAGCATATAACCAAATTAACCAGATCTACAATACGAACAAGACGACGAAGGCAAGTAAGACTTCAAAATCAGGTTTGTCGGATCAGGTGCAGATTTCAAGTATTGGAAAGGATATCCAGACTTTGAAACAGGCAGTTGCTGATTCTCCTGACATCAGAGAGGAATTGACAGCACCATTGAAGGAAAGCATCAATGCAGGCACATACAATGTCAGCAGCGAGTCCTTCGCAGACAAATTGTTGCAGAAGTATAATGAGAGTGAGAACCTTAGCTTTTAATCAATCGGTTGAAGCTTGGGGAGTGGGGTAATTTTAGTGGCAAGTTTAATGGAAGAATTATTGACCGTTTTGGAATCAGAAAATACGGAATATGAGA
>CAZABT010000159.1:0-4593 GCA_964483395.1 uncultured Lachnospiraceae bacterium
CTTGGGACATTTTCCTATGTGGTATATAAGGACATTATCATAAATGGCTCATAATGTAGTATCAAAAACCACATTACGGGGTTGACAAAACGACTGTTTGCTTGTACACTGAACACAGAAAAAAGTAAGAGAGGTCGACATATGATACAGATTATTACAGACAGTTCCAGTGATATTTCACAGGAAAAAGCAAAAGAACTGAACCTGATCGTAATGCCGCTTACGGTCCGTTTTGGAGAAGATGTATATAAAAGCGGAATAGATATTACCAATGAGGAGTATTACAAACGACTTGTGTCAGAAAAGAATCTGCCGTCTACGGCGCAGGTGAATCCTTTCGAGTTTGAAGAAAAATATCAGGAGCTATTGGCTCAGGGAGATGAAATCGTCAGTATTCATCTGTCAAGCGAATTGAGCGGAACCTGTCAGTCAGCCTCCATTGCGAAGGATAATCTGGAAACAGACAAGGTTACGGTCATTGATTCGCGTAATGTATGCAGTGCGTTGGGTCTGCTTGCCATCATTGCAGGGCAGATGAGAGACCGGGGAGCATCTGTGTCAGAGATTACGGAAGCCATTCAAGCCTACATACCCAAGCTGCATTTGTTTGTTGCCTTGGAAACGTTGGATTATGTTAAGAAGGGCGGGAGAATATCGCCCACGGTGGCATTTGTAGGAGGAGCATTGGGCCTGCATCCGATCGTGTCATTGGTAAATGGTAAGATTGAGGTTGTAGATAAGGCAAAGGGAAAGAAATCTTCAGTGAAATGGATGTGCAAGAAGCTGGCGGAACTTCCGAATGCGGAGGAACTTCCTTTGCTTGTGGGACATGCAAATGCTCCTGATAAGGGTGACGAGCTTTGGAAGCTGCTGGAGGAGCAGGGCGTGACAGGCATTATTGATAATGTGTGCATGGGACCGGTAGTCGGAACCTACAGTGGGCCGGATGCCGTCGGAGTATTTTATATAGAAAAATAATAGAAACAAACTGATTAAGATCAGAATTAAATTAGTATCGGACAAACTTCCAAATTGGTATGGGAAGGATGTCCGATACTTGTTTTTATGATGTTAATCTTTTGCAAAACCGTTGATTGTTGCGGGTAATAATGCTACTATATTAAAGATAGTCATTTTTTGTTTCTATTGGAAATACATATGATAGGAAAGGGAGAGAATTACTATGGATGTAGTGAATTATCAATGCCCGAATTGTGATGCACCATTGAAGTTCAGCAGCAAAAGCCAGCAATGGGATTGTGAATTTTGCGGCAGCAGCTTCAAGCTTGAAGATCTCAGGGGACAGGAAGCTAAGGGAGAAGGCACTGTTACCGGAGGAGAGTACAATGCGGAGGACAATGAATGGCGTGAAGAGGAATTGCAGGGAATGAAGGTATATTCTTGCGAACAGTGTGGTGGAGAGATTATTGCAGACGAGACAACTTCAGCTTCCTTTTGCCCATATTGTGGAAATACAGCCATTTTTTCAAAGCAGTTTGACGGCGCATACAGACCGGAATCGGTAATTCCGTTCAAATTTGATAAAAAGCAGGCAAAGGAATCCTTTAAGCAGTTTTGCAGGGGTAAATGGCTGATTCCCAGAGACTTTACATCAGAAAATAAAGTCAATGAGATTACGGGGGTTTATGTTCCCTTTTGGCTATATGACTGTGAGGCGGATTCAGACATAACCTTCCATGCCACGAAGATTAAGACATGGCGGCAGGGTGATCATGAATACACCAAGACAGATTATTATGCGGTTAAGCGAGCAGGAGCGATGGCATTTGATCAGGTACCGGCAGACGGCTCCACAAAAATGGATGATAATCTTATGGGCGCAATCGAACCCTTCAATTATCAGGAAATGGCTCCTTTTTCAACGGCATATCTGTCAGGCTATCTGGCAGAAAAGTATGATCAGAGTGCAGAGGATGTAAAGCCGCGTGTAGATACGAGAATGAGAAATTCCGCAGTCAGAGTGCTGCAGGATACGGTCAACGGATATTCTTCTGTCAGTGTAGCGCAGAATATGACGAATCTGAAATATGATAAGACACACTATGTATTGCTTCCCGTATGGATGCTGGCAAGCAAATACAAGGATAAGGATTATATGTTCGCAATGAATGGGCAGACAGGAAAAATGGTAGGAAATCTGCCGATTTCAGTACCTAGAACGGTTGCTACCTTCTTTGGCATCATGGGCGGTACGGCACTCATTGGATATATTGCCTTTGTCGTTATGTATTTGTTAGGAGGTATGTAAACTATGAAGAAGAAAATAACAGCAGGCATCCTTTTCATGCTTATGACCATGCTTTTGACAGTTCCGGCATTTGCATATGAGGAAAGGGTATTTGACGAAGCAGGATTATTAAGTGAGGAGGAAATCACCCAGATCAATGAACAGATCGATTCCATCAGAAATACATATCAATGTGATGTGGTTGTTGTGACGACAAATGACAGCGAGGGCAAGGCGGCAATGGCTTATGCTGATGACTATTATGATTATAATGAATTCGGAATTGGAGATGAGCATGATGGTATCATTCTGACCATCAATATGGACATCAGGGAATATTGGGTGTCTACGTGCGGACAAGCAATTTTGTGGTTTTCAGATCAAGAGATTGAGAGCATGAAATCCACCGTGCAGTCTTATCTGGCAGATGGAGATTATGGTGACGGCATCATTGCCTGGTTAGGTGATGTCGAATATGAATTGAAATATGATGACGGTTCAGGATACATAATAGAGGAAACCAATCCTTTCATAGATGCACTGGGAATATTGCCGCAGGCTTTGATTGTGGGTCTTATTCTGGCAGTCATCATTATCATTATATTGATTCAGATATGCCGCACCGCAGTTCCGCCTGCATTGGCAAATGATTATCTGGAAAAGGATCAAGTGAAGATCAGTAAGAGAGAAGATTTGTTTTTGCGCTCTCATACGACATCCGTCAAGCTTCAGACGGAAAGCAGCAGCGGAGGCGGTGGCGGAAGCCATTCGCACAGTAGCAGCAGTGGACGATCACATGGTGGCGGAGGTGGTAAGTTCTAGAGGAATACAGGGAGAAGATGTTGAAGGAATTTAAATTGTAGACACTATAATAACTGGAAGAAAGCAGGAGGAAACAGAATGGATTTTCTATTAACAAATGTGCTGGCAATTACATGGCAGCAGTTGGTTATGTATGCAGTTGGCATTATATTAATTTACCTTGCAGTCAAGAAGGAGTATGAACCATCGTTGTTATTGCCGATGGGTTTTGGTGCAATACTTGTCAATTTGCCGAATACAGGAGTCATTAATCAGACCTTGACCGGTATTGGCGAAACAAACGGTATTATTCAGTGGTTATTTGAAATTGGAATCGAGGCTTCAGAGGCATTGCCGATTCTGCTCTTTATCGGTATCGGTGCCATGATAGATTTTGGCCCACTTCTTTCACAGCCGATTATGTTCCTGTTTGGAGCAGCGGCACAGTTTGGTATTTTTGCGGCAGTTCTATTTGCAGCAATGGTAGGATTTGATATTAAGGATGCAGCATCCATCGGTATCATCGGAGCAGCAGACGGCCCGACCTCCATTCTTGTATCGCAGATGTTAAAATCAAATTATGTAGGCGCGATTGCTGTGGCGGCATACTCCTATATGGCACTTGTGCCGGTTGTTCAGCCATTTGCGATCAGGCTTGTGACGACTAAAAAGGAACGCCAGATCAAGATGCCTTACAATCCGAAGAATGTGACGAAGGCAACCCGTATCATTTTCCCGATCGCAGTTACGTTTGTGGCAGGATTGGTAGCACCTACTTCCGTTGCATTAGTAGGTTTTCTGATGTTCGGTAATCTGATTAGAGAATGCGGCGTGCTGACCTCTCTTTCAGATTCAGCGCAGAATCAACTGGCTAATCTGATCACTCTTTTACTTGGTATTACGATAGCGTTCAGTATGCGTGCAGATGCATTTGTGAATATCAATACCATTATGATCATGGCAATCGGACTTCTTGCATTCGTTTTTGATACGATTGGTGGTGTTCTGTTTGCGAAGTTTATCAATCTGTTCAGAAAAGAAAAGATCAACCCTATGATCGGAGCAGCAGGTATTTCAGCATTTCCGATGTCATCCCGTGTTGTACAGAAAATGGCACTCAAGGAAGACCCCTCGAACATACTGATCATGCATGCAGCAGGAGCAAATGTATCCGGTCAGATTGCATCTGTAGTAGCCGGTGGTCTTTTGATGAGTTTGGTTTCCAGCTACATGTAGATTCGTGGAACCAGGATTTAGCACATGGTTCTGCTTCACAACTCAAGGAACAGAAAAGGAGAACATATACTATGAATATGGCAAATGTAATGATAGCCCTGAACATGATGTGGAAGGGAATGCTGGGGATTTTTGTAGTCATTATACTGGTGATGCTGATTGTAATGCTGTTGACAAAGATTACACAAGGCAAGCCGGCAGAGAAAGAATAATCAGTAAAAATTAAAGATTGGATTTAACGAATCACGGCAGTGTGTTATAATACTGCCGTAGATTATTTTAGAGGACAGGGACACAGGAGGAAGCAG
>CAZABT010000160.1:0-4535 GCA_964483395.1 uncultured Lachnospiraceae bacterium
TATTATAAAAATATAAATTATGCAAGACACAAAGTCTCATTCCTAACATTTCCTTGGCCTTGAGCAGATGTCGAAGGTATGCTCTGGAATATCTGCGGCAAGTCGGACAGCCACAGCCTTCCTCGATTGGACTGTCATCCAGCTCATATTTGTTATTGAACAAATTAAGCTTGCCATAATTCGTATATACATGTCCATGTCGGCCGTTTCTGGAGGGATATACACAATCAAAAAAGTCTACGCCCCTCTCCACACCCTCAAGGATATTGGCAGGAGTTCCGACTCCCATCAGATAGACCGGCTTGTCCTCCGGCAGATAGGGAACCGTTTCTTCTAAAATATAATACATCTCTGCATGTGTTTCACCGACCGCCAAGCCGCCCACCGCATAACCGTCTAAATTGAGATCCGCAATACGCTTTGCATGCTCAATCCTGATATCTGCATAGACAGCTCCCTGATTGATACCAAACAGCATCTGATCCCGATTGATCGTATCCGGCAGCAGATTCAGCCGTTCCATTTCATCCCGGCATCTTAACAGCCATCTGGTCGTCCTGTCCACGGAATCCTGCACATAGCTCCGCTCTGCCTTTGCATTCGGACATTCATCAAATGCCATGGCTATCGTCGAGGCCAGATTAGATTGAATTTGCATGCTCTCCTCAGGTCCCATAAAGATTTTGCGTCCGTCTATATGGGAATTGAAATAGACGCCCTCTTCCTTGATCTTTCTCAAGGAACTAAGCGAAAACACCTGAAATCCACCCGAATCGGTTAAAATCGGTCTGTCCCAAGCCATAAATTTATGGAGCCCGCCCAATTTTTTGATAACCTCATCTCCCGGTCTTACATGGAGATGATATGTATTGGAAAGCTCCACCTGTGTATGAATCTGTTCTAAGTCTTCTGTAGACACAGCCCCTTTAATCGCTGCCACCGTTCCTACATTCATAAATACCGGTGTCTGTATGACACCGTGAACTGTCGTTAATTCGCCTCGCTTGGCTCTGCCTTCTTTTTTGATCAATCGATACATATCATTTCAATCCTATCTGTTCCACATACTCTTCCAGCGTAATTCCCTGCTGTGTGATTGCCCTTGCCGCTTCCTGTCCGACATACCTGAAGTGCCACGGTTCATACTCTATACCGGTGATATTCTCCTTGCCCAGTGGGTAACGAAGGATAAATCCATACTCATCTGAGTGTGCTGCAAGCCATTTTCCTGCTTCTGTATCTGCAAAGCCTTCATTCAGTGCCGAATAATTATTGCTGATAATGTCTAATGCCAGTCCGATCTGATGCTCACTCTTGCCCGGAATCGTGACTGCCTGAGATGCTATGGAATATGCATCAAAGTAAGACATACCACTTCCCATGTAATTTCTGATTTTTTTATCAAAGAGTACCGTCTGACGATTATAATCACGACAGCCGGAGCATACCGTCAGAACGACACCGTCTTCTCTTGCTGCCTCAATCATCTGCGACAGTTCATCCAGGATCCGCACATCTGCCTGAATGCTGCCTCTGATCGTGCCCAGTTCAAAGGAATAATCCTGCGGTACCATATTCTGTTTGTTGACCAGAATCAGCTTCCAGTCCTCCTCAAAAGTAGCCTCAACAGGTTTTTCATTTTCATCATATACAACAACGGTATCATTGGCCGGCTCCGCATCTGCTATATCCATGCTTTCTGTCTCGCCGCTTTCAGGAAGTCTGCTCAGCTTCAGGGTTGTATCACTCTCCTCAGCCGTCGTGGTTGCCGCTGTAAACATTCCGGTCTGTATCGGATCTGTAAAGCTGCTGCTTACGAAAAACACCAAAATTGCAGCCGCCAATGCAAAGCCTCTGAAACGCTCCTGATATAAACGCTGTATCACATGATGACATGCAAAATAACCTGTCACAAATGCCAATACAGGATATTTGAACATCTTATGTTCCTTTCCGAAATGAACCATTTTAGGTATCACCAATTCACGAAACTGCACCTTCATTACTTCCTCTTTAGTGTATTCTATGCCACACAATATCATATCACATACTTTCATGAATTGCACTCATTTTTTTTGAGATGTTACCTCAATCTCTCTGAACTTGAGTTTACAAATACGAGCCAACCTTGTATAATTTATAGAAATCTAAAAACATTCACATGAATGCAATCTAATATTAGGAAAAGAGGAAGCTTATGTCTGGTTCAATATATGGAAGTCAATTTCAAATTACAACCTGGGGCGAGTCCCATGGTCCTGCTGTCGGTGTCGTAATAGACGGTTGTCCCGCAGGGCTCAGCCTTGCTCCTGAGGATATACAGACCTATCTGGATCGAAGGAAGCCCGGTTCCTCCAAATATGCGACCCCGCGTAAGGAATCCGATCTGGTGGAAATCTGCTCCGGCGTCTTTGAGGGACGCACTACAGGTACGCCTATTTCCTTGCTTGTTCGGAATGAGACACAGCGTTCACGGGATTACAGCGAAATTGCATCCTACTATCGCCCCGGACACGCAGACTACACCTTCGATGCCAAATATGGCTTCCGTGATTATCGTGGCGGCGGACGTTCCTCAGGCCGTGAAACCATCGGCAGAGTTGCCGCCGGTGCTGTTGCTGCTAAAATACTTTCAGAACTTTCCATCAGTGTCAATGCCTATACGCGCTCCATCGGCCCCGTTTCAATTGCTGAAAATCACCTTGATTATGCAGAAGCCGCTCAAAATGCCTTATGTATGCCGGATGCCGAAGCTGCCGTTCGGGCCGCTGCTTTTTTGGATGAATGCATGAAAAATGGTAATTCCTCTGGTGGGATGATCGAATGTGTCATTCAAGGAATGCCCACCGGAATTGGTGAACCCGTTTTTGAAAAGCTGGATGCCAATCTTGCCAAGGCCATCATGTCCATCGGTGCCGTCAAATCCTTTGAAATCGGCATCGGCTGTCAGGCTGCCGTCATGACCGGTCTTGAAAACAACGATGCATTTATCATGAATAAAACAAAAATCACCAAGAAAACCAATCATGCAGGTGGTGTTCTTGGTGGTATGAGCGATGGTGATGAAATTGTGTTTCGATGTGCCGTCAAACCGACTCCCTCCATCAGTGCAAAACAGCATACCGTGAATCAGGATGGCGAAGAAATTGAAATTTCCGTCAAGGGAAGACATGATCCCGTGATTGTTCCGCGTGCCGTCGTAGTCGTTGAATCCATGGCAGCAGTCACGCTTGTGGATCTGCTGTTCAGCAATATGCATGCACGACTGGATGCGCTGAAAAAGTTCTATCTTTAATGATATTCTGCAAGGTTTCCTTATTGTGTTATGCTTCATTGACCTTTAAGATCACAATGCAGTTTCCTTTATTGATTTTTATCTCTCTTCCATTCATGACGATCGTATTTTTCTCTACATCCACATGGAAAAATGTCATGGTATCGGATTCATGGTTCAGGCTGACCAGATATTTCGTGTTCGGGAAAATACCGATATCCTTGGGATAATCTCCACTGATGGGGAGCACGAATTTCTTTGTCAGCAGGCCGGTCTTTGCATCAATTGTAAAAACCCCGACACTGTTATCTCCTGCATTGGAGCAGAACAAATATTTGTTATCAATGGAAAACTTCATTGCACATGCCGCCGATCCGCCGGCATGATAATCATTCAGTGTGGAAACTGTCTGTATCTTAGTGAATTTCGGATAATCATTCTCTTCCTCATAGGCATAGACATCAATGATATTCTTCAGTTCATGGATAATGTATGCAAATCTTCCGTCCTTCCGAAACTTAATATATTTCGGAGCCGATTCCAATTCGCATCTGACGACATCAATCAGCTTGATTTTTCCCGTATGCTCATCAAACTTGTAAATCTTCACATGATCCAGTCCCAAATCCGCCGCACACAAATAATGATTGTCCCTTGTCATCTTGACGCAGCTGACATGCGGTCTGAAATTTCTTTCTGATATACTTCCCATCCCCTTATGGAACATCTCGTCCGTAATCTCTCCGACGCCTCCATCCTCACGTATGCGGAGCACTGTGATCTTTCCATCATGATAGCCTGCGACAAAAATGAATTGATCCGTATAATCTGTAGAGATATAACACCCTCTCATACCATTGATCGGCGCCTGATTGAGGAACTCCAGCCCGCCGTCCGGCATGATTTTAAATGCCTCAACCCCTAAGTCCGTAATAGAATACAGAAAACTCAGATTATGAGAAATTGTAAAATAAGAAGGATTGGTAATGGTCACCTGTTCCCGTGCCGTCATCCTGCCTGCATTCACATCCACGTCATAAATCTGTATGCCCTTATCATTTCCCTGTGTATAGGTTGCAACATATGCAACGTATTTATCACCCTTCATGCCAAATCCTCCTGAACCGCTGTAAGTCTTAAATATAATACTATCATAGATCCATTTTTTTGTTAATATATTTTCGTAAAATTGATTGACTTTTAGTACATTCCGTATATAATTTATTGATATGAGCAGAAAACTGATAGAACTACAAAATAT
>CAZABT010000161.1:0-4321 GCA_964483395.1 uncultured Lachnospiraceae bacterium
ATGGATAAGAAAGAATTTGCACTGAAGAAACATGAAGAATGGCAGGGAAAACTGGAAGTGACCAGCCGTGCCGAGCTAAATACAATGGAGGATTTGTCGGTTGCCTACACCCCCGGTGTTGCCGAGCCGTGTATGGCAATCCATAATGATGTTGACTTATCCTATACTTACACACGCCGTGGCAATCTGGTTGCAGTTGTCACAGACGGTACAGCAGTTCTCGGTCTTGGAGACATCGGTCCCGAAGCAGGCATGCCGGTCATGGAAGGAAAATGCTGTCTGTTCAAGCGCTTTGGCGGCGTTGATGCATTTCCTCTGTGTGTTCGCAGCAAGGATGTAGATGAGATCGTTAATACGGTAGCTCTGCTTGCAGGCTCCTTTGGCGGTGTCAATCTGGAGGATATTGCCGCACCCCGCTGCTTCGAAATCGAAAAAAAGCTGAAGGAAAGATGTGATATCCCGATTTTCCATGATGACCAACACGGAACAGCCGTTGTTGTTCTCTCTGGATTAATCAATGCATTGAAATTAGTTGGAAAGAAAATGACCGAAATTGAGGTCGTTGTAAATGGCTCCGGGGCTGCCGGAATTGCCATCACCAAGCTCCTCATGAAAACAGGTCTGAAAAATGTCGTATTATGTGATACAAAGGGTGCCATCTATGACGGACGCGACAACCTGAACAGCATCAAGGCTGAAATGGCTAAGATTTCTAATCTTGAGAAAAAACAGGGCCAGCTGGCGGACGTCATCAAAGGTGCTGATGTATTCATCGGTGTATCCGCACCGGGCGTTCTGACTGCAGATATGATTGCCTCCATGGCGGACAAGCCCATCGTACTTGCCATGGCCAATCCAGTTCCCGAAATCATGCCGGAAGAAGCAAAAAAGGCCGGTGTAGCCGTAATGGGTACAGGCCGTTCCGATTTTCCGAATCAGATTAACAATGTACTGGCATTTCCCGGTATTTTCCGCGGTGCACTTGATGTCCGTGCTAAGGACATCAATGATGAAATGAAGCTTGCCGCGGCATATGCGATTGCATCTATCATATCCGACGATGAGCTTTCACCGGAATATGTGATTCCGAACAGCTTCAACGAAAAGGTAACGCCTGCCGTTGCCAAGGCTGTTGCACAGGCAGCACGTGATACCGGTGTTGCAAGGCTGTAAACCCCTCAGATAAATCAAAAAGTCCTTCCCATCGTTCTCGCCATTTCTTTGGTGATTGCTGTGGGAAGGACTTTTTTCTGTCGCTTCATTTAATTTGCTTCAGAGATTGGTTCTTTCTCAAATATAATCGTCTCAAAATCTTTCCTGGCCTGTTCGATTTCTTCCGGTCCGCGCGGCGTCCATGCGATACAGAAGGGATGATATAGCTTTTTGCACACCCGATATCCCCACGCCTTTTTGATATCCTTAAAATTATACGCGATAAAATCCGGCTTCGCATAAAAATTTCCATACAAATTGGTCAGCAGATAATTCACAAAAGCACTCTGCCCCGGTTCATACTTCATGTTGCAGGATAATTGCCCCCTGATGATCTCAGGATGGTTCAGCTTCCACCATCGAACCAAAAACGGACTAAATGATTCAATGCAGTAGTTTCCCTGATACTTCTGTAATGCATCATATACACGGCGGCACAATTCATAATTTCTGATTCCGTTATCGCTCTTAATTTCACACACCAGATCTGTTCTGCCTAACGTCTCCAGCACATCCGCAAATAACGGTATTTTCTCATCTGTTCCCTTTAACGAGAGCTTCTGAAGTTCATCATAATTAAAATCCCGCAGCCGTCCATCCACACCGCACATTCTATTTAATGTTCCATCATGAAATACAACCAGTTTTCCATCCCTGGTCATCTGTACATCAAGTTCTACGCCGTAGCCCTGCTCACGCGCCAGTCTGAACGCAGTCATCGAATTCTCCGGTATCCTTGAGCCATGCAGCCCACGATGTGCGTAGCGCTTGCCAAAAAACTTCGATACATCTCTTCTTTTATTGGGCTTGATCATTGCAAGATTCAGTAACAGCAGCAATGCAAAGGTGCCTGCCAGTACCGTTAAAATTGTATAAATGCCATTCATTTTTATCTCTTCTTTCATCCTTGTATATTGTAACAGCCTATCAATTATTTTATGCTTCTGTTTCCAATCAGTCTTCTACATCCAGCATCTCCAGCTTATCCTTCGGCAGCTTGGGTCTATTGTCCCCATGCTTTACCTGCAGCATGGTAACATAGGAAAGTGCCACAAACAGCGCTCCATAAGGGAACAGCGTCCAGTAACCGACATACTGCAGCAGAACTCCCGACAGGATTGGCGTCACAATCTGTGCTGCCATTGAGAAGGTATAATAATATCCTGTGAATTTACCAACATCAGAGCCCTTACACATCTCCACTACCATCGGCAGAGAATTCACATTGATTGCTGCCCATGCAAACCCGATACAGCAGAAGATCACATATAAAATTGGTGAAAAACCATGCAGTACAAATGTCATAATCGTACCAAGCAGAAAATTTCCCGCCAAAACCGCAACCCCGATCAGAATCGTCTTTTTTCGCCCGATTCTGGAAGCAAGTTCACCAATCGGAATATAAGAGACAATTGCCGCCGCCGTTGCAATCGTAAGACAGACAGAGGCTGTTCCGAGTGCCATGTCCCATTCCTGTGCCGCATATTTCGTAAAGGATGTCGTAACTGCATTATAACCGATAAACCATAGAGCAATAGAGGCAAGAATAAACCCAAGGCTTCTTTTCACTTCCTTCGGTATCACCGACTCACCGGTCGTTTCATCTACAACCTCCAGACTGTCCTCCGGATGCTCTGCTTCATATGCGTCACACTCTGCCGCCAGCTTTGGTTCCTTAATCGTGATAAACAGTACAACCACTGCTGCCACCATACAGGTTGCTACAATGATAAACAGGGGCTGATAATTCACATGTGCAAGCCCTTCTGTTTTCGCATTGGAATACAAAACGCTGGTCAGAATCAAATAGATAATACCGCCAACCGCACCCATCAGATTAATAATGGCATTTGCCTTGGAACGAAGTGGTTTCGGCGTTACATCCGGCATCAAAGCCACTGCCGGAGAACGATAGGTTCCCATCGCAATCAGCAGCACTCCCAGACACAGGATAAACAGTGCAATATAGCTTTTCTTTGGTGTCGTCGCATACAAATTATCTAAAATCGGGATAAATGTCATCAAAAGCACCGCTACCGCCGTTCCTCCGATAATAAAGGGCATTCTTCGTCCGATTTTCGTATGGCATTTATCCGAAAGCGAGCCAAGAAGCGGAAGTAAGAAAAGTGCAATTACATTATCAAACGCCATGATGACACCAGCCCAGCTATCACCTATCCGAAAAGTATCTTTCAAGATCAACGGAATCACACCGTCATACATCTGCCAAAACATACAGATCGACATAAATGCCAAACCGATTAGTACCGTACGCTTATTATTCAGTTTCATATCCTTCTGCCTCCCATGTGCACAGTATTTACAGTCAATCGTATTCCCTCTCTCTTCTATTATAATGCAAAGCATTCATTTTGTTAAGGCTGAAAAAGATAACGGTTCAGAGTTTGAGCGCCCTCACTCAGAAAATCGGCTGCTTGTACTTCCGAGTACGGAATGCTATAATTTTGATGTTCAAATATCATTCAAGGAGCATATTATGTATCGTAGATTCATTAAAAGCATTCCTCTGCTGCTGTTCATGGCATTTACCATGAGCGCCTGCGGGAAAACAGATCATACCGCAGACATACAAGTCAATACAGAGGCTATGGCTGAAGCATCGGACAGCACAGAGACAATGACAAACCCGCAGAACAGCGCAGGGACTATGACAGACCTGCCGGACAACGCAGGGAATATAACCGAGGCGCCTGACAGCGCAGAAAATATCATCATCAATGTTCCGGAGGAACCTGCTACGAATGACAGAGTCACCTATCAGCCCGGATTCTACTATGAATCCTTATCTGACAGCATCAAAAACCGTATCACCGGCATTTCCTATCCTGAGGACTGTACGATCCCCTATGAGGATCTGCGTTATGTAAGTGTCCTTCATTATGATTCTGAAGGAACAGAAAAGACCGGTGAACTTGTTTGCAATCAAGCGATTGCACAGGATCTAGTCGAAATATTTTATGAACTGTATCAGGCAAACTATCCGATAGAACGAATCAAACTGATCGATGATTACGATGGAGAAGACGAATTCTCCATGAAAGATAATAATTCCTCCTGTTTTAATTACCGTGTTGTTGCCGGAACAACG
>CAZABT010000162.1:0-4297 GCA_964483395.1 uncultured Lachnospiraceae bacterium
GTATATCCGGTAGAAAACTAAACGAATGGTTTTAAGCAGAACGGATTTTGAACTTAAGGTTTAAAATCCGTTTTCTTACATAGTATAATGACAGGTAATGATCAGAAACAGAGGTGATGATATATGGCATTTGCAGATCGTGCGAAAATATATGTCAGAAGCGGCAAGGGCGGTGACGGTCATGTAAGCTTCAGAAGAGAAAAATATGTGCCGAACGGTGGCCCTGACGGTGGTGACGGCGGTAATGGCGGAAGTGTTATATTTGAAGTCGATGAGGGCAAAAATACTCTGACAGACTTTAGACATATACGCAAATATTGCGCACAGGATGGAGAATGTGGCGGAAAGAGAAACTGTCATGGTAAAAATGGTGCTGATATCATCATTAAGGTGCCAAAGGGAACCGTGCTGAAGGAAGCTGAAAGTGGCAAGGTCATCACTGATATGTCCGGTGAGAATACACGTCAGGTGCTCCTGACAGGCGGACATGGCGGGAACGGAAATCAACACTACGCGACCTCTACCATGCAGGCACCAAAGTATGCGCAGCCGGGACAAGAAGCCAAGGAACTGAATTTGCAATTAGAGTTAAAGGTCATTGCAGATGTAGGACTGGTAGGCTTCCCGAATGTCGGAAAATCTACGCTGCTGTCCCGTATTTCCAATGCACGTCCGGAAATTGCAAATTATCATTTTACAACACTGAGTCCCCATTTGGGTGTCGTAGATCTAAAGGATGCGAAAGGATTTGTGGTGGCTGATATTCCCGGATTGATTGAGGGAGCCTCCGAGGGTGTCGGGCTTGGTCATGAATTTTTACGGCATATTGAGCGTACCAAGGTATACATTCATATTGTGGATGCTGCTTCAACAGAGGGCAGAGATCCAATAGAGGATATTCATACAATCAACCATGAGCTTGAAAAGTACAGTGCAGACCTTGCCAAACGTCCGCAGGTCATAGCTGCCAATAAGATAGATGCCTTTACGGAAAATGCAGAAGAAACCATTCAGAAGATCAAGGATACCTTTGAGCCGAAAGGAATCAAGGTGTTTCCTATTTCTGCGGTCAGTGGGACGGGTGTTCAGGAACTGCTGTATTATATCAGCACACTGTTGCAGGAGCAGCCTGATGAACCGATTATTTTTGAACAGGAATATTTTCCGGATACGGCACGATACGCAGACGAGCCCTATACAGTTTCTTATGATGAAGAAGAAAAGGTATACAGGATTGAAGGCCCTCGTATTGAAAAGATGCTGGGTTATACCAATCTTGATTCTGAAAAGGGCTTTACGTTCTTTCAGAACTTTCTTAAAGATACCGGAATCCTGCAGGAACTTGAAACTCTTGGAATTAAGGACGGCGATACAGTATGTATGTATGGCCATGAATTTGATTATTACAAATAGTCGTTGGACAAAACGCCTTGGGCGTGCCTGACAGACAAAGGAGAACAAATGACCAGTAAACAAAGAGCTTATTTAAAAAGCCTGGCAAGCAAGGAAACCGTTGTATTCAACATTGGGAAAAGTTCCATTACACCGGAAGTAACCGGTGCGGTGGAGGAAGCTTTCAATACCAGAGAGCTGATTAAAATTGGAGTCCTGAAAAATTGTATGGATGATCCACGTGAAATTGCAGAAATGATTGCCGGAAGAACTAAGTCCACGGTTGTACAGGTGATTGGGAAGAAGATCGTTCTTTATAAAGAATCCAAGGAACATAAAAAGATTCAGCTTCCGCTGGAATAGCAGAGTTGTTGTATTGCACGGATGCTAGCTTTATATGAGGTGCTTGATGATGGAAAATCAGAAAATCGGAATATTAGGCGGAACCTTTAATCCAATTCATAACGGACATCTGATTTTGGCTGAAAACGCTTACTCTATGTATGGACTGAATCGGGTATTGATCATGCCAAGCGGAATTTCCTATCAAAAAGAGGCCGGCTTGGTATTACCTGCGGCACAACGCATTGCGATGATCAGATTAGCGATAGAGGAGAACGTACATTTTGAACTGAGTGAAGTAGAGACAGAACGCGAAGGCAATACCTACACTTACGAAACATTAGAATTGCTGTGTGAATTATATCCGCAGACAGATTTTTATTTCATTCTCGGAGCAGATAACCTATACGGGATTGAAAACTGGAAAAATGCCGGACGTATCTTTCAGCGCTGCCATATTCTTGCCGCCGGCAGAGATCATATCAAGAATATAAGACTACAGGAACAGGTCAGACATTTGGAACAGCTATTTCATGCCCGTATTACATTAATGGATACGCCCAATATGGATATTTCCTCGGAAATGATTCGACATCATATCGCAAACGGAATATCAGTCAGATATCTGCTGCAGGATAAAGTCATTGAATATATTGAACAGCATCGATTATACAGAGGTCTTTGAATGAGTCAGACAGAATACATTTATGTGAAAGAAAAGATCAGAAAAAAAATAAAACATACATTAGATAAACGCAGATATGAGCATACACTGGGTGTTGCCTATACAGCAGCAGCACTTGCAATGCGATATGAGGAAAATATTGAGTCAGCAGAACTGGCCGGATTGCTGCACGACTGTGCCAAATATATGACCGGTGAGGAGATGCTGCAGGCCTGCGAGGAGTCTCATATAGAAATCAATGCTGTGGAACACCAGAATCTGTTCCTGCTGCATGCGAAGCTGGGGGCTTATATGGCACAGGCGGTATATGGTGTCGATGAACCGGAGATATTGAGTGCAATCAAATGGCACACAACAGGTCATCCGAATATGACGATGCTGGAAAAGATCGTTTTTATTGCGGATTACATTGAACCTAATCGGCTGCAGGCACCCAATTTGAAGCAAATTCGGCATTTGGCCTTTACGGATATTGATGCTGCGATGAGAGCGATTCTGAGGGACACTTTAGAGTATTTGGACTCCATACACGGAGAGATTGATGGAATGACGGAGGAAACCTACCATTATTATTTAAGTGTAAAACCGGAGTCGGAAAAAACATGTGTATCAATTGATGCGGTCAGTCAGACGAATCAATCAATGAGCAAATAATAAGCAAATAAATGTATGAATCAGGCAGGAGAGGAAAACAGATTTATGAATGATGCAAGAGAAATGACACGAATTGCAATAGAGGCACTGGAGGATAAGAAAGCGGAGGATATCAAGATTATAGATATCAGCCAGGTCAGTGTGATGGCAGATTACTTTATTATTGCAAATGGAAGTAATCGTAATCAGGTACAGGCTCTCATTGACAATGTAGAAGAGAAGCTTCATAAGGCCGGTTACAATCCCAAACAAATCGAGGGCTATGATACGGCAAACTGGGTATTGATGGACTATCTGGATATTATCGTACATGTATTCGACAGAGAGAATCGTTTGTTTTTTGATTTGGAACGAATCTGGAGAGACGGGAAACTGACAAGCGCCGATGATTTTTTGAAAGAAAAATAATCATAAAATATAAGAATCCAAAATCCCCTTATGGGAATCAACAATATGCCAGCATATTGATACCTAAGGGGATTTTGGATTCTTTTTATGACTATCGATAAAGGCGAAATACGCCGTATACTTTTCCAAGAATTTCTACCTGTTCTACAATGATCGGGTCCATATTATCATTTTCAGGCTGCAGACGATAATGACCGTTCTCTTTATAGAATGTTTTCACAGTTGCAGAATCATCAACCAGTGCAACAACAGTATCTCCATTTTTTGCTGTATTGCATCTTTCTACAAAAATACTGTCCCCACTGTATATTCC
Source organism: uncultured Lachnospiraceae bacterium (assembly GCA_964483395.1). Taxonomy (GTDB): domain Bacteria; phylum Bacillota; class Clostridia; order Lachnospirales; family Lachnospiraceae; genus JAAYYM01. The sequence continues at coordinate 3,795 of CAZABT010000162.1, forward strand.
AACATTGATCATGCTGTCTCCCTTAACCTTTAAAACAAAAGATTCTGCATTAGGTGCCATCTCAACAGGAAGAGGAAAGTAGCCTTCAATATTTTGCTCTGCCAGTAGCGGCTGTCCTGCAGCAACAGTTCCGATGATCGGAATACTGGCCATCTCATGACGTACAAGCTGAAAGCTGTCATCCATAATTTCTATGGCACGGGGCTTGGTCGGATCTCTACGGATATAACCGTTCTTTTCAAGTGTTTCCAAATGTGAGTGTACGGAAGATGTTGACTTCAGATGTACAGCTTCACAAATTTCACGGACTGCAGGCGGATAACCTCGTTCCAAAATTTCTTTCTTTATATATTCTAATATTTCTGTCTGCTTAGATGTGATCTTACCATATCCCATATTGTAAAACCTCCTCGTTTTTTGTATAAATGATTTTTATCTGATGTTAGTATAGCATAGGTATTATCGAAAAGCAAACATATATTCCAAATATTTGTTCGATTATT
>CAZABT010000163.1:0-4260 GCA_964483395.1 uncultured Lachnospiraceae bacterium
AATGTAATGACAGAATATGAAGAAAAGTTTTCCGAAATTGGAAATCCAATTCATAAGTATGTCATTTACAGGGAAAGATAAAAACAAGTGATTGCAAGAAGGAGGAGTCAGTATGGCACTAAAATTTCAAGAGGATAACTTTAATGTGGAGGTATTGAATGCAACAGAGCCGGTTATGGTAGATTTTTATGCAGACTGGTGTGGACCATGCAAAATGATGGCACCGATTATTGAGGAACTGAGTGAGGAGTATAAGGATATCATCAAGATAGGAAAACTTAATATTGATGAAAATATGAATCTTGCTCAGAAGTACAGAGTTCTTTCTATTCCGACGATTATGATCTTTGTGGATGGAGAGGCGAAGGAATCTTCTGTAGGAGCAGTCAGCAAGGACAAGCTGGTAGAGATGATTCAAAAGTATAAGGTAGGATGAACACATATATGAAGAATGGCTCCGAAGCATCCGTTTCGGGGCCATTCTATTTTAGCCGTTCCTTTTCTTCGAGAAGAACCAGGGCTTTCCTACCATGAATCCAAAGCAGCGATTGATGAGTTCAACCATGCAGACCGAGAAAAGCATGATTGTGACAAAGATGATGGCATAGAAGACATATCCCTTTGCACGGGTCACAAATTGATTCATATACATAGCGAGATTCATTGCGCCATAAAGAACTTTGCTGTTATTGTGAACGGCCATAATAATGAGGGAGTTGACACCAAAATATTTTAATATACGGATCGGCCGGCAGTTCTTACAAAGCAGTATCGTACCAAAGGAGCCACATAGGGCACAGAGATAATAGAAAAATAAATTTTTTTGAACCAAGGAGCGAAAATCCACACCACCGTTTTGATTTACAAAAAAGATACCAAGCAACAGTAAGAGAAAAGCCAACAGCAGTTCCTTTATACTCACTTTGTCATGTTCCCGGAACAAAAGAAAAGCGTAGTATCCGATTGCTATCAAAACAGCAGCTAATATGGGACGCAGGATAACGATGGCTAATTCATGCAGTCGTTCTAAAAGAGGTGTATCATAAGTTAACTGCTGTAAGCCCCAGGCACCAAAAGAGGCCAATACAGCCAGAATCAGCAAAATGGTAACAGATTTACCGGTGCTTCGATTTTTTGTTATGAACAGAAAAATCAATTCGCCAAAAAAGAGTGTAGGCAGAAACCATAATACAGACATACCATAGGTACTGAGTACATACCATAGGTTTACAAAAAGAGTTCCGGGCATAATAGAACGCTCAATGATCAGTGCATACAAAACAACAGAAAGATAACATACACTGAAGCAAAAATAAGGAATCATAATTCCTCGGAACCGCTTTTTGATCAATAAAGACATGTCTTTTTCCAAATCTTTTTTATAATGGATCAGCATACCGGATATTATAAAAAATAAAGGCATATGAAATGAAAAAATCCAAGTACATACAGGCAGAATATACGGTGACAGTGCAAATATATCTTTGCCCTGAAGGTGTCCAATGACAACAAGGATAATACCGATTCCCTTAGCCATATCCAAATAGTCTAAACGTTTTCTTTCTGACATATTTTCTCCTTCTGCTTTCCTAATATAAATGGAAAGAATCGATTAATCACCACTATGAGAATTGCTTCAAATAAAAATGTAAGAACCATGATATTGAACAGGAAAATGTAGCTCTTAGCACGTGTAATAACAGTATCAATCTGCCATGCAAGCAATATGGCAGCATATAAAATATAGCAGTTTATGTGGGTACACATGACAATCAGAGAGTTCTTACCAAAAAACCCAATCTGAGGGGAATATTTGCAATTCTTACAAATCAAAATAATTCCAAAAGAGCCTAACAGAGCGCAAATATAAAATAAAAGAAAATTCTTAAAAATAATATTTCGGAAATCTACACAGCCATTAATCTGTGATAATGGCAGCGTTAAAAGAATCATAAAAATACCAAGCATAAGGCCTTTCCATGAAAATTCGTTCTTCTTCTGTACAAGGGGATAGAGATAATAGGCAATCCCTACAAAAGACATAGCTACGGCCGCTCTAAGAAACACACGAAGAAAATCAATTAGAGAAGTAATCAACAAAGAAGTCTCATGAGTCGTGTAAACATCGCTGATGGCAATCTGTAAAAAATAAGAAAGCGGTGCAAGAGCAAGAACGAGAATCATAGAAGGAATCCGAGGAAGCTTCTTTATGATATAAAGAAACCCGAGCTCACTGAAAAAGAGTGCCGGCAGAAACCACAACACCGAAGAGCCGTACATTGTTACACCGGAAATGATATTTTTCAGAAAAACTGCCGGTGTAATTTTATGAAGGTATATATTTAAAATATCAATTAGAGTATAAAGGATTGTAAAACTGATATATGGAATCATAATGCCTCGGAATTTCTTACGAAAGAGAGTGTTGAGATTTTTCTCAGACTGATTCAGACTGTAAATCAGCATACCGGAGATAACAAAAAACAAGGGCATGTGAAAAGAAGAAATCCATGCTCGAAGCTCATCACTGATATATTCTATATGCCCCAATACAACGAGGATAATACCGAGTCCCTTCGCCATATCGAAGTAGTTGATTCTTTTTCCTGTCATTTTGTGCCTCCGTTCTTTCTATATAATAAAAGAGAATAGAAAAAAATACAAGCAAAAGAGTTTTTACTGTGTGACGTCGGTGTGACAATCAAGATTTATACTACATAATAGTATCGCAAAATATGCTCGGAGATTTGTATAAAGGAGACAAGCTTGTGATGAAAAAAATGGTTCTTATGTGTATTGCCGGGGGACTGGTTTTGATTACTATGATTGGCGGAACATTTGCTGCATTTCAGGCAAACAGTAGTCAAGGCAGCAGTCATATTACGACAAAAGATTTAGATATATACCTTTCAGAGAAAGGAAGCGGAATACAGGGACTCAAGGAATATCGAAGCGGTGCAGTGAAAGCAGTACCAGGAAATCGAATAGATGAAAATCTGGTCATTTCGTCCTCTGCTTCTCCTCATTATGATTCTTATGTCAGGGCAATTGTATACAAGGCATGGGGAAAAACAGATCAAAACGGTGTGTTCCAAAAATCTTTTGATGATACACTGGATACGAAAATGATCAAAATTGTTCCTGAAAATGAAAATGACTGGATCATTTTTGAGGAAGATTCTGAAACGATCACGATGTATTATAAACAACCATTGTCTGAGGCAGGTGTTACTGAAACGACAAAGCTGATTGATGAAATTATTTTATCCATGGAATTGGGAAATGAATATGCAGATAAATCTTTTGTAATTGAAGCAAGTGCGGATGCAGTACAGGCAATCGGCGGAACAGAAGCAATCAAATCTGCATGGGGAGTAGATGCACATTTAGATCAAGAAGGTAATATAACAGATATAGTGATTAAGTAGCCGCCTAATGGGATGTAGAACAGGGAGAAAGTAAAATGAAGAAAATCATATTGATTGTGGGGATATCAACAATTTTCTGTCTGGGAAATCATATTTCTGTATACGCAGGGGAAAATGTTGAATTGACAAGCGATCATGAGTTGACCATCAGTAATACAAATCTCGGAAGTGAGTTTAACGGAATGGCACCCGGCGAAACCAGAAGTCAAAGTATTGTATTGGTGAATCATAATACAAATACCGCGGATTTCTATATGGATACAGAGACAATGAAAGCCTTGGAGGATGCGAATCAGACAGCGGGTGGTGCATACAGCATGAAAGTGGAGCTGAAGGAACCGAATGGACGCAGGACATTGTATGACAGTGCTCTCGGAGGGACAAAAACAGATGCGGGAGGTTATATCGAAAGCAGACAAGGTCTGCTTGAGTTAAACAGCAGTGAGTTGGGAACCAATACGACATATCTGACAACACTTCCCTCCGGAGAGACAGCAGAACTATTTCTGACAATTGGACTGGACGGAGAGTCATTTCGTAATACCTATAAGCTGTCGGAGGGAATTCTTGGGCTGCAATTTTTTGCAGCATATAGAGAACCGGCTACAGGACAGATTGTGACTGTAAATAAAGTGGTTACACAGTCATCTGTACCGGTCAGGAATATAGTACAGACCTTTAAGCAGGTTGTGATTGGAGTAAAAACAGGAGATACAACCTCCGTAGGAATATTTGTGGTAATTATGGCAGCAGGTATCGGACTGCTATTCCTTTCCGGGAAGAAAAAGATGGGAATAAAAATATTGGCTGTACTTTTGTCAGGCTCCTTTTT
>CAZABT010000164.1:0-4077 GCA_964483395.1 uncultured Lachnospiraceae bacterium
AGCTGAGCAATTAGGTGATTTTATTTTGCCTCTTTTATTTGTCTCTTTTGCTGTCAGTTCATCTTTTCACAGAACACCGAATATGATAAAATATAAGGTGGGACTTGAGGATTTTGAGTTCTGTCTTATATTTTATAGGAAATGGAGTGCTTCGGGAGGACGGCCTTATGGAGGAAATCCTATTACAAACGATGAGCTGGTGGCTGGCATTATTTTTGCTGGGAATGCTTGCATTGCCGTTTGGTATTCGTATATTTTCTGCCTTTCGGGATAAGGGATACCTGTTTGCCAAGGTGTTGGGACTTGCAATTCTGTCATACCTTGTATTTTTGTTGGCTTCTTTTCGGCTGATGCCGTTTCGCTTTCTTACGCTGCTGCTGGCAGCGGCGGCATGCCTGTTAGCAGAGTGTCTTTGGCTTTTGTTTTCCAAAGCTGCAGCAGGCCAAATGGGTGCAGTGGTGAGAGACAGGAGTTTTTGGAAGCATGCTGTGCTTGAGGAGGCAGTATTTGCACTGGCTCTGTTTTTCTGGGCATATCTGCGCAGCAGGACTCCGGCACTGGATCACACGGAAATGTTTATGGATCATGGCTTTGTGAAGAGCCTTCTGAATACAGATTATCTTCCGGCGCTGGATATGTGGTATGCCGGTGGGACGATTAATTATTATTACTATGGACAGTATTTGACAGCGTTTTTATGTAAACTAACCGGAAACAACTCAGGGGTTGGTTATAATCTGATGATGGCGACGCTTTTTGCCCTGACTTTGCTGTTTTCTTTTTCTGTTGTATATCAGCTATTGAGCAGGAAAAAGGAGATCAAAGCCGGCTGGGCAGCAGTGGGAGGAGGCATTGCGGCACTGATGGTCAGCGTGGCGGGAAATGCACATGCATTTTTATATGCCATTGTATTTCCGTGGTTGAGCAGGCTGGGTATCATGGACTATACCTACAGACATGATCTGGATCGTTACTGGTATCCGGACGCAACGCGGTATATCCACTGCTATGAGGGGAGCAAGGATGCAACGATTACGGAATTTCCGCTGTATTCCTTTGTGCTTTCGGATTTGCATGCACATGTGGTGGACATTATATTTGTACTGACCTTTCTCGCATTATGGATTGCTCTGACGGATCGATGGGAAGCAGAGCATAGGTCTGAGAGTATCAAGGGAATACGGGATTGCTTCAGACTGCAGCCGATGATTCTGCTGCTGGGCTTTGTGTTGGGCATTATGGGCATGACAAATTATTGGGATTTTGCGATTTATATGGTCGTGTCTGCTTTTTTTGCCGTCTATGGTGCGGTGATGAAATATCAGTCGTGGAGAGAGCCGAGACTTTATCTGACAGCGGGCTGGCAGCTTTTGTGTCTTTTTCTGATTCGTATGCTTGTAATGCTTCCTTTTTCTCTGAACTTTGATAAGATTAATGTAGGACTTGCATTTGTATATACATCGTCACCAATTGGAGAATATCTGGTGCTGTGGGCGATTCCTGTCATTTGGGCGGCGTGTTTGTTTTTGTATTGCTATCGCAGGCGGGATATTGTAGAGGGGCCGGATATTGTGGCGGCGATTTTGGCATTATGTGGGCTTGGACTGATTGTGGCTCCGGAGGTCATCTATATTAAGGACATCTATGTATCGGCACCGCGCAGTAATACGATGTTTAAGTTTACCTATGAAGCATTTATTCTGTTTGGATTGATTGCGGGATATACCTTTGTGTGTCTTATGAACCGGAGGGAACAATCGTGGAGAGGACGTATCGCATGCGGTGTTCTGATGGCTGCATTACTTTTGCCGCCGCTCTGTTATCCGTATTATGCGGTGCAGGAGGTGTACTTCACAGGAACCGATTCCGGAACGCTGGATGGACTGGCTTATATCGAGCAGGAGGATGCGGGAGAATATGCCGCTATTCAATGGATTGATGAGAATACATCCGTAGATGCCGTGCTTTTGGAGGCAAATGGGATCAGCTATACGAAGGATAATCGTATCTCCATGGCGACCGGCAGACAGACAGTACAGGGCTGGTGGACACATCAGATGCTCTGGCGGAATCTGTCCTCGGAGGAGTTAGATGTGCGTATTAATGACATCCGGGAAATCTACGAGGGAACAGATGCCCTGAAGGCTGAACAGCTGCTGGAGCAATATAATGTAGATTATATCTGCATCACCGACCGGGAGTGGGAGAAGTTCCCGGCACTGCAGCTTGAAAAATTGCAGGGAATGTCGGAGCATATATATGATTTTGGAGGAACGCTGGTGCTGCAGACAAAACAGAATCAAAACAGCATGCAGGCAGAAAAATAAAACAAGAATCAAGAAGGAGGAAAGTGCAATGAAATCAAAGGTATATTTTACAAAAGAAATCACTCCGGAAAAGGTGGTCGCGCTGTATCAGGCAGTTGGAAAGAACTTATCCGGTAATGTAGCGGTAAAGCTGCATTCAGGAGAAGAAGGAAATCAGAATTTCCTAAAACCTGAATTTTGGAAGCCGATCGTGGAGTATGTTGCTGGTACGGTTGTAGAATGTAATACAGCCTATGAGGGCTCACGCAATACGACCGAAAAGCATCTGCAGACATTGGAAAAGCACGGATGGAACCGCTATTTCAAGGTGGAGCTGCTGGATGCAGACGGTCCGGATTTGGAACTTGCCATCCCGAATGGCAGACGCATCAAGAAAAATATGGTCGGCAGGCATTTGGCAGACTATGATTCCATGCTTGTGCTTTCACATTTTAAGGGACATCCAATGGGTGGCTTCGGTGGAGCATTAAAGCAGTTGTCAATTGGAGTGGCTTCCTCGGCAGGGAAGCAGTACATTCACGGAGTGGGAGATAGGGATGCCTTTTGGACGTCGGATCATGATTCGTTTCTGGAGTCTATGGCGGATGCTGCATCCTCAGTGGTAGAATATTTTAACGGAAATATAGTATATGTCAATGTTATGAAAAATATGTCTGTAGATTGTGACTGCTGTGCAGTTGCTGAAGATCCCTGTATGGAGGATATAGGAATCCTGGCATCTCTTGATCCGATTGCAATTGATCAGGCGTGTCTGGACATTGTTTATGCGTCAAAGGATCCGGGACGTGATTATCTGGTAGAGCGCATAGAGTCTCAAAACGGGGTGCATACAGTGGAAGCTGCAGCGAAACTGGGTTTTGGCTCAAGAGAATATGAGCTCATCGAGCTGTGATGGGAACTGCGCAGGAAAAAGATTGAAGCTTCATTCTGCGCCGGCGGGTAAGCAGCTTGAGTGAATGGTAAACAGCAGGTGACAAAGTGTGCGGATAATGCTATAATATCCGATATGAAAGACAATCTTAGATGGAGGTATTATTATGGGTTTGATTCAGGCAATTAAGGGTGCTGTCAGTGGAGAACTTGCCGATCAATGGCGGGAGTATTTCTACTGTGAGTCCATGGAAGCAGATGTGTTAGTGACAAAGGGTATAAAGCGGGTAGATCCGAAGAGAAGTTCAAATACAAAGGCAAATGATAATATCATCAGCAACGGTTCTATTGTTGCAGTCAATGACGGGCAGTGTATGCTGATCGTAGAACAGGGTAAGGTAGTAGAGTTTTCGGCGGAGCCGGGAGAATTCGTGTATGATGCTTCTACGGAGCCGAGTTTATTCTATGGTGGTTTGGGTGACAGCCTGAAAAAGACTTTTTCAACGATCGGCAAGCGTTTTACATTTGGTGGCGATACAGCAAAGGATCAGAGGGTTTATTATATTAATACGAAGGAACTGCCGGGGAATAAGTATGGTACACCGAATCCGGTTCCGTTCAGAGTTGTGGATAAGAACATCGGACTGGATATTGATATCGCAATCCGTTGTCATGGAGAGTATTCCTATAAGATCGTAGATCCGCTGCTGTTTTATACAAATGTAACAGGCAATGTAGAGGCTGAATACGATAGAGAAGAAATAGACAGCCAGTTGAAGACAGAGCTGATGACAGCACTGCAGCCGGCATTTGCAAAGATTTCGGATATGGGCATCAGATACAGTGCACTTCCGGGACATACAATGGAAATGGCAGATGC
>CAZABT010000165.1:0-4070 GCA_964483395.1 uncultured Lachnospiraceae bacterium
ACGTGGCCATTGCGGCAATACTTGGCGCAGAGGAATTTGGATTTGCAACAGCTCCGCTTGTGACCATGGGCTGTGTGATGATGCGGGTATGTAATCTGGATACCTGTCCGGTCGGCATTGCAACACAGAATCCGGAACTGCGCAAGCGGTTCCGTGGCAAACCGGAATACGTGATTAACTTTATGTATTTTATTGCGCAGGAGCTTCGGGAATACATGGCGAAGCTGGGTGTGAGAACAGTGGATGAGCTGGTCGGCAGAACAGATCTGCTGATGCCTAGAGAAGCAGTCAGCGGTCGTGCAGGGCACATTGATCTGAGTAAGATACTCGGCAGAACAGATGCGGCTGCACCGGCAGGAGAAAAAACAGGTGCACAGGAGGGCAGAGGCCCGGAGACTGCAGACAGCAAGCAAAAGGCGGCTCAGGCACTGCATGTTACATTTGATCCGAAGCAGATATATGACTTTGAACTGGAAAAGACGCTGGATGAAAAGGTTCTGTTGAAAAAATTTGCCAGAGCCATGGCGGAAAAGAAGAAAAAAGGAATCGAAATCGAGGTCGGAAATACAGACAGAGCCTTTGGAACGATTCTTGGTTCAGAAATCACGCGTATCTGCGGAGATGGCCTGCCGGATGATACCTATACAGTCAAATGTACGGGTGCCGGAGGACAAAGCTTCGGTGCATTCATACCAAAAGGATTGACGCTTGAACTGATAGGAGACAGCAATGATTATTTTGGAAAGGGTCTGTCGGGTGGTAAGCTGATCGTATATCCGCCAAAGGGTATCCGGTTCAGAGAGGATGAAAATATCATCATCGGAAACGTGGCACTGTATGGTGCAACGAGTGGTTCAGCCTATATAGCCGGTGTAGCCGGAGAGCGATTCTGTGTCCGCAACTCAGGTGCAACAGCAGTCGTAGAGGGTGTTGGTGATCATGGCTGTGAATACATGACAGGAGGCCGTGTGGTCGTGCTTGGTACGACAGGTAAGAATTTTGCGGCAGGCATGAGCGGTGGTATTGCTTATGTACTGGATGAAAAATCAGACCTTTATATGAAAGTCAATAAGGAAATGGTATCTTCCAGCGAGGTATCGGAAAAGTATGATGTGATCGAACTCAAGCAGATGATCAAGGATTTCGTGGCCAACACAAATTCTGCAAGAGGCAAGGAGATACTGGAGCACTTCAATCAATACCTGCCTCATTTCAAGAAGATCATACCGCATGATTATAACCGTATGCTGCAGACCATTGTACAGATGGAAGAAAAGGGTATGTCCAGTGAACAGGCACAGATAGAAGCATTTTATGCGATTACAGGAACAGGCGAGGAACATGATTTGGCGAGTGCAGACAGAACGACGCGCGAAATCATCCGTCGCCGGAACCGCAGAGAATAGGAAGGAGGGAACCGAATATGGGAAAAGCAACAGGGTTTATGGAATATCAAAGAGAAACTTCATATGCAGTCGAGCCAAAGGAGCGTATTCAGCATTTTAACGAATTTCATGTCCCATTGTCTCGCGAAAAGCAGCAGGAGCAGGGCGCAAGATGTATGGAATGCGGAGTTCCCTTCTGTCAGGCAGGAATGAATCTTATGGGGATGACCTCTGGATGTCCGCTGCACAATCTAGTACCGGAGTGGAATGATCTTGTGTATACCGGAAATTGGAAACAGGCTTATAACCGCTTGAAGAAAACGAATAATTTTCCGGAGTTTACCTCCAGAGTATGTCCTGCACTGTGTGAAGCCGCCTGTACCTGCGGGCTGTATGGTGATCCGGTATCTACTAAGGAAAATGAATACGCAATCATAGAAAATGCATATGCAGAGGGGATTGCTGCAGCACAGCCGCCCAAGGCACGCACAGGCAAAAAGATAGCTGTGATCGGTTCGGGTCCTTCCGGACTGGCGGCGGCAGACCAGTTGAATAAGCGCGGCCACAGTGTAACAGTTTTTGAACGCTCGGACAGAGTCGGCGGACTGCTGATGTATGGCATTCCGAATATGAAACTGGAAAAACAGATCATAGAGCGCAAGGTGCGGATCATGGAAGAAGAAGGCGTTGTGTTTGTGACAGGTGTAGATGTCGGCACAGTTGCGAGTGCCTCGGGCAGCGAGTCAATACCGGAGCAGGCGGAACTTCAAAAGAGACCAGTCAGTGCAGCTTCAATTTTGAAGGACTATGATCGTGTCGTACTGGCATGCGGTTCCTCAAATCCGCGCGACATCAAGGCTCCCGGACGTGATGCAAACGGGATTCATTTTGCGGTCGATTTTCTGAAGGCAACAACAAAGGCTTTGCTGGATGCAAAAGAAAAGAGTGGTCAGATAGCAGATCATTCCATGCCGGCTGCGATTTTGGAAAAAGGCGCTCAGATCAGTGCAAAGGGAAAGCATGTAATCATCATCGGCGGCGGTGATACCGGCAATGACTGTGTTGGAACATCCATTCGCCATGGTGCGAAGTCAGTGACCCAGATAGAAATGATGCCGAAGGCTCCGGACAGCCGTGCAGAGAATAATCCGTGGCCGGAGTGGCCGAAGATATGCAAGACGGATTACGGTCAGCAGGAAGCAATCGCTCAGTTTGGTCACGATCCTCGTATCTACGAATCGACTGTCAAGGAGTTTAAAAAGGATGCTAAGGGCGATTTGAAGGAAGTCGTTATCGTAAAGCTAAAGTGGAAAAAGGACGAAAAGACAGGTCGTATGGTTATGAGTGAAATTGCAGGAAGTGAGCAGACCCTGAAAGCAGATCTGGTGCTGATCGCAGCAGGCTTCCTCGGGGCACAGCCCTACGTGGCAGAGGCATTTGGGGTCGAACTGAATGAACGAACCAATGTCAAGACTACGCCTGGCAGCTACAAGACAAATGTGGTCAATGTCTTTACAGCCGGAGATATGCACCGCGGGCAGTCACTTGTCGTATGGGCAATCCGTGAAGGCCGTGAGGCAGCCCGAGCAGTGGATGAAAACCTGATGGGGTACTCTAATCTGGATGTACAGTAAAAGAATCCTATAGAATAATCAAAAGCGAACATTTTCGGGTTCCATCAATCATACCGATTATGTTCGCTTTTTCGTTCCAATATTTCAAAATAAGAGTCATTAAATTGAAGGTTTACTTCAATCTTAAATCTTGAAGCTGCTTTACAAAGTTCAGTTGTATTTCAAATTCCTGCCGTTGCTTTTTGACAATGACGTCCAAAATCAAGCCTGCAAAGAATGACTGGATTGCAGCCAGACCAAAGAAGATACTCATAAATAACGTCGGGAATTTAGGCACCAGTCCCGTGCGGAAATATTCATTCAGAATCGGGAAAAATAAGCATAGTGCAATGACTGCAAGTATTGCCGCTACTCCGCTGAAGAAGACCAAGGGCTTGCAGTTTTTAAATAGAGTTGCAATCGTCTTCAGAACCTTCATGCCGTCAGAATAGGTATTGAGCTTAGATTCACTGCCCTCCGGGCGGTCTCTGTAGGAAACGATGACATTTTCCAAACGCATATTCTTGTCAAGTGCATGAATCGTCATTTCTGTTTCTATTTCAAAGCCCTTGGATAATACAGGATAGGTCTTAACAAACTGATAACTGAAGGCACGGTATCCGGTCATGATATCTCGGATATCACTTTTAAACAGAACATTGATCAGTCCTCGCACAATTTTGTTGCCAAAGTTGTGGAAGGGGCGTTTGTTTTCGGTAAAATAGGTTGAGGAAAGGCGATCACCGATGACCATATCGGTTCCCTTATTGAGCACCAGATCAACCATTTCACGGCTGTATTCGGCAGGATAGGTATCATCTCCGTCAATCATCAGATAGCATTCTGCCTCAATCTCACGGAACATAGAGCGAATGACCTGCCCCTTGCCCTGCTGGTATTCATAACGCACAATCGCTCCTGCATCACGGGCAATCTGATCCGTTCCATCTGAGGAATTATTGTCATACACATAAATCGTGGCCTCCGGCAGTGCTGCACGGTAGTCCGCGATCACTTTTTTGATTGTTCTGCTTTCATTGTAGCAGGGAATCAGAATTGCTATTTTGTCCAT
>CAZABT010000166.1:0-4044 GCA_964483395.1 uncultured Lachnospiraceae bacterium
TATTTGATTATAACACAACTTCTCAAAAGAGCATAGCATGAAATTAAGTTTTTTTGTGTGGAATTTTCAGAATATTCTCGTGTTATTTTTATTTTGTACTACAGCAGTTGCTTTTATCTTTTCATGCTAAGAAAATTGCGATTATTTTAGCAAGGCACCACTCGTAATCGATTGCTTCTACCGTATCTGCCGTCGTAATAATCTCCGTCCGCCAGACCTCACCGTTCACCATATACTTGATACTTCCCACCTTGCTTCCTGCCATAACAGGCGCCTCCAGTTCTTCCGGCACAGTATATACGATTCCGACTTCCTCCTCTTCATTTAAAAGAAGTCCCGACGCCTGTCTGCCGGCTGCCGGTTTATACTTTAATCCTGCTACCGCACGTCCGCCGATTCGTTCTGTCTGACCATTGATGACCGTGACTGGCTGCAGCCGTTCTTCTATGAGCGGTATATCCGTAAAAGCATGATATTCATAATGCTCCTGACCATATTCCATCAGCCTCCTGGTGTCCTTCCATTTATAGGCTTTATGATTTGGCCAGCCACAGGCAAGCAGTGCCACCGTAAAGGTTTTTCCATCCTTTTGCAGTGCCCCGACATAGCAATAGCCCGCCTTGCTCGTAAATCCCGTCTTACCGGATAACGCCCCATCCATCATTCCAAGGAACGCATTGTGATTGCTGCAGGATACCGTATGCCCGCCATCCGTTGTATCGTTTCCTGCCTCTGTCACTATTTGATTGCTGAAATGATAATCGGCTCTGCGCGTAATTTCCAGAAAGGCCTCAGACTGCTCTGACTGACCAATACAGTATGCCATTGTCCGTGCAAGATCGGTTGCAGTCGTCCTATGAGTCTCCACTCTCGTCGTCTCGTCTCCTGAGGTCAGCGTCAACACAGCATCCAAACCATTTGGTGTAATATAATATGTATTTTTACAGCCTATTTCCCGTGCCTTTTGATTCATCAATTTTGCAAAACCCTCAACGCTGCCGCCTATGTGCTCGGCGATAGCAACTGCACTGTCATTATGGGATTCTAACATCAGTGAATACAGCAGATCTCCAAGTCTATACTGTTCTCCCGGTTTCATTCCCAAGCGCACCTTGGGCTGTGAAGCTGCATATTCCGAGACTGTGACCAGTTCGTCCGGATTACCTCGTTCCAACGCCAGAATACAGGTCATGATCTTAGTCGTGCTTGCCATCGGCAGTTCCTCATAACCATTTTTTTCGTACAATACCCTTCCCGATGCCGCATCCATCAGCACGGCCGAAGTTGCATATAATTCACTCTGCTCCGGCTCATCTCCTGCGCTTACATCATAAGACATGCACAGAACGGTCAGTGCCCCCACCAATACTATACTTCTGATATATCCCGCCAGCTTTTTCATAAATCAAAGTACCTATTACTGTCATTAATTGAATATATGAACAACAGCAAGGGCTAATGACAGGAATTATCCGCTTCCCATCATCAGCCCTTGCTGTCGTATACATCGCATATATATTATATATCCAGTTTCAATTGTATTTCTTCCTCGGCTTCCCGTTTGAAATCTTCAAAACGATCCTGTCTCAATATCGGCAGTTCATCCAGTGACTTCACTCCAAATGCCCGCAGGAATTCCTCCGTCGTCCCAAACAAAAGCGGACGTCCCGGTGCATCAAGTCTTCCAAGTTCCGAGATCAGATTATATTCTATCAGCTTATTGACCGCATGATCACAGCTCACACCTCGGATCTTTTCAATTTCCAATCTGGTTACCGGCTGTTTATAGGCTACAATAGACAGGGTTTCCAGCAGTGTGTCAGTCAGCACATAGTTCTTTGGCACCTTCGTGATTCTGACTAAGTGTTCATACATCTCGTTTTTGGTGCACATCTGAAAGGAGTCTTCCAACTCAATGACCGTGATTCCACGATCCGATGCCTGGTACCGTTCCATCATTGCATATAAGATTTTCTTCGTCTCTTCCGGTTCCCGTCCCACCGTCATGGACAGCTTCTTCAGGCTCACAGAATGACCCATGGAAAAAAGAATCGCCTCCAAAACCGCCTCAGGATTCTCAACGGGTTCCATCATTTCCTCCGGTATTTCTCCGTTACCGTCCGGTTCCTGAATCGGTTCAGGCTCGCCTGAATCTACCTGTATCATCTCATCAAGTATAGAATCAAATTCTGAATTTGTTGTATCATCCATAATGTCTCTATTGGTATCCTTTCCGATTTTTCCTGCAGTCATTCAATTTTATGCAGCTTCCTTGGCCGTAATCAGGATATCGTCAAATATATCCTCCTGCATAATCATGATTTTTCCGATTTTCATCAGCTCCAAAATGACAAGAAACGTCACAACGACCTCCATTTTGGTCGGCTGTGCTTCCAATAGATTGCGGAAGCTGAATTTCTTGTGCAGCTTTACATACTCCTCAATATAGACTGTCTTTTCCTCCATATTGATTTCATCCTTTTCAATCTTTCCGAACTGGCTGCGCAGCGGATCCACCTTGTCCTCCTGCTTTCTGATCATGGATTTGAAGATCTGATTCAGCTTTGCAAGATCCATATCGCCTACCAGCGTATCATAATCAATCGGCTGTGAATAATCGGCAACCTCCTTGGGCATCGTCGGTGCTTTAAATACATTTTTCTTCGCATCCAACTGCTTGTCACGCAGCTCATAAGCCATATATTTATACATTTTATATTCAATCAGCTTCTGTACCAGTTCTGCTCTTGGGTCTTCTTCTTCGCCGTCCTCATTGATTTCCTTAGGCAGGAGCATCTTGCATTTGATATCCAGCAGTGTAGCAGCCATCACCAAAAACTCGCTCATAACATCTAGATCCTGTGTATCCATCTGTTTGATATAATCCAAATACTGCTCTGTAATCAGAACGATCGGAATGTCATATATATCAACCTTATTCTTCTCGATCAAGTGCAGCAGCAGATCGAGCGGCCCCTCAAATGCCTGTAGTTTAAATGTCAAATCCATCTTTGTCTCCCTTTGTCATACTTTTCTTCAAATCAACGCAAAACACCTCTGCCCTGTTCCTGATTCGTAACGGTATCGTATGGGAGCCGATTCCTCGGCTCAGCAGCATTGTGGTTCTGCCTTCATGATATTCTCCCGCATCATATTTCGGAAAAAGCTTCAGTTGTGGTGAGACCACTCCCCCCAACAGAGGAAGCTGCATCACACCTCCATGAATATGTCCGGAAAGTACCAAATCCGGTCCCCATTTCGCATAGGCTTGAAAGTGCTCCGGATTATGTGCAATCAGGATGGAATAATCTCTTTCCGAAGCCTTACCGAAAATCTTCTGCAGATAATCCTCCGGAATATGCTTGGTCATCAGCTTTCGATAATACTGATGCTCCAGATCCAGTCCATACAGGACAATCCCTGCTTCCTGAATCTGTACTGTTTCATTGGACAGAATATGCACACCATACTCAGCCAGCTTTTCCGTCAAATCCTGATAACGTCCTGGAAAGATATCCGGTCTGCGCCTGAATTTTTCTTCATGATTTCCCATGCCATAGTAAATCGGATATTTTTGAGCCAGTGCTCCGATGAACTGCAGTGTCGGAGTATAATCATAGCGAACCTCCATGGAGGAGGTTATCATATCCCCTGCAAAAATAACTGCATCCGGATTCAGCTCGTCGATTGCTTCAAGAAGCGGCTCATTATGCCTGCCAAATACCTTGTCATGAAGATCTGACAAAACGACAATCCTATATTGTGCCTTTTGCAGTTGTTCTGAATGATACTCATAAAATGTCACACAGAATTCTTTGCTCTCTCTATAAATCAGTACCGCCGCCACAACTGCCAGCGTGACCATAATGCCTATCAATCCCAGTATCAGCATATTACATCCCCGTATCTACATGTGTGGCCACAGGATGTCTGCCCCACAATATCTAGTATTGTATCATGAAATTTCTTGAAATACAATGCAAAATTAAAGTAAAAGCTGAGCTGCTGCTTTTTTGAAATAATCAAAATAGCCTGCCTGTTCCA
>CAZABT010000167.1:0-4024 GCA_964483395.1 uncultured Lachnospiraceae bacterium
TAATGAAATATACGATTGCAAGGATATAGAACATCTTGAAGATGCCTTCTTTTCCCAAAGAATCAAGCAATGCCTGCATAATAGGACTTGCAATTGCTTTCGCTGCACCGAAGCCCGCAACAGCAAGGCCGGTTGCCAGTCCCTTACGATCCTGAAACCAAAGCATCAGGGTCTTGACGGGTGAAAGATAACCGGTACCGAGACCGATACCCATGATAAAGCCATAGCATACATAAATTCCGATTAACGATACAAGACTTCCCGGATGTGCACCGCCGTACCAGATAAAGAATCCGGTGCCTGCCATACCTACAGTGAAGCAGATGGTTGCAATCAGTGAAGATTTGTGGATATCCTTTTCTACGATGCCGCCGAGAAATGCTGCGGACATACCGAGAAAGAAGATTGCGAAACTGAATGCCCATTCGGTTGCGCCTTTAGAAAATCCGATGTAGTCTGCGATTTCCTGACTAAAGATTGACCAGCAGTATACTGTACCTATACTACAGTGCAGCAGAAGTGCGGGAATTGCTGCTCTGGTCCATTTGTTACTGAATTTCCCCATTTGAGATACTTCCTTTCTTTTTCTTTGTGGATTTTCATCCTATCAATCCACTACGTAAAATGTGTGCACATACATATGTGCACAAAACCTCATTCATTATATCAAATTGTGAAGAAAATAACAAGCATGACTTCACTTGATTTTCCTCATTTTGCTTCAAATTATATGCAGCATTCAAAATAAAATCGCCGGATGATAATCCTATCCGGCGATGCTCTATGTAACCTCACTGCAAGTAGCGTGTTCCTATTTTTTATCCGGCTTCGCTTTCTTTTTATCATCAACGATTCCGACGATCATACAGAAAACCAACGCCAGTCCTGTAAAGATCAACACTGCATATCCATCAATACCCATGATTCCCCCTCCTTCCGGTTTCATTTGCTGTTTCCGTGTTCATACCAGATGCCGCCGACGATTCCGGCAACACAAATCACGATGCCGAGTATACCCCAAATATCCAACTCCATCTTTTTCCTCCGTAAGTAATCCTATTATTCTTAATTTACTTCCTAAAATAGTAGAAGTGACATAAAAAAACAATGTTTTGCAGCGATTCTTAGCAAGACCTTAGCGGTATTTTAGCACTTTCTTAACAAAAATCCGATTGCAGTTTAGGCATACTCGTTGCATAATAAATGATATGAAAAAAAATGACTTGCTTTATACAATCATTCTATTAATGCTGGCAACGGGGGTGGCGTTTTTACTGTTCAAGCTTGTGCCGGAGAATATGGCCAATGTCGTGCTGATCTACATTTTGGCTTTGATTTTGATTGCCCGCTATACGACAGGCTATTGGTATGGAATCACGGCATCGTTGTTTTGTGTTGCCTTTATCAATTACTGCTTTACATATCCGTATTTTGCATTGAATTTTACGCTGACAGGATATCCAATCACTTTTCTTGAACTTTTGTCTATTTCACTCATTACGAGCACCACAACTTCTCATATGAAGAAGCAGTCTCAGGTACTTGCCGATCGGGAACATCAGCTGATGGAGGCCGAGAAGGAGAAGATGCGAGCCAATCTGCTGCGGGCGATATCGCATGATCTGCGTACCCCGCTGACAGGAATTATCGGAACGGCTTCTGCCTGCATTGAGGATGATACAGTCTTATCGTCTACAGAACGCCTTGAAATGCTGGGTCATATTCGGGAGGATTCGGACTGGCTGTTGAACATGGTCAACAATCTTTTGACGGTGACGCGTATTCAAGATGATAATGCTTCAGTTCATAAGAATGACGAGATTGTTGAAGAGGTGGTTGAAGAGGCAATTACCAGATTAAAGAAGCGTTTTCCGGGGGCAGATATCAGAGTCAGCATACCGGAGGAGCCTTTGTGTATTCCCATGGATGCCATGCTGATTGAGCAGGTGATCATTAATTTGCTGGAAAATGCGCTGGTACATGCAGAAAGTGAAGAGCCTATTGATTTGATCGTGACGGAGCAGGAGAAGGAGGTTCTGTTCTGCATCAGAGATTACGGCATTGGAATCAAAGATCAGGAGACAATCTTTGATGGGGTACCCATGGATACGGCACCGAGTTCTGACAGTCACAGGGGTATGGGAATCGGTTTGACGATTTGCCGTACGATTGTGCTGGCACACAGAGGAACGATTATAGCACGGAATCACGAACACGGAGCAGAATTTATATTTACACTACCGCAGGAGGAAATTACAAATGAAACCTTCATTTCAAATTCTAATCATTGAGGATGAGGAAAATATCTGTGAATTTATGAAGCGTGTGTTAACCGCACAGGATTACAAGGTTTACATCACATACAATGGGAGAGATGGGCTGTCTGCAATTTCATCTATGTGTCCGGATCTAATCATTTTGGATCTGGGGCTGCCTGACATTGACGGAGTCGATATCATTTCCAAGGTTCGGGAGTGGAGCAGCAGTCCGATTATTGTGGTTTCTGCGCGCACACATGAAAATGATAAGGTGCTCGCTCTGGATGCCGGTGCAGATGACTATATTACCAAACCCTTCGGGACATCGGAATTACTGGCACGTATCCGTACATCCTTACGTCACAGCAATCGGCTGAACACGGATGCTTCTGTTACAATGCGTCCTTATCATGCACTTGATCTGTATATTGACTTTGAAAAGCGACTGGTTTCTATGGGAGAGCAGCCGATTCATCTGACTCCGGTAGAATATAAAATTGTTACGTACCTTGCAAAGAATTCCGGTAAAGTTCTGACTTATTCTGCAATCATGCAGGCTGTATGGGGACCGTATATTGAGGAGGATACTAAGATACTGCGCGTGAATATGGCCAATATCCGTCGCAAGCTGGAAAGCAATCCTGGAGCACCACAGTACATATTTACGGAAATTGGAGTCGGATACCGCATGCTGGACGGCTGATCATACAGACTGCTAAGATGTTGTTAAGAAACCTCCTAAAATCTTTCTCTTCTAAGAAACATCTGCTAAAATGCAACGTGTGTGAAACATAAGTTAAGGGAGGGTTTTTAGATGAACATCGGTATATTACTAATTGCAGTCGTTGGAGGAGTAGTGGGGCTATTTGCTACCTTATATTTGGTTGTCAGTTTTCCGGCAGTGTTGATCTGGAAGATATACCGCAAGGCTCGTTTTGGTATATCATTGAATAATTGATTACAATTAGAAATTAAGAAAACATTATGGCCGGGCAGGTTTTATGCCCGGTTTTTTACTGTTTAAACATATAAAATTTTTTTTGACCGCAGACGAAAATTTAGTGAAAATAGGATGGCATAATGGAATCAATTCTGCTATAATCTATTAGATGTACGCCTATAAACAGGTGATATGATTGGAGACATTGAATTATGGTATACAATGATGTGCTGGAAGCAATCGGACATACACCGATTATCCGGCTGAACAAGATGGCAGAGCCGGGTTCAGCAGAGATATTGGTAAAATACGAAGGATTGAATGTCGGAGGTTCTATCAAGACGCGTACTGCTTATAATATGCTGAAGCAGGCCGAGCGACAGGGACTGATCCATGAAAATACGATCATTGTGGAACCGACCAGCGGAAATCAGGGGATTGGTCTTGCACTGGTAGGCGCTGTTCGCGGCTATCAAGTCAGAATCATCATGCCGGATTCCGTCAGCGAGGAACGAACAAAGCTGGTAGAAGCATATGGAGCAGAAGTGATCAGAATACATGATGCCGGAGATATAGGGGCATGTATCGAGGAGTGTCTGGAAACAGCCTTACGGATGGAACGTGAAGATCCCAATGTATTTGTTCCGCAGCAGTTCACGAATCCAAGCAATCCCAAGGTTCACAAATACCATACAGGGGTAGAGATACTGGAGCAGGTAGAGGGACCGATTGATGGTTTTTGCTCAGGTGTAGGAACCGGAGGTACGATTTCCGGTATTGGAGAAGTGCTTAAGAGTCAGAATCCTGACATTAAGATATGGGCAGT
>CAZABT010000168.1:0-4020 GCA_964483395.1 uncultured Lachnospiraceae bacterium
GGTCTTTGCAATATCCTGCATAAGCTCAACATGTGCCTTTTCTTCATAAGTAGTCCGATTTTTTCTTAACATGATATACCTACCTTTTTCTTGGCTAAAATTACCTCTTTTTACATAGTATAGTCATATTTTACCTGTTTATTCATATATTCGTATAAATGGACTTGTTCAATTTTTATATGGGGGAGAAAACAGATGGAACAGGGAATGATATTGATTATTTTGGTTTGTATCATTGTGTTGGGAATGGTTTTTTTAAAAAGGAAAACAGAATGGATTCTGAACTTTCTTCTGAGAGGAATTTTTGGTGGAATCCTGATCTATTTTGCAAATGAAACCTTCTCTTTTTTTGAAGCGGGGATATTTGTTGGCATCAATGCAATTAGTCTTTTGACATGTGCAATGCTAGGATTTCCGGGGCTTTGCCTGCTATATGGAGTCATGCTGCTTTAAAATATTCAGTAAATATAGCCAAAAATGAAAAACATTTACAAAAGGTATAGACAAAGCAAACTATCTATACTATAATTCGTCTTACAATTCTTTGGAAGATCTTGAGTATCCGGTTGATTCAAACATATGCCCCAAAGAAATATAACAGAATGATGGTGAAGGTATGAAAATGATGATTTTGGTATCAATCATATCTGTCGCTGCCTTTATGGACATTCTCACATACAAAATAAAAAACAGTCTTATTGTCTGTGCTGTGGTTGTCGGGTTCTTTTTTCGGTTCATGGAAGAAAGCTGGACGGGAATCC
The DNA here is from genome assembly GCA_964483395.1 of uncultured Lachnospiraceae bacterium. Lineage (GTDB taxonomy): Bacteria > Bacillota > Clostridia > Lachnospirales > Lachnospiraceae > JAAYYM01. Next base: position 762 of record CAZABT010000168.1, read on the forward strand.
TCTCTGCGGCAGCAGGAATCGCTGTACCGATTTTATGCCTGTGGCTCTTGTTTTGTCTTCGTGCATTAGGTGCAGGAGATATTAAGCTTTTGTCGGTTGTGGGATGCTTTTTAGGGGCGTCAGAAGTATTAAATTGTATATTGTATTCAATATTCATAGGAGGTGTTATGTCATTGGGAAAGCTACTTTATACAGGCAATGTAAGGTTGAGATTTCATGCACTTTTTACATATCTCAAAAAGGGGATACAAACTGGATGCTGTGAGCCGTATCGTGGGGTTCAGGAGATAACAAAAGAATCGGTGATCCATTTTTCCATAGCTATTTTATTAGGGGTCTTATTATGTTGGGAGGGAATGTAATGAAGCATTGTATTTTGGCAATTTGTGATGTGGAGCAGACATATGCTTATCGATTGATGGAGTTTTTAAATAAAAAAGAAAGAAATCCTTTTATTATTCAGGCGTTCACAACGATGGAAGCATTGAGGATCTATGGGTCTGAGCAGGCAATTGAGATTCTGCTGATTTCAGAAAATGCTATGGATGAGACTATACGGAGTATGAGCATTAATCATATCATTATCCTGTCCGGTTCCAGAGAACAGGTCACCTGCTTATGTGAAAAAGCGATTTATAAGTACCAGTCGTCAGAGCATATTTTGGAGGAAGTCATGTGTTATTATGCCAGTCATACGACAGAAAAAAAGGAAATCTATCTGCTTCAGAATGAGGTGAAACTATTGGGAGTCTATTCACCGATTCGGCGTATCCTCAAGACCTCCTTTGCTCTGACTCTGGGGCAGATACTAGCGCAGGACAGAAGGGTGCTGTATGTGAATCTGGAGGATTATGCAGGCTTTGAGACCTTGATGGACAAGCATTATGAGGAAGACCTGGCAGATCTGTTATTTTATATAGCACAGCAAAACAGAGATACCGGCATGAAGCTCAGAAGCATGGTCCAAAGTATAGAAGGGTTGGATTATATACCGCCGGTTTCGTCACCTCTTAATCTGCATTGTGTTGCAGCAGAGGATTGGATGTGTTTTCTGCAGGAACTCAGTTGTGGCAGCTTATATGATGTCATTATTCTGGACATCGGGGAGAGTTTGAATGCATTGCTTGATTTTTTGGACAGTTGTGACAGATTATATACGCCTTGTGGTGCGGATGCGGTTTCCAATGCAAAGATGCTGCAATATGAAAAATTTCTGGAGAACAGCGGACAGGAAGACATTTTGAAGAAGACAAAGAAGTTGACCTTTGGATTTATGAAGGGGCTGGAATATGGACCGGAGCATTTGCTTTACAGTGAATTAGGAGCATATGTAAGGCACCTGACTGAGGAGGAAATAGAGGAGGGTGTGCTGTGATGCAGAAGCAGGCGCTGGTAGAAGATATCCGGGAGCAGATTGATCTGAGCAGAGAGGTATCAGATGAAGAAGTTCTGGAGGTAATAGACAGGCATATTGTGAAACACAGCAAAAAGTATTTCATCAGTCTGAGAGATAAAAACAGACTTCGGAAGGAGTTATTCCATGCCATCAGAGGGCTGGATATATTGCAGGAGTTGGTGGATGACCCAGATATAACGGAGATTATGGTCAATGGAACAGCACCGGTTTTTATTGAGAAAGCAGGAAGGCTTATTTCTCTTGAATTGCACTTTGAGACAAGGGAACGACTGGAAGATATCATACAGCAAATCGTTTCTAAGGCAAATCGAGTTGTGAATACAGCTTCGCCGATTGTGGATGCAGCAATGGATAATGGCTCCCGTGTCAATGTAGTATTACCGCCGATTGCTGTCAATGGCCCGATTCTGACAATTCGACGTTTTCCGGACAAGCCGCTGCAAATGGAAGATCTGCTTCGTATGGGAACAATATCAGAGGAGGCCAGGAATTTTTTAAGTCAATTGGTAGCAGCCGGATACAATATTATGATTTCCGGAGGAACCGGCTCTGGAAAGACGACCTTTTTGAATACCTTGTCCTGCTTTATTCCCTCTGATGAGAGAATTATTACAATTGAAGACAGTGCAGAACTACAGATACAGGGAATTTCAAATCTTGTTCGATTGGAAACTAGAAATGCCAATACAGAAAATTGCAGAGAAATTACAATCCGGGATTTGATCAAGACGGCGCTTCGTATGCGTCCGGATAGAATCATCGTAGGTGAGGTACGAGGAAAAGAAGCAGTGGATTTGATGTCCGCATTCAACACAGGGCATCTTGTTTTCCCTTCTTGACTACACTATCTCCCTCAGAGAAATCACTGTTGTCGGTCGTTACTATTGTTATTACTTGTCCAGATTTAAGGAGCATATTTACATCTCCGTTAGCTGGTAGTTCGATTCTTTCGATATAGTTGAGTATTCTGTCACGGTCTATCTCCGTAAAGTTACGAAGCTCTGCTATAGCTGATTTAATTTCAGCAATCTTGTCAGAAACATAGGAAACACTTAACTTACTGGATTCTTTGTCCTTGATGACTTCTGTAAGATTGTCGATTTCTTCGGTTATTGTATTGATTTTGCTTTTAATGCGGTCTTTGGCTGCTTCTGTAAGTCCACCCTCAGAGAGCGTATCAATTAAGCTGTCAATTTGATTTTCCCTAGCTGTTTTTTGCTGTTTTAGTTTTGAAAGCTCATTACCGTTATTCTGTGATGCTTCAACACATTCTGTAAGAACAGCTTCCAATGTCTTGCAAACTTCATTTTGTTGGTCAATGGTCTTTTTAAGAGCTTGTCTTGTAATTTCTTCAAGGTCAGTCTCTGTTATCCTATTAACTGGGTTACTGCATTCAGAATGAGATTTAATTGCATAGATTGGTTTAGTTTTAGCTCTATCGGAATATCCAAAATGGTATGGCTTGCCACAATCGGGGCAAAAAATTTTGCCAGCGTATTTATGCATGCCTTGGAAACGAGCCTGAGTTGTCTTTTTATCAGGCTTTTCATAAACAGTTATCCTAGTTTCGTGAATACGCTGTGCCATCTCGTATAGTTCTGTATCAACAATTTGTAAATCGGGTCTTTCAACTAGAACCCATTGTTCTTTAGGCAATTGGATACGTTTGGATTTTGTTTGTCCAGTTCCAAGCTTGCTGGTACGCTTGTTGATATAGAATTTACCAATATAGCGTTCATCCTGAATCATATTACTGATGGTTCTTGATGATTTTCTGATACCTTCCATTTTTAATGCTTTCTGTATGGAAGCTGGAGTACCGTTACGATACACATATTCCTC
>CAZABT010000169.1:0-3939 GCA_964483395.1 uncultured Lachnospiraceae bacterium
CATCAGGCTTACAGACAAGTCAGAATGCACTGAATACAACTTCACACAATTTATCAAACTTAGATACGGTAGGCTATGTAAGACAGCAGGTTCTGCTTGGAAACAGAACGTATAATACCGTTGGCACCAGCTCCATCAGCTTGCAGCAGGTTGGAATGGGTGTCAATTATGAAAAGGTAAGACAGGTCAGAGATTTTTTCTTGGATCAGACATATCGTGAGGAAAGCGGAAGAGCGGCATTTTATGAGACCTCTTATGATGTTATCAATGAGATTGAGACATTGTTTGGGGAGATGGAAGGTGTGGCTTTTCAAACGTCGCTTTCTGATCTATGGACGGCAGTACAGGAATTGCAGAAGGATCCCTCAAGTACGGTAGTACAGGGTCAGCTGGTATCAAAGGCAGCGACCTTTATTGAGCGAGCCAATGCAGTGTACAGCGGTCTTTCTTCGTATCAGAGTACCTTGAATGATGAAGTAAAGGATATTGTCGGTACAATTAATAAATACGGAAATGAGATCAGTGCTCTTAATGAGAAGATCAGAAAGTCAGAAATTGGTTCAGAAGAGGCAAATGATTTAAGAGACCAAAGAAATCTGCTGCTGGATGAACTGGCAGGTTATGCAAATATATCCTACGATGAAGATACAGAAGGCGTCGTAACTGTTAAAATAGAAGGTTCTCAGTTTGTGGTACGGGACAGAGTGTATGAAATGGGAACTACATTGGATCCGGGAACCGGATTCTATACGCCGGTATGGCCACAGAATTCAGATACACCGGTATTTGATTTGAGCCGTCCGATTGCATCAGCACTGGATACTGATATTGGAAAATTAAAAGCTCTGGTGTTGGCACGCGGAGATCATGCAGCCAATTATTCAGACTTTCAGAAAAAATACAATGCCGCCGGAGAACTGGTACAATCCTACGAAACTGATATTCAGCCGTCATTGATTATGAACATTCAGGCTGAATTTGATAATTTAATACATGGTGTTGTAACCGCCATGAATAATGTATTGTGCGAGGAAACAAATCCTGATACGACATTGCCGACCTATGCATCAAAAGAAGACTGTCCCTATGAACTGTTTGTAAGATTGGGAACGGGGCGCTACCAGGAAGTGACGGATCCTGCAGACCCGGATTACGGCAAGTACAGATACGTACCGGAGGATGCAACAGATAGTCCTGCAAATGTATCCTCTATGTATACCTCCAACAACCTGAAGATTAATCCGGATCTTTTGAAGCAATCATCACTGCTGAGCTTCGTGAATGATGATAAGAAAGTTGATACAACGAAGGCAGATGCGCTGGAAAAAGCATTTGATAATACATTTGATACATTGAACCCAACCCTAGAGGCCCATTTGAATTTTAAGGATTATTATTCGGCACTGATTGGTCAGGTGGCCAATGATGGGTCAGTTTATAAAAATATAGCAAAGACACAAGGCAACACTGTGATATCGGTAGACAATGCCAGAGAGGCAGTTATGGGAGTGTCTTCTGATGAAGAACTGACTAATATGATCAAGTTCCAGAATGCGTACAATGCATCCAGCAGATATATTAATGTAATCAGCGACATGCTGGAAACGTTACTAAACCTGAAATAGTCTGGCAACAAAGGAGTGAGGCATATGCCATCAACATTTTTCGGATTGAATATCGCGTATACCGGATTGGTCGGAGCACAGACCTCCATTAATACGACAGGAAATAATATTGCAAACGTGGAAACAAAAGGCTATAGCCGTCAGGAGGCTATTCAGAAGGCGGCTGATGCATTGCGGACCAACACGACATATGGCATGGCGGGTGCGGGCGTACTGACAACAGCGATTAATCAGATCAGGAATGCATATTACGACACAAAATACTGGAATAATAATGCGAACCTTGGAGAATACGGTATTCTTTCGGATTATATGAAGCAGATAGAAAATTATTTTATGGAAAGCGAAACGGTAGACGGTTTTACAGCCATATATGATGATTTTTACAACGCATTGGCAGAGGTCAAGAAAAGTCCGGGCGATGAGTCGGTTCGTGCACAATTTATATCCTTTGCAGGAAATCTTTCTACTTATTTTAATGAGATGTCAACGGATTTGACAAAGCTGCAGGAAGACTGCAATGCGGAGATAAAGAACAAGACAGATGAAATCAATTCCGTTGCGGCGCAGATTGCAAATTTGAATAAACAGATTAATGTCATTGAAATGACAGGGGTTGTTGCAAATGAGCTGCGTGATGAAAGAGCTCTGCTGATTGATAAGTTGTCACTGGCGGTGGATGTTGAGGTGAATGAAACCCCAATCTATACGACCGAAAAGGGAGAAGAACTATCGGGAGCCAATAAGTATACGGTGAAAATAGCCGGTCAGACATTGGTTGACGGTTATGAATACAACACACTCAGCTGCGTGGCCAGAGCACAAAAGGTGAACCAATCGGATGCCGAGGGGCTGTATAATGTACAGTGGTCAAACGGACTGGAGTTCAATCTGTATGGAGGAAGCCTTGGAGGTGAGCTCAAAGGTCTTGTCGAAATGCGGGATGGCAATAACGAAGAATTTTTCCGAGGTTCTGTCACATCGGCAACAGCCGGAACGGCAACCACCAATCCGACCGTGACGATTAAGGTAACAGATAACTGGCTGACTGATCTGACGAAGACAACGTTACCTGAAAACGGCCTGGTTAACATTAATGGATATGAACTGACCTTTGAAAGCTGGTCGTATGATTCTTCCTCACAGAGCTATACCTTTAACCTGAAACAGGGAGAAAGTGTTACCGGGATGGTTGGCAAGGATGCTGCTGTGGGCAGAGCGATTGATTATCAAGGCATTCCATACTATCAGTCTCAGATGAATGAGTGGGTCAGAACCTTTGCACAGACATTTAATGATATTGTGACAAAGGGACAGGACCTTGATGGAGAACAGGCAGATATTTTCTTTATTGCAGAGAATATCACGGACAGCAAAAGTCCTTATATGTTTCGTGATGTTGATGCAACAAATCCAGTTACCAGCAGTGAGGGTGACACCTATTATAAGCTGACGGCAGCAAGCTTTGGAGTATCTGAAAAGATGATAGAGAACTCCAGAAAATTTGCAACAACGACTAACATCAGTGAAGGCCAGGATAAATACGACTTGGTAGATGAAATGTTGAAGGTAAAGACAGATAAGGATGTTATGAGCTTCCGCGGATGCTCGTCAGCAGAGTTTCTGCAGTGTATTACGGCAGATATTGCACTGAATGCAAACAGTGCCAATACGTTTGATAAAAACTTTACCAATATAGCCAATGCAATATCGAATCAGAGATTGTCGGTATCAGGAGTGGATAATGACGAGGAGGCCCTCAATCTTGTGAAATTCCAGAATGCATATAACTTGTCATCTAAGATGATTCAGGTTATGACAGAAATTTATGACAGACTGATTTTGGAGACCGGTGTATAAGGAAGAACCGGAGCGAAAAGAACAACGACAGACGGGCAACATGGAAGTGGCTAGTCCCCTTGGCCGGTGATGAAAATATCGCTGACTGGAGTAAAAGGAGGAAGAATTATGAGCATGAGAGTTACCAACAAGATGATGACCAGCAATACGAACATCAACATCAACAATAATAAGACATCCGTGGACAGACTGAACACACAGGTGTCAACACAGAAGAAGATATCCAGACCCTCCGAGGATCCGGTTGTGGCGATTAGAGCGTTGCGTCTGCGCAGCAGTCTGAACGAGATATCCCAATACTATTCCAAGAATATTCCTGACGCGGAGTCGTGGCTTGAGGTCACGGAGTCGGCGCTAAAGACGACGCAGGGTGCAATTGAAGACATGTATGAATACTGTGTACAGGGTTCAAACGGAGACTTGACGGCAGCGGACAGGGCCAAGGTGCTGGCCA
>CAZABT010000170.1:0-3885 GCA_964483395.1 uncultured Lachnospiraceae bacterium
AATAAATCTGATTTTATTAGCCACAACTGTTACAAAAAAGCTTGACCACAACATAGTGAATGGGCAAGCGAACGGGCAAGCCAACAGCAAACGAACCGCAAGTGAACAGCGGAAAGTTTTCCCTTGAAAATCCAACAGCTTTATGTATAATAGTAGAGGTGACTGTAAATATAGAAAATATAGATAAACAGAGGGTTTAAGATGATTAGTGCAAATAATGTAACACTTAGATTAGGAAAAAAAGCGTTGTTTGAGGATGTGAATATTAAGTTCACCGAGGGCAACTGCTATGGTCTGATTGGTGCAAATGGAGCCGGAAAGTCCACATTTCTGCGTATTTTATCCGGTAATCTGGATACAACAAATGGCGATATTGTCATTACACCGGGGCAGAGATTGTCAGTTCTCGAACAGGATCACTTTAAATATGACGACTATACGGTCATGGATACCGTCATCATGGGCAATGAAAGACTCTATCAGATCATGAAGGAAAAGGATGCCATCTATGCCAAAGAGGATTTCTCCGATGAGGATGGAATCCGGGCCAGTGAACTGGAGGGTGAATTTGCAGAAATGGACGGCTGGGAGGCTGAATCCAATGCTGCCATGCTCTTAAACGGTCTTGGCATTGATACAGAATTCCACTACTCGATCATGAAGGATCTGACCGGCAGTGAAAAGGTCAAGGTACTGCTTGCCAAGGCTCTCTTCGGCAATCCTGACATCCTGCTCCTCGATGAGCCGACAAACCATTTGGATCTGGATGCAATTGCATGGCTTGAAGAATTCCTGATCAACTTTGAAAACACAGTGATCGTTGTATCTCATGACAGATACTTTTTAAATAAGGTATGCACACATACTGCTGATATCGATTATGGCAAGATCCAGCTTTATGCCGGCAATTATGATTTCTGGTATGAATCCAGCCAGCTGCTTGTAAAGCAGATGAAGGAAGCCAATAAGAAAAAGGAAGAAAAGATCAAGGAGCTGCAGGAATTTATCTCCCGCTTCTCTGCCAACGCTTCCAAGTCCAAGCAGGCAACCTCCCGTAAAAAAGCACTGGAGAAAATTGAACTCGATGAGATCAAACCGTCCTCCCGCAAATATCCCTATGTGGACTTCCGTCCCGAACGTGAAATTGGAAATGAAGTGTTGTCTGTCGAGGGGTTGACCAAGACCATTGACGGTGAAACGATATTGAACAATATTTCCTTCACACTCGGCCGTGAGGATAAGGTCGCACTCGTCGGCGGCAATGAGCTTGCCAAGACTGTGCTCTTTAAGATTCTAATGGGTGAAATGGAGCCGGATGCAGGCACCTACAAATGGGGTGTGACCACAACACAGGCTTATTTTCCAAAGGATTCCACGGAGGAATTCAACAATGATTTGACGATTACCGACTGGCTGACGGGCTACTCTCCCGTCAAGGATGTCACCTATGTCCGTGGCTTTCTCGGACGTATGCTCTTCCCCGGTGAGGATGGCGTGAAGAAAGTCAAGATTCTCTCCGGTGGAGAAAAAGTACGCTGTTTGCTTTCAAAAATGATGATCAGTGCTTCTAACGTCCTGATCCTGGATGAGCCAACGAACCACCTTGACATGGAATCCATCACTGCCCTGAATAACGGATTGATCAAGTTTCCCGGTGTCATTCTTTTTGCATCACATGACCACCAGTTTGTCGAGACCACCGCGAACCGTATCATGGAAATCATGCCGGGCGGTGCCCTGATCGATAAGATTACGACCTATGACGAGTATCTGGAAAGTGATGAAATGGCTCGTAAGAGATTTGTCTATACAGCAAATAAGGAAGACGATGATAACTAATATGAACCGAATCGATCTGCATGTACATTCTAATAAATCGGACGGCTCCTATACTCCGACAGAGCTTGTAGACTATGCTCTCGCTAAGGAGCTGTCTGCATTTGCACTGACCGACCACGATACTGTGGACGGCTTGGCTGAGGCACTTTCCTACGCTTCAGGCCTGTCGATTGAGGTCATTCCCGGCATTGAACTGTCTACAGAAAATGAAGGCCGCGATGTTCACATTCTTGGATTATACATCGATGCACAAAATCAGGATTTCTGTACCTATCTGAAGGATTTTCAGGCATCCCGCGAGCTGCGCAACGAAAAAATGTGTGTGAAGCTCAGAGAATGCGGATTTGATATTTCCATGGAACAGCTGCGTGAGCGTTTTCCTGATTCCGTTGTAACCCGTGGACTTTATGCAAAATACATGTATGAAACCGGACAGCTTCGCTCCATGAAGGAAGCCTTTGAACGCTATATCGGTGACACCGACCCCTGCTTTGTGGCAAGGGAAAAGGTAACTCCTGAGCAGGCAATCGAGTTAATTCATACAGCAGGTGGTATCGCCGTGCTGGCACATCCCGTACTCTATCATATGGGAAATGCAAAGCTGGATTCTTTTACGGAACGTCTCAAGAATGCCGGACTGGATGGAATCGAAGCGGTCTATACAACCTACGCTCCAAGTGACGAACGTGAGATCAAGCGCCTTGCCCAAAAGTACGGCCTGCTCATAACAGGCGGTTCTGATTTTCACGGAACCACAAAGCCGGATACGGATCTCGGAGTCGGCTATGGCCGTTTGTTCGTACCGGAAGAATTACTGGAGCATTTAAAAGATTACAGGAGCCACAAATGAATACACCCAAAATACTATTTACGGATTTAGACGGAACCTTATTGGACGGAGAGAAAAAAATCAGCGCACATACACTGAATATGATTCACCACATGCAGCAGGAAGGGCACAAATTCGTGCTGTCCTCGGGACGACCGCTCAACAGCGTACTGGCTGTATCGGAGCAGTTTGGCTTTACAGGCCCCGGCTCATATGTGTCAGCCTTTAACGGCGGTCTGATCTATGACTGCTATGAAAAGAAGACCTTGCTTCGTTCTGCAATTCCGTTTGCATATGTTCAATACATTTTTGACCGTGCACGCGAAGCGGGTCATCATGCACATACTTACTCAGCAACACACATTATCAGCCTGAAGGACTCTCCAGAACTGGCACATTACACACGGCACGTCAAGATGCCATCCATTGTGACGGAGGATGTATTAAGTGTTCTGACTGAAGAACCGATGAAGATCATCATCATGGATCTGGAAGGACGGGAACGTCTGGAAAAATTCAGAAGTGATCTGGAGCCATGGGCAGCCGGTAAGGTGTCCTCTACATTTTCCAGTCCGCTGCTTTTGGAATATGGCTCACTCGCCTCTACAAAAGGAAACGGAATCCGGTTCCTCTGTGATTATCTGCATGTCCCGATTGAAAATTCCGTAGCCGCAGGGGATGAGGAAAATGATACGACCATGCTGGAGGCTGCCGGCATCGGTGTCGCTATGGCAAACGGAACGGACATCGCAAAAGCTGCCGCAGATTATACCACTGAGCATGACAATAATCACGACGGAATTGCGGAAATCATTGAGAAATTTATCTTAGCATAACAGCAGGAAATCTTTTTCTGAACATGAAAATGGGACGACCGAAATATCAGCTGTCCCATTCATTTTTCATGTAATAACATATCGCTCTAACCTTCTACAATCAGATATCTTCCGTCCGGAATCTTGAATACTTCGGATGCCTCTTCAATGTCCTCAAGCTCCATTCCGTCAAGATCTACTCCATTTTCATCGAAATATTCCCAGACCTCCTGTAACGAATCCACTACCACTGCAAGGCAATCCTCCAAAAAGGCTTCTGCTTCTTCCAAACTGTCAGCTACATTCTCATCAAAGAGTCTGCCTTGATTTTCAAGAAATACACTCAACACTTCATCATCATATTCATGCATAGCACAACCCTCCTCTTAGTTTTATTTTACT
>CAZABT010000171.1:0-3807 GCA_964483395.1 uncultured Lachnospiraceae bacterium
AGCATCGATTGTATGGTTGTATTCACCCATGAACATAACGAAGCACCTTCTCATTTCTTCCTTGGTCTTTACTGACACCACTTTCTACCACTTGGCACCACTTTTCACCACTTATGAGACAATAATACCCCCTTTCGTATGAAAATGCAACCCCTTTTTCATTTTTAAAACACAAAAAAACGCCCTGTTTATGGGCGTTTCAAGCATTTTAACCAGCGGCAAAGCACAAGATGTTGTGCTTTGCCGAGGCCGTATTGTTTTTTTAGTCTATATATAGTTCGTTCAAATTTTATTACACTTCAAACCGCTTCATATTTTCATCCAGAGACTTTGCCTTCTCGTTCAACTGGCCCGCCTCACCTGCAAGATTCTCAACCTTAAACAGCTGTGTTGCTATAGAATCAGACACATTAAGCGTAGATGCTGCGGCCTCCTCTGAAATAGAAGAAATACACGTAATAGAGTCAAAAATCTTATCCTTATCCTGAAGCATTCCGTTCACATTTCCGGATATTCCTCCAAGCCCGTCGGCCATCTCTTCTACGCACCTGCTGATATCATGAAACATTTCTGTTGTTTCACCAAGCACCTGTGCCTGTTCTTCCAAAAATACATTCGTCTTTTCAGCAAATGCCGAGGCACTTTGTGTCGTTGCCCTGATGTTATTCAATATCCCATAGATTTCATTACCTGCTGTTTTTGACTGATCTGCCAGCTTACGTATTTCCTCTGCCACAACAGCAAATCCTCTGCCCTGACTTCCCGCTCTTGCAGCTTCAATGGAAGCGTTCAGCGACAGAAGGTTGGTCTGCTCTGCAATTGCGTTGATTGCATCAATGATCCCTCCAATATGATCGGATTGTGTTACCACAATCTGAATCTCCTGAATCAACTGCTCTACAATTCCGGTGGTTGCCTCAGATTTCTCATTCAGCTTTTCAATGGAATTTTGACCCTTTCGTGTTGTTACGATCGTCTTGTCTACTGTTTCATTCATTCTCTGCGTGCTGTCGGAAACATCGTTCATCTTTTCAGAAAAATCCGACATCTGTACCGCACATTTTTCAGTTTCCCGTGCCTGTGACGTAACACCTTGATTGACTTCTTCCACCGAAGCTGCCACTTCCTGCATTGCATCACAGATTGTATTTGAAAAATCAGCCACCTCAACCGCAGAATGATTGACATCTGTGCCAAAGCCCTTCATCTCCTGCATCAGGTTGCGGATATCACTGACTGTCTTTGTCAGGCTGTCTGTCAAATAACGAAGCTCATCCTTTCTATCTGTATGGAATTGCTGTGTGAAATCTCCCTCGGAAACCTTTTTCAGAGACTTGCACACCTTCTTCAAAACCCCACTGATTCCTGATGAAATATAGTTTCCGCAGGCAAGCGCAATGATTGTTCCAAGCACTACAAGCAAAATAGTGAGATTTCGGATTCCATTCATTCCACTCGTCAGATTTTCCAACGGAATCAAGGAGCTCAACTGAAGCCCCGTTGTCAGAATCGGCATATTCACAAACAAATATCGTTCTCCCTGATAAAATACCTGTGCAGAATACAGGTCATTTGCTTCTACAGCTTTTTTGAAAAAATCCTGTCCGCTGAAAATTGTTTCTCCATCCTTCAGTGTGACAAAGGTTTCCTTCTCTCCCTCCTCCGTCTGCTGAACAACAAATTCTTTCACGTTCGGAATCACCATAGCCGCATAAGAGCCCTTACCCAGATTCATGGAAACCAGTGTGTTTTTAATATTGTCTATGTCCATATCCAATACGACCAGGCCATTTTGCTTTGGAAAAGTCTGAAGATAGGAAAATGCATAGGAAGAAGGATCACCCAAATATTCTGCATCAATAAACGGGTGTGCACCGATCCAGCCGTTTTTGGTATTCTGCAATATCGAAGCCTCCTCCTGCTCAAAGATCTCCCCGAATGCCTCTGCGCGAATGCTTCTTCTTGCATTTTCTGTTTTGGTACTCTTGAGAAAGGGACTTCCTGCGTCTGCCAGAATATAATAATCCGATAGAAAATTGGCTGTCTTAATATAGTTTTCCAAAGAAAGGTATTCTGCATTATATACTTTTTTGCTTTCCGTGTTGTTTTTCTGATACAGGAAATCATAGTATCTTGTAATATCCTCATCTGTCGCCAATCCGGAAGCCTTAGTCATCATATCACTGCAGACCATTTCAAAGTATCTCCCTGTTGCCTGCATTGTGCTTTCCACACTGGTCTGATATTTTTCTACCACTACCTTTGAAGCAGTGTTATAAGATGCAATACCAAGAATCACGATCAGTACGACAGGAATGCAATATGCAAGCATCATGGAGCTTTTTATACTTTGATAACGTCTCACCGTATCAGATTTTCTCTTTTGTCTCTTACTCATGTCCGCTTCCTCCTTCAATGTAGGTATCACACAAATAAAATGTCATAAAACTACTATTTAGTATACGATAGTTACTCCCTATTGTAAACAAATCGGAATGCTGAATTGTTGCTGTATTAAGGCGGAATCAGCACATAATTATTGCTATTTTCCTGCTTGGGTCCTGTTTCCTTTTTGGACAGAAAGAAAATAAAAAAAGACGCCTGCCCTTTCAGCAAAGCGTCTCAACTGCAACTGTTATTATACATTAAAACGGAACAGGATTACATCTCCATCCTGAACCACGTAATCCTTACCTTCCAAGCCCACAAGTCCCTTTTCCTTCGCCGCAGATAAGGAACCACATTCCAGTAGATTCTTGTAATTCACAACCTCCGCGCGAATGAATCCGCGTTCAAAATCCGTATGGATCTTACCCGCTGCCTGAGGCGCCCTCGTACCGTTCTTGATGGTCCATGCACGGGTCTCATCCTCTCCCGATGTCAGGAAGGACAGCAGACCCAAAAGCTTATAGCTTGCTTTGATCATCTTTTCCAGTCCTGATTCTTTCAAGCCAAGATCCTCTAGGAACATGGTTTTTTCCTCATCTTCCAGTTCAGCAATCTCCTGCTCAATCTGCGCGCAGATAACAAATACCTCACTGCCGGTCTGCTCGGCATATTTTCTGACTGCCTGTACATGCACATTGGAAGCTCCATCGTCTGCAAGCTCCTCTTCGCTTACATTTGCCGCAAAGATGACCGGTTTTGCCGTCAACAGATTATAAGAAGCAACCAGTGCCTCCTCATCCTCGTCTGCCGTTTCAAAGGTAATAGCAAGCTTTCCATCCTCTAAATGCGCAATCAGCTTCTTCAGCAGTTCTACTTCTGCCGCGATTTTCTTATCATTGAGTGCTGCTCTTCCTGCCTTTGCCACACGACGTTCCAAAATTTCAATATCTGAAAAGATCAGTTCCAGATTAATTGTCTCAATATCGCGTACAGGATTCACGCTTCCATCTACATGAACCACATTGGTATCTTCAAAGCATCTAACCACATGTACGATTGCATCTACCTCTCGAATATTGCTCAGAAACTGGTTTCCCAGCCCCTCGCCCTTAGACGCCCCCTTCACAAGTCCCGCAATATCAACAAATTCAATCACCGCCGGTGTTACCTTCTTCGACTGATACAGATTTCCCAGCAGCTTCAGCCGTTCATCCGGCACCGTTACAATCCCTACATTCGGATCTATTGTACAAAATGGATAATTAGCTGATTCAGCCCCCGCCTTGGTTAATGAATTAAACAATGTACTCTTTCCAACATTGGGCAAGCCCACAATACCTAATTTCATATTCTATCAATCTCCTTTGTTTTGCTTTGTCCTACCTTGTTTTGCCTTACTTTACTTTGTTTTGCTTTACT
>CAZABT010000172.1:0-3734 GCA_964483395.1 uncultured Lachnospiraceae bacterium
ATTGCACTCGGATGTGTACCGATTGCAAAGTATGGTACACCGTCAACTGAGGAAATTCCAGATGCGGTGTCAGAATATTTACAGTATTTCGATGCCGTATTATTGGAGAATCACGGAGCACTCAGCTATTCAGATTCACTCCTTGCCGCATATATGAAGATGGAATCATTGGAATTCTATGCACAGCTGCTCTATATTTCAGAGCACCTTGGCGGCCCGCAGGAATTATCTGAGGAGCAGGTTCAGAAGCTGTATGAGATCAGAAGAAAATTCGGCATGACGGGCAAGCATCCTGCGAACCTGTGTCCGAATCAGCAGGCAGGAAAGCCAAGCTGCCACAACTGCGGAGGCTCCTGTAAGAGTAGTGCAGCAGCAGGTGGTAATGAGGCACTGGTAAATGAAATTACCAAAAAAGTGATGGCACAGCTGAGCAAGTAAATGAGTGGTCAGTGCGATCAGATATCAAGAAGGAGGTCATAGTGTGTCGGTCAATGTATCGGAACAGGAATTAAAAGAGATTGTACAGAAAGTCATATCAGGAATGAATACCGGTTCGGACAGTGGAAAGCAGCTTGGACTTTTTGATACGATGGATGAGGCCGTTGCGGCGGCAAAGGAAGCACAGAAAATCATGCAGAAGATGTCGATGGACAGCAGAGAAAAGATCATCCGAAATATCAGAAAAATGACAAAGGAACAGGCAGAGACATTTGCCAGAATGGGTGTGGAAGAGACAGGAATGGGAAATGTCGGAGACAAGATCCTGAAGCATCACCTGCTTGCAGAAAAGACACCGGGTACAGAGGATATTGTGACACAGGCATGGTCGGGAGACAGAGGACTTACTTTAATCGAGATGGGCCCCTTTGGCGTGATCGGAGCGATTGCTCCCTGCACCAATCCGACAGAAACCATCCTCTGCAATTCCATAGGAATGATTGCAGGAGGCAATACGGTTGTATTCTGCCCGCATCCACAGGCTGTCAGGGTATCACAGTATGCGGTTCACAAAATTAATCAGGCGTGTATGGAAGCCGGCGGCCCGGAAAATGTCGTTGTGGCATTACATAAGCCAACACTGGAAGCCAGTGGCATCATGATGAAGCATAAGGATATTCCGTTGATTGCAGCGACCGGCGGGCCGGGAGTCGTAACGGCAGTTCTGTCCTCAGGAAAGCGGGGAATCGGAGCCGGAGCCGGAAATCCACCAGTGCTTGTAGATGACACAGCAGATATCAGAAAGGCAGCAGCAGACATCGTGAATGGTTGTACCTTTGATAATAATCTGCCTTGCATTGCAGAGAAGGAAATTGTTGCATTTGATAATATTACAGATGAATTGATGAATTACATGATTACCGAAAATGGATGTTATCTGATCAATCAAGAGCAGCAGGACAAATTGACCAATACGGTCATGACGGACAAGGGACTGAATCGGAAATGTGTCGGAAGAGATGCGATGACGTTACTGAAGATGATTGGCATTGATGCACCGGCAGGAACAAGATGCATTATCTTTGAAGGAGAAAAAGAACATCCGCTGATTGCAACAGAACTGATGATGCCGATTCTTGGAGTGGTTCGGGCCAAAAGCATTGATGACGCCATTGAGAAATGCGTATGGCTGGAGCACGGTAACAGACATTCGGCACATATGCATTCCAAAAATGTCGAGAATCTGACGAAGTTCGGAAAAGCAATCGATACGGCGATTTTCGTGAAGAATGCACCTTCCTATGCAGCACTTGGCTTCGGTGGCGAAGGTTTCTGTACTTTTACCATTGCAAGCCGTACAGGTGAGGGACTTACTTCGGCAAGTACCTTCACAAAACGCAGACGCTGTGTAATGTCAGACAGTCTGTGTGTCAGATAAAACAGCACAGACTTGTCCCAAAGGCAATGTTATGTATAAGCAGGAGGTGTAGAAAATGGAAATGAATGCGACAGAGATTGAAAAGATAGTCAAACAGGTGCTTCAGGACATGAATGGTCAGAGCAGTGCGGCACCAAAGACGACAGGAACGATTCCTAAAACAGCGCATGTAGCCATGCTGACAGTACTTGAACATTATGAAGTAAAGGAGTTTCCGATTCCTAAGGTAGGGGACGGAGACATTCTGGTCAAGGTTGAGGGCTGCGGAATATGTGGAACTGATGCACATGAGTTCAAGAGAGATCCGTTTGGCTTGATTCCGGTAGCACTTGGACATGAGGGAACCGGAGAAATCGTTCAGATGGGTAAGGATGTCAAGAGAGACAGTGCCGGAAAGGAGCTGCACATCGGAGATAAAGTCGTATCCTGTATGATCTTCAAGGATAATCCAGATATTACGATGTTCGATCTGAATAAGCAGAATGTCGGCGGTGCAGATGTATATGGATTGCTTCCGGATGATGATATCCATCTGAATGGGTGGTTTTCAGATTATATTCTGATCAGAAAGGGTTCGACGATTTTTAATGTCAGCGATCTGGATCTGTATTCCAGAATCCTGATCGAGCCGTGTGCGGTATTGATTCATGCGGTTGAAAGAGCTAAGACAACCAATATCCTGCGTTTCAACAGCAGAGTGGTCGTACAGGGCTGCGGACCGATCGGATTGATCTGTATTGCCGTGCTGCGCACGATGGGGATTGAAAACATTGTTGCAGTGGATGGAGAACAGAAAAGACTTGATTTTGCAAAGCAGATGGGAGCGACCAAGTCAGTCAATTTCAAAGAGCACAAGGGAATCGAGGCACTGACAGGAGGTGTAGAAGCAGCATTTGGAGGTCATCCTGCAGACTTTGCGTTTCAGTGTACAGGCTCTCCCGCAGCACATGCCAACATATATAAGTTCATCCGCAACGGCGGAGGGCTGTGTGAACTGGGATTCTTCATCAACGGCGGAGACGCAACGATCAACCCGCACTTTGACATCTGTTCCAAGGAAATTACAACGGTCGGCTCATGGGTATACACCCTGCGCGATTATGCAACAACCTTTGATTTCCTGAAGCGGGCAAAGGGCATCGGACTTCCGATGGAGAAGCTGATTACGCATACCTTCCCGTTAGAGCAGATCAATGAAGGGCATAAGACCAATCTTGCAATGGAAGGACTAAAAATAGCTATCATTAACTAAAGTTAATGATAGCAGGGATGCACACGATTTGCTTTGCGCAAATCGGCGCAGGTGGAAATGGATTTGCTTTGCGCAAATCGGCGCAGGTGGAAATGGGATTTGCTTTGCGTAAATCGGCGCTGAAATTAGTGGATTGGAGGTTTGGAAATGGCAGAGGCCGTAGGAATGATTGAGGTATTTGGTCTGGTTGCAGCTTTTGTAGCGGCGGATGCCGGATGTAAGGCAGGGAATGTCACGATAGAGACATTTGATAAAAATAAGCCTGCCAATGCAGATGCATTACCGGTTCCACTCATCGTCATGGTAAAGTTTCGGGGGAGTGTGTCGGATGTGAGGGCAGCAGTGGAGGCGGCAGAGACAGCTGCCAACGAGCTGACGGGAGTGATATCCCGACATGTGATACCGAGTCCGGAAAGGGATACCGAGAAAATGCTGAAGCTATCAGGGCTGGATACAGCCTGAATATAAAGCAGCAATGTAAAATATTTAATTTTTAGAAATCAAAAAACAAAAACTCAGGAGGAACAAAATTATGTCACAGGAAGCATTGGGAATGGTAGAAACAAGAGGTTTAACAGCAGCAATTGAAGCAGCAGATGCAATGGT
>CAZABT010000173.1:0-3690 GCA_964483395.1 uncultured Lachnospiraceae bacterium
CTCGGTCAATCATAAAATCTCTTGCATAGGAAATCACTGCAGAATGAAGTCTTGCAATATCCCCCATCAGATAATAGAAACCATTGCCTGCGACCTTGCCTGCTGCATCAATGTCAATGCCGTCAAAGCAATCCATAATCTCTGTGTGATAGGGAATCTCAAAGTCTGGGACAACCGGCTCTCCGTATTTTGTCACTTCAACATTCTCGCTGTCATCCTTGCCAATCGGCACACTCGGATCAATGATATTCGGAAGCGTCATCATGATCTTGGTAACCTTCTCCTGAAGTTCCGTTTCCTGTCCTTCAAGTTCTGCCAGCCTTGCAGCATTCGCCGTTACCTGACGCTTGATTTCTTCTGCTTCTTCTTTCTTGCCCTGTGCCATCAACGCACCGATCTGCTTAGACAGCAAATTGCGCTTAGAACGCAGGTCATCTGCTTCCTGCTTGGCTGCACGGCTCTTGGTGTCAAGGTCAATGACTTCATCTACCAGAGGGAGTTTGGTGTCTTGGAATTTCTTCTTGATGTTTTCTTTTACTGCATCAGGGTTTTCTCTGACGAATTTCATATCTAACATGGTTGTATAACCTCCTAATAAGAGCTAAAAATAATTTGTGAAAAATGTTTTTTAGATATTAATTGTTGGCTGGGTCTCGCACCTCCTGCGGAGCGTGCTAGACTGCGGGCAAAACGACGTTGTCGTTTTATCCCGCTATCCCGCTATTTCACTGTGAAATGCCTGTAATGATTTTACATCACCCATGGACTTCTGCATTGCTTTGATTCCCTGTATGGAAGCCTTTGCTGCCGCCATAGTTGTTACATAAGGGATACGTCCTTTGATGACCCCCTTACGGATATAGCTGTCATCCATTGCACCCTTTTTATCATCCGGAGTATTGATTACGATATCAACCTCATTGTTTGTAATTGCATCCATAATATCCGGTCTGCCCTGCTGCAGCTTAAATACCTTCGTTGCAGGGATACCGTTTGCCGTAATCAGATCGGCAGTTCCACGGGTTGCAAGTATCTTGAAGCCACATTCGTGGAAGCCCTTTGCTACTTCTACCAGTTCTTCCTTGTCCCTGTCGTTGACACTGATTAATACGGTTCCTTTCAGCGGCAGCTTCGTCTGTGTTGCCTCCTGTGCCTTGAAATATGCCGTTCCAAAGTCTGCCGCCATACCAAGCACTTCTCCTGTGGAACGCATTTCCGGTCCCAGCAGAGGATCTACCTCTTGGAACATATTGAATGGAAATACCGCTTCCTTCACTCCGTAATGCGAAAACTTCTTTTCCTTCAAATCCGCAACTGGTGACTTTCTTCCGGTCAATTCCTCCGTGATGATTTCCGTTGCAAGCGGCACCATTCTGATATTGCATACCTTGGATACCAACGGAACAGTACGAGATGCTCTCGGATTAGCCTCCAGCACATATACCTTACCATCTTCGATTGCATACTGCATATTCATCAATCCGCGAACATTCATTTCCTTTGCAATCTTCATCGTATATTCCTTGATGATCTTTACGTTTTCCTCCGAAATATTGATTGAAGGTATCACACATGCTGAATCACCTGAGTGAATGCCTGCGAGCTCAATATGCTCCATAACTGCAGGAACATAAGCATCTTTGCCGTCACTGATGGCATCCGCTTCACACTCCAGTGCATTATGAAGGAATCTGTCAATCAGGATCGGTCTGTCAGGTGTCACACCGACTGCTGCTGCCATATAGACACGCAGTGCTTCATCATCATGCACCACTTCCATACCACGTCCGCCCAGTACATAAGAAGGACGTACCATAACCGGATAGCCGATTCTCTTTGCAATTGCAAGTGCCTCATCTACATTAACCGCCATGCCTGACTCCGGCATCGGAATCTCCAGTTTGTCCATCATTGCCCGGAACAAATCTCTGTCCTCTGCAAGATCAATTGTCTCAGGTGTGGTACCTAAGATGTTGACTCCGTATTTTTTAAGATCTGCTGCAAGATTTAACGGTGTCTGACCGCCAAACTGTGCGATGACACCTACCGGTTTTTCTTTATCATGAATACTGAGTACATCCTCTAAGGTCAGCGGCTCAAAATACAACTTGTCTGATGTATCATAATCGGTTGAAACAGTCTCAGGATTACAGTTAACGATAATCGTCTCGAAGCCCAGCTTTTTAAGTGCCATTGCTGCATGTACACAGCAATAGTCAAATTCGATACCCTGTCCGATTCTGTTTGGTCCGCCGCCCAGAATCATGATCTTAGGTCTGTCATCGTTGACCTTACTCTCATCCTTAATATTATAAGAAGAATAGTAATAAGCACTGTCCTCGGTTCCGCTGACATGAACGCCTTCCCATGCCTCCGTAATGCCTGCTGCAAGTCTTGCATTTCTGATTTCTTCCTCTGATATCTTCAAAAGGCCGCTTAAATATCTGTCTGAAAAACCATTCTTCTTAGCAGAACGAAGGACATCCATCGAAGGAACGGTTCCTTCATGCAGCTTGATTGCCTCTTCCTCTAATACCAATTCTTCCATTTGCTCAATGAAATACGGTTTGATTTTTGTCAGTTCAAATAATTCATCTACAGTCGCTCCCTTGCGAAGTGCCTCGTACATGATGAACTGACGCTCACTTGTCGGAATATGCAGCTTATCCAACAGTTCCTTCTTAGAAAGATCCTTGAACTTTGCCACACCGCCAAGGCCATATCGACCTGTCTCCAAACTGCGAATTGCCTTCTGGAATGCTTCCTTGTAGGTCTTTCCAATACTCATGACTTCGCCGACTGCGCGCATCTGTGTACCAAGTTTGTCTTCTGCTCCCTTGAACTTTTCAAATGCCCAGCGTGCGAATTTAATTACAATATAATCTCCATCCGGTTTATATTTGTCCAGTGTTCCGTATTTTCCACATGGAATATCACACAGATCCAAGCCTGTTGCAAGCATTGCCGATACAAGTGCAATCGGAAATCCTGTTGCCTTGCTGGCAAGTGCTGAAGAACGGGATGTTCTTGGATTGATCTCTATAACAATGATTCTTCCTGTTTCTGTATTGCGGGCAAACTGTACATTGGTTCCGCCGATGACCTGAATTGCATCTACAATCTTATACGCCTGTCTTTGCAGTTCTGCCTGTGCCTCCTCCGGAATCGTCAGCATCGGAGCACTGCAGAACGAATCACCGGTGTGCACACCAAGCGGATCAATATTTTCAATGAAACAAACCGTAATCATATTGCCGGATGCATCACGAACAACCTCTAACTCAAGTTCCTCCCAGCCAAGAACTGATTCCTCCACCAGAACCTGTCCTACAAGGCTTGCCTGCAAGCCACGCTCACAGACAGTCTTTAATTCTTCTTTATTATATACCAAGCCGCCGCCGGCTCCGCCCATCGTATAGGCCGGACGCAGCACGACCGGATAACCAAGTTCTTCTGCAATTGCAAGAGCCTCATCCACTGTATAGGCAACCTCACTTCTTGCCATTTCGATACCGAGAGAATTCATTGTCTTCTTGAATTCAATTCTGTCTTCTCCACGCTCGATCGCATCTACCTGTACACCGATGACCTGTACGCCGTATTTCTCCAGTATTCCCGCCTTGGCAAGCTCTGAACAAAGATTAAGACCTGACTGTCCGCCCAAATTCGGCAATAATCCATCCGGTCTCT
>CAZABT010000174.1:0-3554 GCA_964483395.1 uncultured Lachnospiraceae bacterium
ATTGAAGCTCTTGGTGGAAAAGCAGAGGTGATCTAATGCTTACTACGGTAAAGAACGCATTTAAGGTGAAGGAAATCAGGCAGAAGCTACTCTTTACCTTTTTAATGCTCATAGTCATCAGATTTGGATGTCAGCTTCCGGTTCCGGGTGTTGACAGGGAATATTTCAGTAATTGGTTCGCAGCACAGACGGGTGATGCATTCAACTTTTTGGATGCATTTACCGGAGGCTCCTTCCTTAATATGTCTGTGTTCGCATTGAACATAACACCGTACATTACATCTTCCATCATCATGCAGCTTTTAACGATTGCGATTCCGAAGCTTGAGGAAATGCAGAAGGAAGGCGAAGACGGAAGAAAGAAAATTGCAGCAATCACGCGATATGTGACAGTTGGACTTGCTTTGATTGAATCAACAGCTATGGCAATCGGCTTTGGCAATCAGGGTCTGCTGGATGAATTTAATGCATTGAATGTCATTACAGTCATCGTTGCACTGACAGCCGGTTCAGCATTCTTGATGTGGATCGGTGAAAGAATTACTGAAAATGGTGTCGGGAACGGTATTTCCATTGTACTTGTAATCAATATCGTATCCAGAATACCGCAGGATTTTGCTGCTTTGTATGAGCAGTTTATGAAGACAAAGTCAATCGCAACAGCGACGCTTGCGGCAGTCATCATTATTGCAGTTGTGTTGCTGACGGTTGTATTGGTAGTCATCCTTTACGGAGGAGAAAGAAGAATTCCGGTTCAGTATGCAAAGAAGGTACAGGGTAGAAAAATGGTCGGCGGACAGTCAACCAATATTCCTTTAAAGGTAAATACGGCTGGTGTTATCCCGATTATCTTTGCCTCATCTCTGATGCAGTTACCGGTTGTTATTTGCCAGTTGCTGAACGTGCGTGCAACAGGAGTTGGCGGAACCATTCTCAGAATGCTGAGTTCGTCAAACTGGTGTAAGCCGGCAAGCATGATTGATTCTATCGGACTTTTAGTATATATTTTACTGGTAATCTTTTTTGCTTACTTTTATACATCCATTACCTTCAATCCGCTTGAAATTGCAAATAACATGAAGAAGCAGGGCGGTTTTATACCGGGTATTCGTCCGGGTAAGCCAACCAGCGATTATTTGACTAAAATACTGAATTATGTGATTTTTATCGGCGCAGTAGGACTGATCATTGTAGCAGTCATCCCGATCTTCTTTAATGGAGTGTTCGGCGCAACAGTATCCTTCGGCGGAACTTCACTGATCATTATTGTCGGAGTTGTTCTTGAGACAATCAAGCAGGTTGAATCACAGATGTTAGTACGTAACTACAAAGGATTTTTGAATGATTAATAACGTGATGGCAAGGCTTATCGGCCTTGCCAAAGCGTGACTATGTACGTCGTGTGACGTGCAAACGTCAGAAGGTGTACGATAACGTTGTCTGGCGTACAAATGGAGGAACTAAGATGAAGATCATAATGTTAGGTGCTCCGGGTGCCGGAAAAGGCACACAGGCCAAGATGATTGCAGATAAATATGGAATTCCCCACATTTCAACCGGGGACATATTCAGGGCAAATATCAAAGAACAGACGGAGCTTGGTCTTGAAGCAAAGAAATATATGGATCAGGGAGCGCTGGTTCCCGATGAACTCACCGTCAAGATCTTACTTGACAGAGTTGCTAAAGAGGATTGTAATGCAGGATATGTGTTGGACGGATTTCCAAGAACCATTCCGCAGGCAGAAGTGCTTGACAAGGCAGTTGCAGAGTTAGGGGATACGATTGACTATGCCGTGAATGTAGAAGTACCGGATGAGAACATCATCAGGAGAATGTCCGGCAGGAGAGCATGCCTTGCATGTGGAGCCACATATCATGTTGAACATGTGCCGCCTAAGAAGGAAGGCATATGTGATAGATGCGGTAAGGAATTGGTGCTCAGAGATGATGATAAGCCTGAAACAGTTAAAAAGAGACTGCAGGTATATCATGAGCAGACTCAGCCGCTGATTGAGTATTATAATAAGAAAAGTATTTTAAAAGAGGTAGACGGTACAAAGGATATGAACGCAGTATTTGCAGATATCGTCGCAATCTTAGGAGCATAAGGCAATGGCTATTTCGATAAAATCCGCCAGAGAGATTGACCTGATGCGTGAATCCGGCAAGATACTTTATTCAGTTCATGAAGAACTGGGTAAGATCATTCGCCCCGGCATTTCTACAATGGACATTGATCAATTAGGTGAAAAATTAATACGTGCGCATGGCTGTATTCCGAATTTCCTGAATTATAACGGTTATCCCGCATCCATTTGCGTATCAGTAAATGAAGAAGTTGTACATGGTATTCCGAATAAACACAGAATCCTGCAGGAGGGCGATATTGTAAGTCTGGATGCAGGGCTGATCTACAAGGGCTACCATTCTGACGCTGCAAGAACTTATGCAGTCGGAGAAATCAGTAAGGAAGCACAGTTGTTGATCGACAGAACAAAGCAGAGTTTTTTTGAAGGCATCAAATATGCCAAAGACGGAAATCATCTGTTTGACATTTCTAATGCGATTGACGCATATATCAGTCAGTTTGGCTATGGTATCGTCAGGGATCTGGTTGGACACGGCATTGGAACCAAGCTGCATGAGGACCCGCAGATTCCTAATTTTGCACAGCGTCGCCGTGGCCCGCTGCTGAAGGCAGGCATGACTCTGGCAATTGAACCGATGATCAATATGGGCAGATATGATGTGGAATGGCTGGAGGACGACTGGACAGTCGTTGCTGAAGATGGAAGCTATTCTGCACATTATGAAAACACCGTTCTGATTACAGACGGAGAACCGGAGATCCTTACGTTGGAGGTATGATGCGATGACAGGGTTATTTGCAACTTCTCTGGCCGGTCATGATAAGAATCAGATTTATATCATAATAAAAGAAGAAGGCGAATATGTATATCTGGTGGATGGAGTGAGCCGTAGAACGGACAATCCAAAGCGGAAAAATAAGAAACATATTCAGGTCATCAAGCAGGATGTTTCTGACGCCGGTGAAAAATTGAAAAGCGGTCAGAGCATCGGTGATGAAGAAATCAAACGAGCAATCAGGATTTATATCGGGAGGAAAATGAATGTCAAAAGCTGATGTTATTGAAATTGAAGGAACAGTCATTGAGAAGCTGCCAAATGCGATGTTTCAGGTAGAATTGGAAAACGGACATAAGGTATTGGCACATATCAGCGGGAAACTGAGAATGAATTTTATCAGAATCTTACCGGGTGATAAAGTGACAATTGAATTGTCACCCTATGATTTGACAAAGGGAAGAATTATCTGGAGAGATAAGTAACAGACGAAATTGTCCTTCCACAGAAAATAACTTGATATTTGACACATAGTGTGTTAAAATATAAAACGGTCTTTTTTGAAACGGTACCGATTTTCAATATAATCGCGTATGCCGCAGGCATGCCGATTCAGTATGAAAGTTGTGTCAATTGAAAGGAGGGTTTAACGTGAAAGTTAGATCATCAGTAAAACCGATTTGCGAA
>CAZABT010000175.1:0-3495 GCA_964483395.1 uncultured Lachnospiraceae bacterium
TGGAGGATACAAAAATGATGAATCGATGTATCGGCCGGATCATAGGATGGCAGATTAAAAAGGGGATATTGCCTGAGGCGCAGCGTGCGACTTATGAGTATGCATATGAGGTGATGATATCTAAGGTCATCAACATATTGATTGCGGTACTCATAGCTTTTCTGTTTCAGGCACCTGTTACAGTTGCAGTGCTGCTTGTTGTGTACATACCAATGAGGACATATGCCGGCGGGTATCATGCAGAAACGAATTTGTGGTGTACATTTGTCTCAGCCGTAATGATTGTCGGGGTATGTTTGATGGTAAAATACTATCCGATCGACAGCATTTTGCCGTTTAATATAGCAGCATCCTTGTCCTCCATCTGTATCATATGGATGATGGCTCCGGTAGAGGCAGCGCACAAGCCGCTGGATGAATTGGAGTTTAAGCGTTATCGCTTGAGAACACGTATCTTGCTTATGCTTGGTATGATCATCAGTGTCATATTGTATTGTTTTGGATTCTGGCAAATTAGTTTTGTTATGAATCTTGCATATATTATTTTGGCGGCAATGCTGATCGTCGGCAAGGTGAAGACAGATGTGCCAATGTCGGAGGACTCGGAAGATGAGGATTTTGTGGAAGACATCGAGAGAAAACCGGAGCAAAACTAGAAGCTGGCTTTCGATGATAGCAATGAAGGTACAGGAGGAAAGATGATAAAACGATATTTCCTACAAATTGGGTCATGGATTTACAGACACACGGTGTTTCAACTAAAAAAAATTCACGTGCAAAGAAAGACAAAGAGTACATTTGCCCGGAATGTGTATTTTCGCAATACGGATTTTGAGGGCAGGAATTTTGTGGATCAGGGAGCATATGTGGCCAACTGCCATATTGGATATGGGTCAAATATCAATCGATTTTCCAATATTTCGGAAACATGGATGGGAAGATTCTGCAGCATTGCCCCAAATGTGGAAGTGGTCATAGGGCAGCATCCGGTCAGGGAGCGATTTGTTTCAACACATGCTGCTTTTTATTCTGAAAGAACAACAGCGGGTTTTACGTATAGAAATGAGACGGTCTTTCCGGAGCAGCGTTTTCCGAAACAGAAATTACCGATTGGTTTGAAAGATGGGTGCTTCAGTCAGGTCATCATCGGTAATGATGTATGGATTGCCAGTGATGTCAGAATACTTGCGGGGGTGACCATCGGAGACGGCGCGGTGATCGGTGCGTGTTCGTTGGTTACAAAGGATGTGGAGCCGTATGGCATCTATGTCGGGGTTCCGGCAAAGAGGATTGGTTACCGGTTTGAGCCGGAGATCATAGAAAAGCTTGAGAAGATGAAATGGTGGGAGCATGATGAGGTATGGCTTAGAGAGCATGCGGAGGAATTTGATCATGTGGATACATTTGTCCGAACTTATGCTGACGCACTAAAATGAAACCCAAAATGACTGGAATGGCCCGTGAAAACTTGCTTTCTAAGGGCTGTTTTTATGAAGGAGAATGAAAATGACGGAAGAAAAAACAGTTTCACAATCTAAGGCACAAAAGGTGAAGTTGTATATCCTGTTACATCTGCTGCTGATGATGTTTTCTGCGGTAGGGATTTGTTCGAAGACGGCAGCAGCGCAGGAGTTCATGAGTTTTAAGTTTATTGTACTTTATGGAGTGATGCTGTTGATTCTGGCTGTGTATGCATTTGCGTGGCAGCAGGTGATCAAGAGACTTCCGTTAACGACTGCATTTGCCAATAAAGCAGTGACGGTGGTCTGGGGTATGGTCTGGGGCGTTGTTGCTTTTCAGGAGCATATTTCGTTGAATAAGGTGCTGGGGAGTGCGATTATCATTGCCGGGATTATCCTGTATTCCAAGGCGGGTGACGCGGAGGAACAAAAAGGCTCTGCGACTGCAGCAGTAAAGGAGGATGAATAGATGGCTCCATATGTAATCGTATATCTCAGCAGTGTGCTGGTCGCAGCAGTTTCGCAGGTGCTGTTGAAAAAGGAGGCAATGAAGCCTCATGAAAATGTCATTCGGGAGTATTTGAATCCGCTTGTAATCATTGCATATATATTCTTTTTCGGAACAACGGTTCTGAGTATTTTGGCGTATAAGGGGATTCCGTTGAATCTGGGCCCGATTCTTGAGACGACGAGTTATTTCTATATCACAATCTTTGGAGTTGTGATTTTCAAAGAGAAACTGACGGGGCAGAAAATCCTGGCGTTGGTATTGATCGTTGCCGGAATTGCGATGTATACGTTGGGAGGTCAATTACCGGGACTTGGTCTGATCCTGCTGTAAAGAACGAGACACCGGAGGTACAGAAGACGGGACAGAACTGCTGATCAAAACGACTGCAGAGTCATAAGGTCGAATAATGTCGAATAATGCGAAAAATATCCAATAAAATGGGAATAAACTACTTGCAATCTGTCATAATATCTGTTATTCTGATTTAGAACTTAATGAAGTTAACAAATACTTAATCCATTTAAGCTAACCTGCTTATGGGTAAACCGTTGACGTAGTTATTGCGACTGTCCAAAATGAACGTTGTTTCAACGACTTGCATAGCGCAATTCGAAAAACAACAGCTTGTGACGCTAGTCATTCGCATTCTCAATTACGGCTCCAACAGTCTTAGTGACAGTCGACGGTTTTCCGATAGGCAGGTTTCTTTGATTAAATTCTGTTGGAGAATCAGTCTTTTGATATCAGAAAACGCAGGAATTCTATGGAATTCTCGGGATGTGGTGTATTCCATGCAATTGTGAAAATCGGGCGGCTATCCTCGGGATATGTGCCCATGGTGCCATCTTCTTGAAGGCGTTTGCAGGAATCCATGTAGATACCGATCGGAACAGAACCTCCGTCTTCGGAGGTGTAATGATAATAAGAATATCCTTTTTCTGCAAGCTCAGATTTTAAATCATCGGGTAAGAACTCCTCCAAATTGGCAAAACCGTCAGCTTCTGCGTAAGATTTTACGATTTGCTCATCACCAACGAGAACATCCAGCTCATCAGCAGCAAAAAGTGCCATGATCTTTTGCTGGTAGGCGAGACTCATTTGGTCGGCGTCGTCTAAATGGATCTGCATGGAAAAATCAAGAATCAGTTGTTCTGCCTGAGTGTCGATGTCGGCATAGTTGATATATTCATTGATGAGTTCTGTATCATTATCATAGGAATAATTGGAGTTCAGCATACAGGCGTACAGGTGAGTCGGCCGGTTGTTGCTGATGACATCCTTAATGATAAAAATCGCCATAATCATCCCAAGAGAGATGACAAGAATGGGAATTCGGTAATAGTCCCAGATATATTGAAGCTTTTCTTTCATACTCATGTTTTTGAGTTTCTTTTTTTCTGCGCGGATATCATCATTGATCGGCATGGGTGTTCACCTTTCAAACATTGGATTTGTAGTTACACATGTATGTAATCATACATTTTGAAAGAACTATTGTCAATTGAGAGAGGCTGAAAACTTTGT
>CAZABT010000176.1:0-3492 GCA_964483395.1 uncultured Lachnospiraceae bacterium
TATCCTTGCAATCGTATATTTCATTATGATGTTCGTTGGACATTTACTGCTCAGAAAACCGGAAGGCTGGCATGAGCCGACCAGTGCTGAAAAGGGTTCCCGTCCGTTCGACGTCATCAAGTCCAAGCCCGTTACCTTTATCGGTATCTGGCTGATGTTCTATATCAACATCACATGTGGTCTGGCTTTGATCTCTCAGGAGAAAATGATCATCAAATGTATCGGCCTTGTCGGTATTGTAGGCATCCTCTCCTCTGTCACAGCTGTCTTCAATGCAGCCGGCCGTCTGGGCTTCTCTGCATGGGCTGATTATTACAAGGACAGAAACAGCATTTATAAGATCATCTTTATCCTGTCCATCGCAGCGACCGGGCTTGTTATTTTAACTCAGGGAATCACAAATATGGGACAAAACAAATTGTTCATGGTGCTTGTGCTGATTCTGCTCTTTGTTGTTAATGCAGGATACGGCGGCGGCTTCAGCAACGTTCCTACCTTGCTCTCCGATCACTATGGCATGCAAAATATCAGCGCCATCCATGGCATTACTCTTTCTGCCTGGGCATTTGCAGGATTGTCCGGCAATCAGCTTGCCACATGGATCGTAAAGAAATTTGGTACAGAGGTAGATCTAGCACATACACTTGCCGACGGCACAGAAGAAATCATCAAGGTGAATCCGTCCGGCTATCAAATGGTGCTGTATGTAACCATCGCTCTCTATGTTGTTGCCGCAATCATCTGCTTCACGATGGTCGGCAAAAAAACCGGTGACGTAAAATAGCATTTTTCTAATCCATAGAAAAGTCCCTCATCTTAACGGATGTGGGACTTTTTTGATTCTATATTTCTTCCTTTGCAAATTTCTTCCTTTGTACAAATAACTCTTGTCGTGACGTATCTCTATCCAGTATAATAAAATAGATACACGTTCATTATCTAAGGAGGATACCGCGTGCGAAAAAGATTTGAAGAAAGCCTGCTGCATGTAGCAAACTGTCTGGAACTGTTTATCTCTGTTCTAATGATCATCATGCTGATCATTCTATCACTGAAATTTTTTGTCACAATCATCGATTCCAGAAGTTATGTAAACGGGCAGGATGACCTTACTACATTTCTGACATTGGCTCTGAATCTTGCCGTTGGCGTCGAATTTGTAAAGATGCTCTGTAAGCACACTCCAGAAACCATCATTGAAGTGCTGCTGTTTGCCACTGCGAGGCAGATGATTGTATATCACCTTTCTGCAACGGAAACCTTAATCGGTGTTGCTGCAATTGCCGGACTTTTTGCCACCAGAAAATATCTGTTCTGTGCATTTGATTCTACTTCTGCAGCCGTTTTCCGTGCCACTCAGAAAATCAAGACCATCAACTGGCTGTTCCGCATCAATATTCCGGAAGAGGATGGCGATACTCTTGGTGAAGTTGTCATTAAGAAGCTGAATGAGGAAGAGAAAGAAATCGCAACCGGCTCAAGCATCTACTATAGTGATTTTGCACTCAGGATTTCCAAGATGCATGGTGATGTGATCACACGCATAGAAGTCATCAAATCGATATAAAGTATTTTTGATATATACTCAGGCAGGCTCGATAAAGCGGCTTTACCAGAACGATTGTCGTCACAAAATTTCCAGCTCCGTGAAGCAGGTCAAACGGGATTCCGTTTAGGATATAAGTCATTCCCATATGCATGCCGCCAATCAGAAAGTAGGGGATTGCACTGAGCGTTCCGAAGCACAGCCCATAAATACAAGATAAAATCGCCCAGAACCAGACAGACTCCGTCCTGCGCAGCAATATAACTGCTATTACAAGAATCGTCCAGATATACAAATAATTGATCCACCAGATACCAAATCCATAGAGCAAGCCTTCCGCAAGTACAAACACATAGAGCGGAATCAATGTTTTTCTACCCATCACACGTGCATATACAATCAGCAGCACGGATACAAGTTCAATATTCGGCAGAAATGCAAGTGCCACCTGTACCACAAGAAGCAATGCCGCAAGCAGCGCGTATAGTACGATTTCATGCACTGTCATGGCATTGTATTTTTTAGGATGAACTTTCTCCGGCCTACCAGCCTGTCGCAACTGTAAATTCATACTGCTCTCCGTCTGCAATCGGTGTCTCGCCAACACCCAGCATATGTGCTTCCCCATTCTTCGTCAGGCACCACCACTGCTCTTTTGACTCATCAACTGTCTCGCCATCCACCGTCTGCACATACATCCCGAAGTCGCCCTCCGTACCCGCAATGAGGTTCTCCTGTTCCAATGCCCCCTGCAGATATTCTTCATCTGTGTGGATCACAAATTCCCTGCTTGTTTCATCCGAATGAACAACTACAAATGTAATTGTCTTTGCTCCAGTCTGTGCCTGTGGTCTTGAGTTCAAATATAAAATACCCATAACCGCAACCAGCACAATCAAAACCGCTGCTCCAATGATGACCGGAAGCCGTCTACTCTTTTTTTCTTTCATAATCACATCATCCTCCTTCTTATCCTTCCTCCAAAAAAATCCTCTGTCTTCACGCACAATGTATGCAAAGACAGAGGAATCCTATGATTGCTCTCTATTCTTGTACGAACACCAACTCCACGTGGTTCTTTGTACGCCATCTCAACTGGTTTTCTGACTTTACAGTGACGGGTTCGTGAGGGAATTACACCCTGCTTCCCCTATCCAAGTAAAATCAAACATTACAGTGGCAATGACCGTCTTGCTGCTCACAAGGATAGTTTCGTTGAAATTTGACGCTATTATGTTAACTAATTATGTAACCTTTCGCTTGGATTACCTTTTACTGCCGATCCTGATCATCAAATGCATCGCCGCATTCAGGACAGAACTTCGGAGGATTCATTTTATCCTCAGGCTCCCAGCCGCACTTATTACATTTATAAGTTGGTGCTCCTGCCGGCTTCGGCTTGCCGCAATCTGAGCAGAACTTACCTTTGTTCACTGTACCACAGGTACAGGTCCAGCCATTCTCATCCGGCTTCGGTGTTCCACACTCTGCGCAGAACTTTCCAGTGTTGCCGGTCTTGCCACATGCACATGTCCAGCCTCCTGCTGTGGGTGCTGCTGCCGATGCCGACTGTGGTGCTGCTGCCTGCTGCTGTGCTCCCATTGCATATAGATTGTTTGCATTCATGCCGCCTGCCATATTTGCCATGTTCATTCCTGCAAACGCCATCATCGGGCCTGTGCTCTCGTTTGCTGCCGCACTCTGCATAGCCTGAGCCTGCGCTGCTGTCAGTGTAGCTGCCGCCATGGTTGGATCCTTCATCACTGCGTTACGCTGCAGCTCCTTGATCATCTTCTCATCTTCCTCGGAAGCCGTTACGGAGCTTACGCCAAAGGAAACGATTGCAAGACCTCTGAGCTCTGACCATTTCTTGGACAGCACTTCATTCAAGGCATCTGCCATTTCCATTGTATGTCCCGGAAGTGCACTGTATCTGATGCCCATAT
>CAZABT010000177.1:0-3253 GCA_964483395.1 uncultured Lachnospiraceae bacterium
ATACATTGGTTCCGTTTGCCGCCTGTACAGCCAATTCATTCATTCTCTGTACCATGGATTGGATCTCGGATAATGCTCCTTCAGCCGTCTCAATCACAGAAATGCCATTGGAGGCATTCTGTGATGCCCGCTCTAAACCTCGAATCTGCGCCCTCATTTTGTTAGAAATCGCAAGACCCGCAGGATTCTCCTTTGCATGATTGATCTTATAGCCTGATGATAATTTCTCTGATGATGTAGAAAGTCTGGATTCATTTGTCGTCAGAATATTGCTTGTTACCATCGCCTGAATGTTTTGATTAATTTTCATAAATACGTCCACCTCTCGTTCTGATTGTCTGCTGTTTTCATGACTGCTGCATACTCTTTAATGTTAAAATCAATGCCTTGGCTGTCTCATACAGTTCCTTGGTTCCGGTCTCCGGTACATCATTGGTACTTTCTTCACTGCCTGATTCCTTTTGTAGGTTCTGTCCGAATTGATTGATATCCAATTCCTTGCTGTATATAAAGCTTAATTCCCGAACTTCTTGTGACTCTGTCTGCAATGCTTTCCGCAAAGGCTCCTCCATACGGGACAGTTGTCTGAGTCCCTCCTGACTGTCTGAACCTACATAACCCTCTATCTGTCCTTTTCCTACCCGAAACTCTGCCGCTACCTGTCCATATGTCTCGGTCTGCATTGTGACCGTAACTCTTCCTTTTAAATCACTGTCCTTGATAATCTTTAAATTAATGGAAGTCATTTCCCCATTTAACTCTATCGGTATTTCATAGTTTCCTTCCTTTGCCAGTCCGCCCGCTACAGATAATTGCTTATATAACAGGTTCATGCTTTTTACATCCACCGCATATATTTGTGCATCTGTACGCTCTGACAAAATATCTTCTCCTGTTTTAACCAACTCCTCATAAGCGGCAACGGCACTGCTTTCATCTCCCATACTTTCCTGCAGATTTCCTGCGGCTTGAATCAGCTTATCCTTCCATCCGCTATTTCTGCCCTTTGTACTCTCATCCGCCTTTGCTGCCTGCTCTAATATCTGCTTGAATGCAGAACCTCTCTGATTCATCAGCGCTGCTTTCGCAGTGATGTTATCTGGGGTAATCTGCTGGTCATACTGAAGTAATTCGTTCAAAACATAATCCTCGGCCTGATAGGCCTCGTTAACCTCCTGCATCTGTTCCTGCAAATATGCCTGCTGCATTTCCTTATTTTCCTCTGCGCTCCGCAGTTCCTCTGCAAAGAACTCCATAGAGGTATTCATTTGAAAGGACATGTTCTGCAGCTTATCCGGTGACAGCTTATCCAAAATTTCCTGCGCCAGTGTATTATAATAACCCTCTATCTGTGACGTGATGGAATCCTCTGTACCCGACACCGACTCCAATGCTCCGAATTTCTGATCTACTGCCACATTCATACCACTTGCCCGGCTGCTTCTGGCTGCCGATAGTAAATTCTTCAAGGTAAGCGGCTGTTCATTCTGCAGCACTGCACCGATGACTCCGCCATCACTTTTCTCAATCTGACGGAACAATCTGTAGATACCAACGTATGCGGTACGTTCTTCTGCCGTAATTTCATGATTCTTTTCCAGCTTCCATAAATATTCGCTGTATTTCTCCGTTTCCTGAACCGCTGTTGTTTCATTGATTTCTTCTGTCAGCTGGTAAATATTCGTTGACAAAGGATTCTTGCCTGCTCGGATCATTTCCAAAGCTGCTGCCGGTGTCAGCTTATCCATCAGCTTTTGCACTGCCTGATCAGCTTCCTTAACCTTTTGAACAGATTCCTCTGTTATTTCCATCTGATTATAGCCTAATATTCTCACTGCACGCCTGTTGGTCTCATTGGTCTCCAGATCCATTTCTGAAAGCAGTGCATCTACATTGCGAAATGCTTTTTGGATGGAATCTCCCATATCCTTACGAGGTGCCGTTCCCAGCGCTTCATAGGTCTCTCCTGCCTGTTCGTACGCCGCTTTGCGTGCTACGCCCTCACTGTAAACATGAGACAGGGTAAATGTTGCACCCGCTGTACTCATCTTACCTAATACGGCCGCCGGAAGATCTCTGATGTCCGCCATAATGCCGGTTGTTCTCTTATAAAGCGATATCTTTTCTTCTATATTTGTCTTTGCATCCTCACCGAACAGGGTATTATAGTATTCCCGCTCTGCTGTCTTCAGCTTGGAAACCAAATCCTCCAGAGGTGCCGTATCTATGGAATATCCACTTTTGATCAGCTTCATATTCGCTTCTGTTGTCATCTGCAGCCGGGTTTCCTCTAACAGTCTCTGTGCTGAAATAGCCTCATAGGATGTATTCACCTTGCTTGTAGCCACAGATTCGGTTTGACCTTCTTCTATTGCCTGCTGTGCTTCATACAAATTCTGAAGATTAACTTCCTTCTCCTGTTCAACAACCGTCCTGACTGCTTTATCTGAAATACTGTTCGTCTGCTCTATAATATTCTGTGCCTGTACTGCTGCACTTTCACATTCTGTCAGAACTGCCTGTTTCGCTTCCTTTCCATCCGCAATTGCTGCAATGACACTGTCAATGATAGCTTCTCTTTCCATCGGTAATGAGATATTTTTCAATTCTCCCAGTTCACAGATTGTATTTTCTGTTAAAGGGATTCCCTGTTCAATCAGCCATCTGCTGTTGGCGCGAGTCTCCTCACTCACCTCAAGCCCTGCATTTCCTATAATCTGGTCAATCTGACCTGCAAGCTGCTGCCAGTCAATGCGGTCGGCCTTTTTTGCATAATAGCCTGTTTCATCCGTAAAATAGCCCTTTGCCTGTCGTGTCGTTCCACCGTTTGCTGAACTGTATTCCGCTTTATATATATTATCAATTGTTGGCTCCATATCATTTGCTAACATATATTTTATCGTATTGTCTGACAGCTCAGTCATGTGCTCGATCTGCCCGACTGCACGCTCGATATTCTCTACATTTTCTTCTGTCACCGGAAGGTCATTTTCCTGCAGCTTTTGCTCTATCAAGGCCGCACTGCTGACGCTGCCGGTAATCTCCTCAAGCTGCTCTGCACTGATGTCATCTGTAAAGCCCTCGACTGCAACCCCCGACTTTACAAGTGTTGCTTTGATCTCATCCAGAATGGTAACCGATGTTTCTACAGTGGTACTTCCGGGTGGATAGCCCTCTTCCTGCAATTTGGCAAAATCCTCTGTTGACATAGAATTAGACATAACTGCCATGTAATCTCTCTGTAAGGCGACGT
>CAZABT010000178.1:0-3243 GCA_964483395.1 uncultured Lachnospiraceae bacterium
TTAGAAGGAAAAATCAAAGAAATCTCCTCCATGGGAATCGTGGTGCATGTCAGCATAGACTCCTTCTTTCATGACATTACCTCACATAAAATGATTTCCCATTTTGGTTCTTATTATGTGATCACCTATGCGAACCGATTTCTCTCCATGCGTCAGATGCTGACCAAGCGCGCGTTGGATATCCTTGGAGGCATTGTTGGAACCGTGCTGCTGATACCGCTCACGATTATTCT
The DNA here is from genome assembly GCA_964483395.1 of uncultured Lachnospiraceae bacterium. Lineage (GTDB taxonomy): Bacteria > Bacillota > Clostridia > Lachnospirales > Lachnospiraceae > JAAYYM01. The sequence goes on from CAZABT010000178.1 coordinate 234, forward strand.
TGCACCATTTATTTATTTTGAATCTCCCGGCCCGATCTTCTTCACACAAAAGCGTGTCGGAAAAAATGGCCGAATCTTTAAAATGTATAAATACCGCTCCATGTATATGGATGCCGAAGCACGCAAGGAAGAACTGATGTCACAAAACGAAATGAAGGGTCTCATGTTCAAGCTTAAGGATGACCCACGCATCACTAAAGTCGGTAAATTTATCCGCCGTACCAGCATTGATGAACTGCCGCAGTTCTTCAACATACTCAAAGGTGATATGAGTCTGGTTGGCACCAGGCCTCCCACAGTGGATGAATTTGAGCAATACCAAAGCTACCACAAAAAACGTCTCAGCACCACTCCCGGACTGACCGGCATGTGGCAGGTCAGCGGAAGAAATGAAATCACCAACTTCGAAGATGTCGTAAAGCTGGACATCGAATATATCGATAACTGGTCATTAGGACTGGACATCAAGATTCTGTGGAAAACCGTATTGGTCGTATTAAAAAGAAAGGGCGCCGAATAATCACGGCGCCTCATGTTTTATTTACTCATCTCCATAATCATATCTTCCTACGGCAAATTTGCAGTGCCACAATGCTTTCAGTCCTTCAAGCGGTGTCTTAAACAAATCAATGTGTTTTCCCTCCGCATAGGAACGAGCCTTATAATAAATAGGAATTTCCATTGGCATATAGCCCTTTCGGATAAACCGGATGACCAGCTCCCAGTCTAATCCAAAATTGCCGCCTACAAAATCAATTCCATACATACAATCCTTATGAAAAATCTTATACATCGTAAACGGATCGGTCAGCTTACATCCACAGGCCGTATTCAACAACCATGTCAGAAGCTTTTGTCCAAGATTCAGATAATCAGCAATCCATTTTCCTCCGCCGGAAAACTTTCGCATTCGCCAGTCATCTTTTTTATAACGGCTTCCGAGCATAAACAATGTTTGATAATCACGAATCGGCGGGAGAAGCTTATCATAGTCCTCAACATCATATTCCAGATCGCCATCCTGTATTGCAATAAACTGCCCTGTAGCTTCCCGAATGCCCCTGAGCACACCATTCCCCTTGCCGGATGGCTTGTCCTCTAATATGAGTTTTACATTCGGATGCTGTTCAAATGACTGTGCTATCTCACGCGTTCTATCCTTAGAATTGCTCTCCACAATGATAAACTCGCAATCCATTACCCACTTCCGATTGATCAGCTTCTCCAGCAATTCACCCGCCGTGCTTTCCTCATTATACAGTGGCACAATTACAGACAGGAGTGGCTTCTCCTTCTTTCCCTTGCGGCAATGGATCACATAGCTGCGCTTATATTCTCTATGCTTCATCTGAACCACATGTTCAAAGCCATGTTTGATCAGCATCAGACCTTCTTTTTGAAAATTAATACGATTTCCGATTCTGACAATATATACATCTGCCCCCACTGGCAGTTGCTCATACATCTCATCCAGCAATGCTTCACAAAAAATCACATGAATCCCAACATAACAGGCCCCAATTCCCGCTTCTGGATCTTTTGCATTCAGAACCCTTTCGCATTGCTCTCCATGATAATATAATACATTCTTACTATTCAAACGCTCTCTCCATAAAAAAGAGTCTCTCGTCATATAGTCTGTCCTCCTGTCAACAGTAAATACTTACGGTATATTATTTTGACCATTCTTCCCTTCTATGATAAAATACAGAGAGAATTTCGCTGAAAATTCAATTCTGCATCATTTAGGAGAAAATAGATGAAACTCAATAGAGAATATCTTAAATCAAAAATAATTCATTTTATCATATTACTATTTGGTTCTATTTTCATCGGCGGCTTACTGCTTACCATTGTCTATGCCATTCCGCAAAACCGACTCGTTCTCGGCTGTGCAAACTCTATCTGTACCTTCCAAAAGGAAGGAACCTATCCTACGGCAATAGATGGGTACATCAACACACAGCTTGACAATTATACAGACGGAGCCATGTTGAATGCCGCCTTGTGTTCCACCGAAGATTCTCCCCTGATTTCTGCCATGAAAAATTGTCAATATAAATATGCTGATAAAAATCCAATGGAATCTTTTATGTCCTACATCTGGCAGGAGGATGGCTCTTATACAATCGAATATCCAAGATATTGGCATGGTTTTTTGATTTTTCTAAAGCCTTTATTACTGTTTTTTTCCTACTCTGATATTCGCGTGTTAAACGGACTGCTGCAGTCCCTTTTGGTTGCCGCCCTGATTTGGCAGCTTGCCAAAAAACAGTTGTCGCAATACATTCTCCCGACCATACTTACTATATTTTACCTTGTTCCTTCCGTTTTGGCAATGTCTTTGCAATATTCTTCCGTATATTACATTGCCTTACTGTCAGTAATCGCCCTTCTTTTGTTTGAAGACAAACTATCAGATAAAAATTTAATTCCGGAATTGTTTTTTGTGACCGGCATACTGACCAGTTATTTTGATCTGCTTACCTATCCGCTCATCACACTTGGGTTTCCACTTGTATTTAGCATAATACTAAAGGAACGCAAAAATGTTCCGATGAAAGAAACAGTATTGTCCGTCATTGGTTATTCATTATGTTGGGGAATCGGATATATCGGCATGTGGAGTGGCAAATGGATGCTTTCCATTCTATTCCTTGGAGCCTCCAGCTTCGCTGCAGTCATAAACTCACTGCAGGAACGTTCCCTCAATGGTGCCGTAGAAAGTGGTACCTCTGTGACCGAAACAATTCTATATAACTTAGCAATGTTCAAGATGCCGATTTACAAAATACTGCCTGTCATCATGCTGTGCTATACAGCCTTGAATACTTTTATAAAAAAGAAGAGAATACAATTCGTCAATTGTATTCCCTTTCTGATCATCATGTTCATGCCATTCGCATGGTATATCGTCACGGCCAATCATGCTTCCGTACATTCGTGGTTTACACACAAGACACTGTGCGTTGCAATACTGGGATATTTTTGCATGTTGGCAAGTATGGAA
>CAZABT010000179.1:0-3193 GCA_964483395.1 uncultured Lachnospiraceae bacterium
CTCGAATGCACAGCTATAGGAGAACATCGGCACCGATAAATACACATATTGTATGCTTGGGTTAGCGGAAATCGCCTGTAATGTGTCATCCAGTGTAATAATATGCTCGAAAACACCGATTGCAGAAAGTATATTGACATCAGCATTCCTGATGTATTCACTGATATGTCCGCTGTCAACTGCCTTTAAAATAGCAGCTCCAGCCATCGCATTTGCGAAGTCCACCTGAGCCTTTGAAATCTCAATGCCCTCTGCCTGCATGCCAAGCTCCTTTGCAGCCTGTACAAAATAACCGCTTCCTGCTCCAATATCAAGCAGCTTGCCCTCTGTCACCGCTTCTTTTTGCAGGCATTCCTTTAAATATGCCGCCTTTGGTATATAAATGGTCTCTAGGCGTTTACGATAAGCTTCCTTATCACTCTCACTGTAATTTTTTAGATAATCATCTTCTATGTAAACTTTATTGGCAAATTCATCTGTATCTTCATATTCTGAACTGACATGACCGCATACCGGACACAGGATATATCCGATGTTATGGCTGGTGAACAGCGGTGTTCCCAGCTTTCCACCGCACATTTTACATGCCTCACGCTTCGGCTGTCTGCGCAGTACATCTCCCATATCATCAGCCATTGCTAACATGGCTTCATTTTTTTCAAAAAAATCGCTCTTGAATTGCATCAGATTGCCGAGTGGCTTTCCATATTGATTAACAGAACTCATTCTATTCTCCTTGACGTGGTACTTACCTATATTTGCGTAAAACTGCCCACTGTTTATGATTATAAACTAATTCCTATATTTTCTCAACTAAAAAAAGAGTGGAAACTTTGTTTCCGACCCTTTCTTTATAAAACTTTAATAATAAAAGAACTTGACCCTTATAAAAATGAATCAAGTTCTCGCTTTTTTAATATGTCTGTACCTTTTCTTCTCCGTTCAGAACGCGTAAGCCGCCCTGTACCAGTGCCAACAGCTCGTCCTCACCCGGATATACCGTAACCGGAGCAATAAATCCAACTCTTGCCTCGATATCCGCATCTACAGCCTTGTTGTATGCAATACCGCCGGTTATGATGATTTGATCAACCTTGCCGGACAATACAGTTGCCATGGAGCCAATGTTCTTGCAGACCTGAAATACAAATGCATCCCTGATTTCCTTTGCCTTGGGATCGCTTGCTGCCATTTTCTCTACATTTCTCATATCATTTGTCCCAAGGTAAGCATTGAAGCCGCCACCGCCAACAAACTTCTTATAAACTTCCTTCTCAGTATACTTACCTGAGAAGCACATTTTAATCAATGCTCCTGAGGGAGCAGCTCCTGCACGTTCCGGAGAAAATGCACCATCACCGTCCAAAGCATTAAATACGTCAACTACCTTGCCATCTGTATGAGCACCGACAGAAACACCGCCGCCCATGTGTACAACGATCAGGTTCAGGCTGTTATATGCTTTGCCTGTCTCCTTCGCATACCTCTTTGCAACAGCCTTCTGATTCAGCGCATGGAACACACTCGTTCTCGGAAGTTCCGGTACTCCTGAATATCTTGCGATAGGCATTAACTCGTCGACAACAACCGGATCTACAATATAGGACGGCTTGCCGATAGAATCTGCAATTTCCTTAGCCAGAATACCACCCAGATTAGAAGCATGCTGTCCCTGCTTTCCAATCATCAGATCGTGTAACAGATCGTCTGTCACTGCATAGGTTCCTCCCGGAATCGGCTTTAGCATACCGCCGCGTCCGACTACCATATCCAATGAGTTGATATCAAAATTCTTTTCCTTGAATAGATTCAGGATAATTTCTTTTCTAAAATCCTTCTGGTCTACAATCAAGTCATACTGCGCAATTTCTTCTGTTGTATGACGAAGTGTTTCCTCAAACAAAAGTGTTTCATCTTCAAAAACACCAATCTTGGTTGAAGTAGAACCCGGATTGATAATCAAACTTTTGATTGCCATTTGTAATCCTCCTTTATAGAACTAGAACTCTCCACTAACTATTTCATTGACTCAGCAACGACTGACGCCAGAGCAATGGAATTTAATTTTACTTCAAAGTTATCGGAACGGGATGTCAGAATGACTGGAGCCTTTGTTCCGATCAGCAGATTTCCGTTCTTAGCCTTTGCTGTATGCACCAATGTCTTGTAAGTAATATTGCCGGAATCAATGTCCGGAAACAGGATGATATCTGCCTTACCGATGACCGGATTGGCAATACCTTTATGCTTGCCTGCTTCTTCATCAATGGCAAGATCCATGGATAGAGGACCATAGACAACACAGTCTGTAATTTCACCGTTTTCATTCATCTTGGTCAGTGCATCTGCATCCACTGTCGGAGGCATCTTGGGATTCACCACTTCAACTGCACATACTGGTGCAACCTTGGGATTCTCAATACCACATGCCTTTGTAATCTCTACAGTATTTCTGATGATGTTTGCCTTCTCCTCCAAATTGGGATAGGTATTAAATGCAACATCTGTTAAAAACAGCAGATGATCAATTCCTTCGACCTCAAATACGCATACGTGAGACATCATCTTACCCGTACGCAGACCTACTTCCTTGTCCAAAACACTGCGCAGAAATGTCTTGGTATCAACCAGACCCTTTAATAAAATATCTGCCTTCTTTGTGCTGACAAGCTCCACTGCCTTGCGTGCAGCCGCTGCTGTATCAGGCTCATCAATGATTTCAAACGGAGCCAGATCCATATGAATACTTTTTGCGATTTCTTCAATCTTCTTCTGATCACCTACCAGAATGGATTTTGCAATATTTCTTTCATACGCTGCCTTAACCGCTTCCAATACTGCATCATCCTGTGCATTTGACACTGCAACAGTTTTGAGTGAGCATTGGAAAACCTTTGACAGCAAATCATTAAAACTCTTACTCATTTCTTCCGCACCTCTTCATTTTTTCTGTTAAATCGTATATTGTTAATCAATTAACAATGCATAGTATAGGCAAAAGCACCGCGGGGATGCCACAGTGCTTATGCCTGATACCTAATATAAAGATTCTATTAAGCGTTTGCTGCTTCCTTAGCTGCATTTTCAGCCTTGATCTTCTCTGTCAGAATCGGAAGGATCTTATTCAGATCTCCTACCACACCATAATCTGCTACATCAAAGATAGGTGCTGACTCATCCTTATTGATTGCAA
>CAZABT010000180.1:0-3083 GCA_964483395.1 uncultured Lachnospiraceae bacterium
TACTATTTTCAACAGTAGCGTCGTTAGGAGGAATTATCATTCTTACCGGAATTAAGAACAGATTGAGTAAAATACGGCTGCTGCGCAGCCTGAAGTTAAGGATTTTTGTGATTATTTTGGCGGTGGGCATTGTTCCCAGCGCCATTATGCACTTTGCCATCCTGAATAATTATGAGGAGCGTGCAGTCAGTCTGAGAACGTCAGATGTGCAAAATCAATGCAAGATTCTTGCCAATCACCTGATTACCTACAATTATCTGCTGGATACAAGCTCAGAGGTCGTCAACAGTGAACTGGAGCAGCTTTCCAACCTATATGACGGACGTATTCTGATCATTGACGGCAACTTTAAGATCATTAAGGATACCTACGCACTGAACGAGGGCAAGACCATCGTTTCCGAAGAGGTCATCAAATGCTTCAAAGGTGAGACCATCAATCATTATGATGAGAATAATCATTACATAGAGATCACGATACCGATCACAGACCCCACAACACTGGAAATGCAGGGAGTGATGCTGATCAGCGTATCAACCGACAGCATTGTGGACAGTATTGAGATTTTGGGACAGAAGGCTTTGGTGCTTGAATTTACCATGGCTATTTTGATTTTCATGCTCGCTTATATTCTGGCAATGGCATTGCTGCGGCCATTTTCACGAGTCATTAATGCAATCAATGAGGTCAAGGAAGGGTTTACAGAAGAGGAAATTTCAGTTCCGGATTATTTGGAGACGGAATATATTACGAATGCGTTTAATCAGATGCTTGCACGAACAAAGGTATTGGATACTTCAAGGCAGGAGTTTGTTTCCAATGTCTCACATGAATTGAAAACACCGTTGACCTCGATGAAGGTGCTGGCAGATTCCTTGCTGCAGCAGGAGAACGTGCCTGTTGAGCTGTATCAGGAATTTATGGAGGACATTGCTGCTGAGATCGATCGGGAAAATAATATCATTAATGATTTGCTGTCGCTTGTAAAGCTGGATAAGACAGAGGCGCAGCTGAATGTAGAGTCAAAGGATATCGCAGAAGTGTTGGAAGCAATTTTGAAACGTCTGCATCCGATTGCGGAAAAAAAGAATATTGAACTGATTCTTGAGAGCGTCAGGGATGTGGTCGCAGAAATAGATGAGGTGAAGTTTACGCTGGCATTGACCAATCTTGTAGAGAATGCCATTAAATACAATAAGGATCAGGGATGGGTTCATGTGACGCTGAATGCCGACCATCAGTTATTTACGATTGAAGTGGCGGATTCGGGAATCGGTATACCGGAGAGCGAGCATGTACATATCTTTGAACGTTTTTACAGAGTGGACAAATCACATTCTACGGAAATTGACGGCAGTGGATTGGGACTTGCCATTACACGAAACATCATATTGATGCATCGTGGTTCCATCAGGGTGGAGGCAGGACAAGAGGTCGGTACGGTATTTATTGTCAAGCTGCCCCTGAATTATGTAGGTACACAGGGCTGAGGAGGATGACTATGAGAAGAATGGTATGTATGATTGTATGCATGGTCATGCTGTTATCCTGTATGACCGGCTGTGGTGCAAAAGATGAAACAGAAGATATGGGATTTCGCGTGTATTATATTAATAAGCAGGAAACAAAAGTAGTGGCAGAGCCATATGTCTGTGAGGCAAGTACGGCGGAGGAGCAGATTGTTGAACTGCTGGCGGTACTGGAAACAGACCCTTCCAATACAGATCTGAAGAAGCCCATTGATTCAAAGATCAATGTGCTGGCCTATGTGTTTGATGGGGGTCAGTTGATGATAGATTTCGATGAAAACTATCGTGAGGCAGGTGCGGCAAAAGAGGTTCTTTGCAGAGCGGCAATCGTGCGTACCATGTGTCAGATTCCGGGAGTGGACTGTGTATCCTTTCGCGTCGGCGGTGAGCCATTGTTGGATACCAACAAACAGCCCGTTGGTCTGATGACGTCAGAAACCTTCGTCGACAATACGGGAAATGAAATCAATACTTATGAAAAAGCAAGCCTGAAGCTGTATTTTGCAAATGCAGAGAATACTGCACTTGTATCCACAGTGGAAACCATGGCTTACAGCAGCAATATTTCCATGGAAAAGCTGGTGACAGAGCAGATCATTGCCGGACCAGCTGTACAGGGTGTCAATCCGACGGTGTCTCCGACCACGAAGATATTGGGTGTGACGCTTAAGGATGGAATCTGCTATCTGAATTTGAGTGCAGATTTCCTGACCATCAATTATCCGGTATCGGAGGAAATGGTCATCTATTCGCTGGTCAATTCTCTGACGGAGCTGCCCAATGTCAATAAGGTGCAGATTTCCATTGATGGAGAGAATGATATGTATTTTGGGGATCATATTTTGATGTCAACTATATTTGAACGTAATCTTGAAATCGTAGAAACGGAGTAAACAATGCTGAAAAGACCAATGTGTCTGATTGGTCTGGCGGTCGTACTGATTACCCATCTGTTTATGCAAATCCTTGCAAGGCCTGCTCCGGAGGAACGGACAGGCTTTCACGAAGGACAGTATGTCTGTCTGATCGGTCAGGTCAGTCAAAAAGAAATCAAAAACGGTAATTCTATTATTTATCTCAAAAAAACGGTTATTCAACAACCAATCGAATCCTCCCACGAAACGTATTCCATAATTGCATATCTTGCAGAAGCTACACAGGTCAGGCTTGGCAGTACAATTGCCTTAGAGGGTAAAGTGAACCTGTTTGATGCTGCTGAAAATGAGGGACAGTTTGATGCTGCACAATATTATGAAATAAACGGCATTGATTTTTCTGTGACCAAGGCATATGTAACAGGTGCCTCCAAGGAATACAGTCAATGGAAGGAAACACTGTACCAGTTCCGTGAACGCCTCAAGTCGGTCTATGCACAAGCGCTGCCGGAAAAGGAAGCAGGCATTTTATATGCTTTGCTGCTGGGGGATAAGAGTATGCTGGATGCGGATATTAAGGAGTTATATATGCGCGCGGGAATTGTTCATATTCTGTCCTTGTCGGGTGTTAAGATGCTATTATTGGCACTTATGCAAGGGCCTTAAAACCGCATGAAAT
>CAZABT010000181.1:0-2984 GCA_964483395.1 uncultured Lachnospiraceae bacterium
TTATGCATATTTCACAAATAAAAATTAAATCACATAAACCTCTTGCAATTTACCAAAGAAACCAAGTCGCGCAAAGGTTCTTATTCTGCATTGACCAAAGCAAGTGCTTCCCTTGCAATTGCAAGTTCTTCATTGGTCGGTATGACCATGACCTTTGTCTTGGAATCCAGTGTGGAAATAATGATTTCCTCTCCTCTTACCGCATTCTTCTCCTCATCAATCGTAACGCCGAGATAGCCAAGATACTCACACACCTTTGTTCTGACGGTATGGCTGTTTTCGCCGACACCGGCCGTAAAGCAGATGCCGTCTACGCCGTTCATAGCTGCCGTATAAGCCCCGATGTATTTTGCCACTCTGTAAGCAAATACATTAATGGTTCTGATGGCATTCTGTTTTCCTGCAGCAGATGCTTCCTCAAGATCTCTGAAATCACTTGTGAAGCCTCCTGAAATACCGAGTACGCCTGATTTTTTATTCAAGATCTGCAGCACCTCTGAAAGTGTCTTATTTTCCTTCTGTGCAATAAACTCGATGATTGCCGGATCTAAATCTCCAGAACGCGTACCCATGACCAGACCCTCAAGCGGTGTCAGTCCCATGGAGGTATCGATTGATTTTCCATTTTTCACTGCGGTCACGGATGCGCCGTTGCCAAGATGACATACAATGATCTTAGAAGACTCATAGGGTATATTCATCAGCTTTGCAGCACGCTCTGATACATAAGAATGACTTGTGCCGTGGAAGCCGTATCTTCTGATTTTATATTTTTCATAATATTCATAAGGAAGTCCGTACAAATATGCCTCCTCAGGCATCGTCTGATGAAAAGCCGTATCAAATACGCCTACCTGCGGTGTATTTGGCATCAGCTCTCTGCAGGCTGCTACGCCGATCAGATTTGCAGGATTATGTAAAGGTGCCAGTTCATTGCATTCCTCTACTGCCTTGATGACTTCATCATTGATGATTGTGGAAAATGCAAATTTTTCTCCGCCATGTACCAGCCTGTGGCCGATTGCACCAATCTCATCAAGACTCTTGACAACGCCAGTCTGTGAATTTGTCAAAGCATTGATGACAAGCTTGATGGCCTCCGTATGTGTCGGCATATCAGCTTCCTTAATCTGTTTTTCTCCGCCTGCCGGTGAATATACGATTCTGCTTCCATCGATGCCGATTCGCTCACACAGCCCCTTTGCAATGACTTCCTCGCTGTCTGTGTTGATAAGCTGAAATTTTAATGATGAGCTGCCACAGTTAATGACTAAAATGTTCATGAGTTTTCCTCCGTAAGTGTTATGTGTCGATTCTAAAATTCTTCGTTTTTATATTTGCTGCTTACACCAATTGTGCCTGAACGGCTGTCAGAGCTACCACACCTACGATGTCATCCGCAGAACAGCCGCGGGACAGATCGTTGACAGGACGGCTGATGCCTTGCAGCATCGGGCCGTATGCCTCTGCCTTGCCAAGTCTCTGCACCAGCTTGTAACTGATATTGCCACAGTCCAGATTCGGGAAGATCAGAACATTTGCCTTACCGTCTACCTCACTGCCCGGAGCTTTGGAATGTGCAATCGCGGGTACAAGTGCTGCATCCGGCTGCAATTCTCCATCCAGCGTCAGGTGCGGATATTTTTCATGAGCGATTCTTGTTGCCTCGACCACCTTGTCTACCAACGGATGCTTTGCACTGCCCTTAGAAGAGTGAGAAAGCATCGCAATGATCGGCTTCTGTCCAACCAGATTCGTAAAGCTTTTTGCAGAAGAATCTGCTATATCAGCCAGTTCCTCTGAGGTTGGATCCTGATTCAGTCCGCAGTCGGCAAATAAGAATGTACCGTCTGCACCATATTCACAATTGGGAACATCTAATATGAAGAAACCCGATACGAGCTTTACCCCCGGTGCCGTCTTCAATACCTGCAGGGACGGTCTGAGTACATCTGCTGTAGCGTGACATGCTCCTGCAACCATTCCGTCTGCATCCTTAGCCTTAACCATCATAACACCAAACATCAGATAGTCGCTCAGCAGCAGTTCTCTTGCTTTTTCGGGGGTCATGCCCTTTTCTTTTCTTGTCTCATATAACAGATTTACATATTCGTCAAGCTTCTCTGTTGTTTCCGGATCTACCACCTTGACCTGACTCAAATCAACCTCAAGCCATCTGGCACCATCCATGATTTTTTCTTCCTTGCCTACCATAACCAGCTTGGCAGTACCTTCCTGTAATATCTTTGCAGCCGCAATCAATGTCCTGCGGTCATTGGTTTCCGGCAGTACGATTGTCTTCACATCCTGCTTTGCTCTCTCCTTAATCCGATCAATAAATGACATTTCTGTTGTTCCTCCTTCAATCCTCCTGAATATATTCGAGCATTAATTCAATTATACTAAATCGTTAATTCAATTATAGCTAATGCGTTTATTGTATACAAGAACTTTTTTGCATTTTTTTGTGCAAAATTAAGTACATTCCGCTTATATTTCGTTAAATTTTTATCAGATTTGTCTAAATTTTATCATTCAAGCAAAAAAAATTACAAAACCAGCCCTCTTACATTTAACTGTTCTGTGAGTCAATGTGTTTTTTCTTAAATTAAACATTTCCTATTACATCATGACTTCAATTTACATCATGACTTCTATTCGCATCATGGCTTCCATTTACATCATGGCTTCAATTCACATCATGACTTCAATTTGCATCATGGCTTCTATTCACATCATGACTTCAATTTACATCATGACTTCAATTTACATCATGGCTTCTATTTGCATCATGACTTCAATTCACATCATGGCTTCAATTTGGATGTATTTTCAAAATAATCATATTTTACATCCCTCATATTTCCTAAAAGCGTGATGTAAACCACTACTTTTTGCATATACATCACAAATTCTACTTTTTAGCATGATTTTTCTCCATTTTATGGATATTATGTGATGTAAATAAGAACTTTTTTGTATGT
>CAZABT010000182.1:0-2858 GCA_964483395.1 uncultured Lachnospiraceae bacterium
ATAAACCTTCTTCCTAAATTAACACCTATACCCACGTGAGGTTTGAAGATGCGAAACATGAACTTGAGAGAATGAGAGTGATTTAATACACCCCGAAAATACCGAGGTGTAAAATGAAATAATTTACACCTCAATTTATACCTTTTGGTGGCAAAAATATGCCAAATTATACTAATTTATGCCACCAAATCGCTTTTTACAAAAGGGCTACAAAGCCCGTAAATACAAAGAAAATGAGGATTTTAAAGGGATGATAAAAATACTTTTCGTATGCCACGGCAACATTTGCCGCAGCCCAATCGCTGAGTTCGTAATGAAAGACATGGTTCACAAAGCCGGGCTTTCGGACGATTTTTATATTGCCTCTGCCGCTACAAGTACAGAGGAGATTTGGAACGGAATCGGGAATCCGGTGTATCCTTCGGCGAAAGCGGAATTAAGAAAACACGGACTGAGCTGCGAAGGGAAGCAGGCGGTGCAGCTACGGCGCGAGGATTATGAGAAATATGATTATTTATTGGGGATGGATAGTGCCAATATCCGCAATATGATTAAGATACTGGGCGGAGACCCGGAAGGAAAGGTATGCCGATTACTTGATTTTTCAGAGCATCCGAGAAATATTGCAGACCCTTGGTATACGGGTGTATTTGATGTGACCTATCATGATGTGACAGAGGGCTGTGCAGCTTTATTAAAATCAATTCTTAATCAGAACTGATCATACGGAGGGATTGCTTTAGAACGTCCTATGTTATTTACAAAAGAAAAATCGAAGGAGAGCAACGGATGAAATATAAAGAAATCGATATGAAAAACTATGTAAGAAAAGAGCAGTTTGATTATTTTAGCAGTATGGCTTTTCCATATGTCGGTCTGACGGCAAATATTGATCTGACAAAATGGCTTGCAGCAATAAGGGAACGTAAAGCGCCGTTTTTCCTCTCTTTTCTTTATGCGGCAACAAAAGCAGCCAATGCGATTCCTGAGTTTCGCCAGAGGATATTGCAGGGCTCTATTATAGAATATGATAAGTGCATTCCTTCCTACACAGTTGCACTGAACAATCACAGCTATTGTTATTGTGCTGTTGACTGTGATATGCCGTTTGAGGACTTTATACCATATGCAGCCAAAGAACAGGAGCGGGCAAAACAGCGTGCCGTATTGGATGACGAGGGCGATGTCTTATCTCTGTTTTTTGTCACAACGGTAACGAATGTTGCTTATACAGCAATTATTCAGCCTGTCCCACAGCCAGCAGACAGCAATCCAAGAATTACGTGGGGACAGCAGTTTGAACAGGATGGCAAGATTCTGATGCCGGTCACTTTATTGTGTAATCATGCGTTGATGGATGGGTATCACCTGGGACTATTCTATGAAAAGTTGAAGCAGGAATTAGAGCGATTCTTATAAAAAACGTTTATATGTGCGAGGGATGAATCATTATGGCCAAGAACGAAAATCAGAAGCTGAAATTATATCGTTTGATACAGATTATGCTGCAGAAGACAGATGACAATCATAGGATTACCATGCCGGAAATACGGAATGCTTTGGAGGCTTATGGGATTACGGCTGAGCGGAAAAGCATCTATGCAGATTTTGCTTCGATGGAGGAATTGGGGATTGAAGTCATTGGGGAGCAGTCCGGAAGACAATATTACTATCATGTGGCATCAAGGCAGTTTGAACTTGCAGAGCTGAAGCTTCTGGTAGATGCAATTCAGTCCTCCAGATTTATTACGGAGAAAAAGTCCAGTGCACTGATCAAAAAGCTGGAGAGCCTTGCAAGTGAGCATGAGGCAAAGCAGCTGCAGAGACAGGTATATGTTGCCGGAAGAATCAAGACAATGAATGAGAGTATTTACTATAATATTGATGCTGTCCATGCTGCAATCGGGATGAATCAGCAGATTCAATTTCAATATTTTCAGTGGAATGTCAGGAAAGAGATGGAACTGCGGAAAGACGGGGCTTTTTATCAGGTGAGTCCGTGGGCGTTGTGCTGGGATAATGAAAATTATTATATGATTGCATATGATGCGAGGGCTGAAAAAATCAAGCATTATCGTGTGGACAAGATGGTTAAGATTTCTGCCGTGAATCAAAAGCGGGAAGGTAAGGATGTATTCAGGGATGCAGATCTGGCTCATTATACGCAGAAGTATTATGGCATGTATGAAGGAAATCTTGAAACGGTTAGAATAGAGTGTCAAAATGAATTGGCAAATGTAATGATAGACCGCTTTGGGAAGGATGTGATGATGATTCCTGCCGATGAGGAGCATTTTATTGTTCATGTAAATGTGGCAGTGACCAAATTGTTTCTGGGTTGGATTTTTGCGTTGGGCGACAGTGCCAGAATTGTAGGCCCGGAGCATGTGACGAAGCAGATATCCGAAGAAATCAGGGCACTGAGTGAACGATACAATGGGCTTGTATAGGACAGTGGTTTTGAGCACGAGGCTAAGAACTACCCAAAAGAGGACTTGACATTCGTATTTTAACCGCATATAATAAGCTTCAATAAGCACTTTATATGAATCAAATGCCAAGATGGTGCCCAGTAGATGGTTGTTTTCTTATAGAGAGAGGAAGTCACCGGCTGAAAGCTTCCTTAAGTTCAGACAATCAATCGAATTTCCCACCGGAGCAGCTTTTCCGAACAGATGAGTCATTCATTCAGTAAGAAAAGACGTCCACGTACGTTACACGAAACGAGTGTCTGTATCAGAGATACAGGAATTTGGGTGGTACCGCGAATCTTACAAGCTTCGTCCCTTCTGGGATGAAGCTCTTTTTGCGCGACTGAGCAGAGTCTTGATGACAGAATGTCGCTGCTGTGCTGGCAC
>CAZABT010000183.1:0-2790 GCA_964483395.1 uncultured Lachnospiraceae bacterium
TGATGCAGAATAAAGGAAAGACTGTTACAAGAGAGAGAATATTAGAGCAGGTATGGGATGTAAATGGAAATTATGTGAATAACAATACATTGACAGTGACTATGAAACGTTTAAGAGATAAACTTCATCAGCCAAGTTGTATGAAAACAGTTAGAAGTGTGGGGTATCGCATGGAGGATACGGTATGAGTAGACAAAAAAATATTTTTATTACCTCTGGTTTTGTATTATCCATCAGTTTGATAATCGCAACTTTTGCAGTTGCGATCACTTCACAATATTATAGCAGGCTTCAATTCAAGCAGTTGAATGCAATTTGTGGAGAGATGTTGAAGCAGAATCCAAAAGCACAGGAAATAATTTCGGTAGCATTGAAGGAATATACAAATGGCAATATAAGTACAGCGGCGGAGAATGAAATATTATCAACTTTGGGCTACAGTGCGTCTGATTTCGCAGATGGTTCTTATACCTTGAATGTTTTTTTTGTGATCATTTCATTTCTAACAGGTATGTTTCTTTTTTGCATTACATTTCTATATCGAAACAAAGTCGAAGCCAAGCGTATTCAGGCGTTAGTAAACTATTTGGAACAGGTTAATACTGGAAAAGCGGTTATTTTGGGAACTACTGGAGAAGATGAGTTCTCGAAACTGGAAGATGAAATCTATAAAACAGTGACTTTTCTCTATCATACAAAAGATACAGCTATAGAAGTGAAAAATTGTTTCGCAGATAATTTGGAGAATATTGCACATCAGTTAAAAACACCCATTACAGCTATATCATTGGCAACTCAGATGATCTGTCAGAATGATGATAAAAGCCATTTGGAACAGATAGGAAAGCAGCTTGTGAGATTAACACATTTAGAAGAATCATTGCTTGTTTTATCCAGACTTGATGCAGGAACACTTCAGTTGCAAAAGCAGGAAACAGATGTATTTACGATACTCATGCTTGCGGCAGATAACCTACAGGAGCTTTTTGGTCAGTCAGAGACAACCCTTGATATAGCAGAACTTGGTGGAATGCCGGTTTCTGTTGATTTGGATTGGACTATGGAAGCTGTTATGAATTTGATGAAAAACTGCATGGAACATAACAAAGGCGGAAGGGTTCATTGCATATACGAACAAAATCCATTATATACGGAAATTCTTATTTGGGACGAAGGAGAAGGTTTTGCAAAAGAGGATATGCCATACCTTTTTGAGAGGTTTTATCGAGGACAGAACGCAAGTGAAGGCGGTGTAGGAATAGGATTAGCATTGTCAAAAGAGATTATAGAACGCCAAAATGGAACAATACGTGCAAAAAATATTCCGAATTCTGGAGCTTGTTTTGAAATTCGATTTTACAGTCACTAAGTTGTAATTTTCATTTGGTACAATGATTGTGTAAGGATTAAAACATTCATAGCAGGGGGAAAATCGAATGAATATTTTATCATGTGAAGAAGTTCGTAAAGTATACGGCGCTGGTCAGAATGAGGTCGTGGCACTTTCCGGTATCAATTTCACAGTCAGTAAAGGGGAATTTGTAGCAATTATTGGAGCTTCCGGCTCTGGAAAATCAACGTTACTACATATTTTGGGAAGTGTAGATAAGCCTACAAGCGGAAAGGTCACCATTGATGGGACAGACCTTTCTGAGCAAAATCCAACACAAGCTGCAATTTTTCGTCGAAGAAAGGTAGGCTTAGTTTATCAGTTCTATAATTTGATTCCTACGCTTACGGTACGAAAGAATATTCTTATGCCACTCGCTTTAGACAAGAAAAAACCAAATCAGGAATATTTTGAGATGGTTGTGAATGCTCTTGGCATTTCTGACAAGCTTGAAGTTTTACCAAATCAGTTATCAGGTGGACAACAACAAAGAGTTGCTATTGCACGTTCTCTGATTTATCGTCCCGCACTACTCTTAGCAGATGAACCTACTGGAAACCTTGATCAGAAGAACTCTAAAGAAATCATTGATATGTTGAAGCTTTCTAATCGTAATCTGGAGCAGACTATTTTACTGATTACCCATGATGAAAAAGTGGCACTTGAAGCTGATCGTATTATAGCTATAGAGGATGGACATATCATCAGTGATGAAAGGCGGAGGTAATAGCTATGTGGAAAGACTATTCATCAGGATATATAAAAAACAATCGTTCATCGAGTATATCTATTATCGTAGCCGCTTTTATTTCAGCATTGCTGCTATCATTACTGTGTGGATTGTTTTATAATGCGTGGAAATATGAAGTGGAACGCATTGAAGTGGAAGAAGGTGGCTGGCAAAGTCGAATTGTCGGGAATCTGGACATTGAAGATATTGATTCCATACAGAATTTTGCAAACGTGAAAGAGGTAATGATAAATGACGGTAAAAGCACAGATTCAGAAACTGTCGTAGATATTTACTTTTATGATTATAGAACTGTTTTTGAAGATACTCCGAAGATCGCTGAATTTGTGGGATGCTTACCGGGTACAGTTACCTACAATTATGAACTCCTTGCAATGTATCTTATAAGAAGCGCCCAGGATACTGCACCGAGGTTGTTGTTCCCCTTGTTTATTCTGATTCTGGTAATGGCCTCTTTTTCATTGATTGTCATTATACACAATTCCTTTGCCGTTTCCATGAATGCGAGAATCCACCAATTTGGTATTTTCTCCAGCATCGGAGCTACACCAAAGCAGATAAGAACTTGTCTTCTTCAGGAGGCAGCAGCTTTGTGTGCAGTACCTGTATTGGTTGGAAATCTGATTGGAATCGTAAGCAGTATGGGACT
>CAZABT010000184.1:0-2777 GCA_964483395.1 uncultured Lachnospiraceae bacterium
ACTTAAGGAAGCTTACAGCCGATGGCTTCCTCTCTCTGAAAGAAAATCATATTCTATGGCAAACATGCTGCCTGCACCATCAATGCATTTCATCTAAACTAATTGCTATTATTCTAGGCAATAATCAGCCGAATGTCAAGTCAAACTTTCATATCGGGCACTTTTCCGAACATCTTTTCCTTTTTACGGCGCATGAGCTTCGACATGCTGTCTCTGAAATAATCATTGAGCTGTGCCCCGACAAACATAATATACATACACATGTATAGCCACAGCATAATGATCACGACCGTTGCAAGGCTTCCATACATACTGAAGGCGTTAAAATTATTGATGTACGCAGAAAAAGCCCATGAATAGATCGACCAGACAACAGCCGTAAACAATGCTCCCGGTATCTGATACCGAAATGCCTGTTTCCGATACGGAAGTGTTGTATAAATCAGTGTAAACGTCAGCGTCATAATCGCCAGTGTTAAAATGATTCGAAAATCAATGATCGTCTGAAACAACAACGGCAGCCGTATCAATTTCTGTTCTGCAAGCGTCCTGAATGTCCTTCCGAAGCCGGACAGCATCAGTGAAGCAACCATCACCACTGCAAAGATCAGCGTATATAATCCGGCTCTTGCACGCATGAAAAAATAGTTGCGCTGCTCATGTACCCCGTAAATCACATTCAAACCTGTTGTAATAGACAGAAAGCCCTGTGCCGAAGACCATATCACAGCCAGAATGGATATAGACAAGGCGGCAAAGGTATTGGCATACAGCTGGTCAATGATCATGATTGCATAGCCATCCAGTGCATTAGGCAGCAATTCTACGACCGCAGCCAGCACATCTGCCTTGGTGAGCGGTGTGTATGGGATAATTGCCAAAATCAGAATGCTATACGGAATCAAAGATAAAAACACAAAAAAGGCAGCACTGGAAGCATACGCACGCACATTGTCCTCCTGCATTTCCACTGAAAACCCCCGAAACAGATCATATATCCTTTTTATTTTTCCCTTCATAATACCTCCGCATCATGGGACATCACAGCATACTCGCAGATAAATCCCTGATTTCAACGTTCTGATAAAAGCATCTGATGATTTCTTCTGCCTGCATCCCCCTCAGTGCCATATTTTTAGCACAGTTCTGGGACATGCCGGTTCCATGCCCATAGCCGCCTCCATACAACAGCATACGTTCCACCTGATCATCTGTATATTCTATGTCCATTACAAAAAAAGCACTTGGAAGCAGTACGCCGCAGGTTGCATCCTCTCCGCGGTGTCTTTTGACTGACGCCCCCTCCGCAGCTAATATGTATCTGACATTATACTCTGTTATTACCTGTATTGTAGCATTACTGCCGAAGAGAATCAAACTTTCTATCACACCGCCGTCTCCTCGCATTGCAATGCTGATATCCTGAAGTTCTCCCAGCTCCGGAGGCTCAATGGAACGATAAACGCCGTTCGTGTCTTTTGTCAGTATCTTATTCGGATTCACCTGATAACGTTCCTGTATCTTCTCATTGATCCGTCCGAGCGCCGCATGCTCAATCTGCATTTCCCAACGATACCACGGCTCATTGCTTTCATAATCTTCTGTATGTTCGGAGCGGATAAAGGTCTCAAACTCGTCCTCTGTAACCGCATCTGCCTCGTTCTGCACCGCCCATGCTTCCACAGCCTCCTCCGAAAGCCGCCTGGCTTCCAGATACTCCATATCCTCCTCTGTATCTGCTTTCCATGACCCGCCATCAGTCGTATATCCACAGGAAGTCGAAAAATAATAGGTATCCTTCACTTCACCGTGATATGTCACGACACGGCCGCTTGTTGCATCAACTGCTGCATTGACTGCCGCATTTTCTCCTATATAGTTGTATACCTGATAACTCGTACTGTCATCTACATGCGCCCCCAGCTCCGTATATTTAGAATGCTGCATCTGCTTTACGGCATAGGTTCTTGCACAGACAGCCTGTGCTTTAAGTGCCTCAATCGGATAATCCGACGGCATTTCGCTCGGCACTACCGCATACAAATATTCCTCCAGCGGCAGATCATTGATGATGACAATTCCGTTCTGATCACACTGCAGTTCAAATGCACCACGGTATTTCGGAGTTCCCTGACTTCTTTGCAAAGACAGAACCGTCGTCTCGGCATCTGCCGAGCATGGAATCACCTGCAGTCTTTTTTCCTCTGTTAGTACATCTTCACTTATAGGCATGGTTACGGTAAATTCCTTATCAGCTTCGTACAGCCGGCTTTCCTGTCCGCAAATGACTTCATAGGAACAATTCGGTACCAGACTCACTTGATTATGATGAATTCCACTCCCATCATTTGTTTTTAATACTACTCTGATCCGATTTGGGATATCCCCCGCTTCTTCATATTCAATATCAGGCAGAGGCTCTTCTGTATTCTTTTGTTCTGTCCTTGGGGCTAATAAGAAGATCAGAATGATCAGACCGATTATCATGAGTATCACTTTGAGTTTGTTCATATGCCTCTCCTGTTCCGGAAATGGTAAAACATAAAAGGCAGCCTCTTGCGAGACTGCTTTTCCTCTTTTGTGATAATCCCAGAGATGCCGGTTCTTGTTTTTTGACTCCTAGCTAATGCTAGGTGGGTGACCGCAGCCGTTCTTCTGTCTTCCACTGCAAATGAGGCCTGACATAGGAATCGGTAATATAGGAATCCCGTTTAAAGTAAATGTAGGTTCAAAATACAAGAGTTGTCGTACACCCCAGGAAATCTATCTTTATTATA
>CAZABT010000185.1:0-2726 GCA_964483395.1 uncultured Lachnospiraceae bacterium
ATCACCCGATTCACGTTCCTTCATCAAAATATCAACAATTCAAAAAATGCTTACTCAGATTTTACTTCTTTCCACAGCTGATTATAATACTCATCCATTTCCTCGCCAAGATAGGAGAAGGTAGAAAGCATATATTGGGACAGATCCGGGAAGGCGATCTTGCTGTTTCTGATACCCTCGTCCTCGATCAGTTCTTTTGCAGCGTTATTCGGGGTGGAATAGGTGATGTATTCAAAGTTTTTCAGTGCAATATCTGCACGGCACATATAATCTATGAACTTCTCAGCATTTTCTTTGTTTTCTGCATTCTTGGGAATAACCCAGGAATCAATCCAGATATTAGTGCCTTCTTCCGGAATGACATATTCAAGGTCTGGGTTTTCACGTTGTGTATAGATGGCCTCTCCGGAATAGATAACACCAATGGCAGCCTCACCGCCGATCATTTTGTCACGTACCTGATCAATGACATAGGCCTGCGTCAGCGGCTTTTGCTGAATCAGCAGGTCACGGGCTTCCTCAAGCTGAGCAGGATCGGTTGAATTGATTGGATAGCCGGCATAGGCAAGCGCAACCATAAATGCATCACGTACGGAATCCTGCATCAAAATATTGTCTGCATACTTTTCATCCCATAAAATGCTCCAGCCAGTGACCGGTTCATCGACCATTGTCTTATTATAGAGGATGCCTACCGTCCCCCAGCAGTAAGGAACGGAGTATTTGTTTTCGGGGTCGAACTGCTGTGACTGTGTCAGATAATCCTGACCAATATTTTTGAGATTCGGGATGTTGTCAAAGTTAATCTCTGCCAAAAGATCATTTTCAATCATTTTTTGAATCATATAATCGGACGGGCAGATGACATCATATTTGGATGCACCGCTTTCTACCTTGGGATACATGATCTCATTGGTCTCGAATTCATCATAGACGACCTCGATTCCTGTTTCTTCCTGAAACGTGGTCAGTACGTCAGGGTCGATGTATTCTCCCCAGTTGTATACGACCACCTTGCCATTCGGCGCTGATTTGCTGCCGCACCCGATGACCGACAGACCAAGGCAGAGGCATAGCAGTAAAACAAGTGATTTTTTCATAATTCTCTCCTTCATTTCGTTTATTCTTTGCATGTTATTTTCTTCTCTTTTCTGGGTGTTCTGTTGATCAGAAAGAGAAGTATCAATACCGAAAGGAACAGCAGGGTGGACAAGGCATACATTTCAGGCTTGATTCCCTTTTTGACCTCGGTATAGATTTTCGTTGACAATGTATCAAATCCAGGCCCCTTTGTAAAATGTGTAATGATAAAGTCATCCAATGACATCGTAAAGGACAGCAAGAAGCCGGAAGCAACACCGGACAGAATTTCAGGAAAGATGACCTTGAAAAATGCATATACCGGAGATGCACCTAAATCCAAAGCCGCCTCGTAGGTGCTGTAATTGACCTGCTTCAGCTTTGGCATGACGCTCAATATGACATAAGGAATATTGAAGGATATATGCGCTAGCAGTACGGTGGGAAATCCGAAGGTTGCACCAACCGCAATATAAAGCAGCATGAAGGATATACCTGTTACAATGTCAGCATTCAGCATCGGAATGTTTGTTACTCCCAGATAGAATGTGCGCCAGCCCTTTTTCATACTGAAAATTCCGATAGAAGCAGCAGTACCGATGATCGTTGCAATCAACGCTGAAAGAAAAGCAATGATCAGTGTTGTGGAAAGGGCATTCATGATTTGTTCATTTTGAAACAGGGAAATGTACCATTTGATTGTAAAGCCACCCCATTTGGAACGTGTCTTGCTTGCATTGAAGGAAAGCACGATCAGAGTCAGTATGGGAGCATACAGAAGAATGAAGATCAGAGCAACATATATTCTTTTTAAACGATTCACAATCATGATATCACCCCGCCATCCTTATCATATTTTTCAGTCACAATCATACTGATGATAATAAAAATCATCAGAACAAGTGAAAGACCGCTGCCTGCATGCCAATTGCTGGCCTGCTTGAATTCTTGCTCTATGACATTGCCGATCAGCAGGATCTTGCTGCCTCCGAGCAGGTCGGAGATGACAAAGGTCGTAAGTGCAGGAACAAAAACCATGGTAATACCGCTGATGACACCGGGAAGGCTCAGCGGAAATGTAATCTTGATAAAGGTCTGTAGGCTGTTGGCACCCAGATCTCTTGCCGCATTGATAACGTTTTTGTCAATTTTGGAAAGTACATTGAACAGCGGCAGTACCATAAAGGGCAGAAAATTATAGACCATACCGAGTATGATGGCATAAGGCGTGTTGATGATATCCATATTCGGAAGGTGCAAAAAGGTCAGTATACTATTAATGACACCGGTCTTTTCAAGCAGAGTCTGCCATGCAAGCGTACGCAGTAAAAAATTCATCCACATCGGCAGAATAAAAATCAATACGATGAAGCTGGACTGGTTGACATTCAGATTGCACAGAATCAAAGCCAGCGGATAAGCCAACAGTAAACAAATCAGTGTACTGATCAGTGAGAGCAGGAGAGACAGCATGAGTGCTTTCCAGTTTTCGGGCGAAATGATGGCTGCCACATGCTCAAAGGTAAAGGCACCTGATTTATCCGTCAGTCCATAATAAAACACCATACCCAGGGGGATGATAATGAAAGCTGCCGCCCAGAAGAAGTATGGTGTCGCAAGTAATCGTCTGTTATTCTTCAACGCCT
>CAZABT010000186.1:0-2654 GCA_964483395.1 uncultured Lachnospiraceae bacterium
TAAGCACTACCCCCTGAAATCCACATGCTGACCCAGCATTGTTTCCTCTTGGGTCTGTGTAGAATTGAGTTTTTCATTTTGCATGAAATCATCAACTTTCATGAGCAGTTCTTCTATACTGCCCGCAGTGACCGTTACTGTCTCCTCATCCTCTGCGGCCTTCATGATATTCTTTGCATCGTGATTCTTGAGTTTCTCTTCCTTTTCCTTTTTTTGAGCTTTCTTTTCTTCTGCCTTCTTTTCTGCTTTCGCCTTCTCGTGCTTCTTTTCCAATCTGGTCTTTTGTTGCACGGTTAATTTTTTCATCACCGCAAACAATTGCACGGTTCCGCCGTCATTGACCTGCATTCCATAACCCTTTATATTGGCACCCGTCTGCATGAGCTGAGACTTTAGCTGAGAAAGCTGAGTTGTTGCACCGGAAATAATTCCTTCATACTGTTTGCGGTACTGCTCATCGACCGCCATACGCTCGATTTTTTCTTCATCAATCAACACCACCGGTTTCGTCGGATTTGCAAAGCTTCCCGCCATTGCCTTGGCGTTTTCCTTCTGATCCTCACTCACCAGAATGAAATCCATATTTCCATACTTCTTCTTTAGTTCTTCGTAGTAAGCAGCTGCCTCTTCACTCAGTTTTGGCTGCCCGACAGTTTTTCCATAATTCCCGCTTTTCTTTGTATTCTGGGTTCTATCCACCGAATTTTGTGCTGCTGTGGTTTGACCATTTTGAATTGTAGCTACATTTGACTGTGACATACTGATTTCCTCCTTGAAGCATTTTTCCCAATTCCGTTTGAGAAAGGTCTTTTAGGATATATCGGACAATCGAAGGCTTTTCTGAAGGGACAGTGCCTAACTTCTTTCGTTTATGTTGAATGTAATTTTAAATTTTTTTGATTGACATCATACTATAATTCACTGCACATAGACAATCGCTGTCTTTCGAAATGAAGTCACGATATGGGAAACGGCAGAGCAGAAAAGTCCTATGCTGTAAATCGTTGTAATGATTTCTGCTGAATGAAGATGAAAGATACAAACGATTGCGACCAGAATCTTTACGCCTCCTGAAAACATCGAATATTTCCAGTGAATGGACTTTTGTTTTCTCGTTTCATTTGCCTTTGCCACATTGATAACACCAGAAAACAGCATCACGGCAATCAAGTAGAGCATCGTAACAATCGGTGGCATATTTCGCAGATTTAACGTAAACAATCCCGCATCAAAAATCAGAAGCCCCCGATAAAAAATATTGATTCCACCAACCATAAAACGTGCCATGGAAAAGTAATACCAGATCTTTTGGATTCCATGAATCAACAATGTCATTTCCAGAATAAATAGTACGACCAGGTACCCTTCCTCGGGCCATGCAAACATAATCAAACTGGCTATGATCATAACCAGTCCCTTGAAAAAGTATGCTATACGCTTTGCTTTTCCCACAGGATACCTCCTATTTTCTGATGAGTCTCTTATAATCACTAATGCCGCGAAATCCATACTTGTTAAAATCCACAGAATATCCTGCCAGAAGATTTCCCGACTGAAAAATCTTACCCGTCACCATACTTTTCTGTGCCAAAGCCGCAAGAATGAATTGCCCCAAAAAAGTGTCATCTCTCTCTTTCTGATCCGCTGTGATATACTCCTGTTCGTATTTTGAAAGTTCAAACAGTTCTATACTCTGTCCCGACAGCTTCTCGCCAAACCGCTTCCAGTCCTCATTTGCAACCCTCTGTTTTTTTGTGAGTATTGCCATGATTTCCTCTTTCCACGGCAAAACAGACTCTTGATCATAGGTATCTTTCTGAAAATCCGCTTCTTCTCCCCGCAGATATTTCATTGCATAGACCATCTGGCAAAAAGCAGAAAAGTAATCTGATGGATTATCCTTATCAATCATCTCGTAATTTCCCCAAGATGGAAGAAACTGATACCGCATAAAGCCATAATCCGGCAGATGCCCTGCTCTGCCATGCCCCAGATTCATAATCGCAGATTCATTGCTCTGATAAACCGTATTGATATAGTACCCCTGCTCAACGTCCTCCTGTACCATTGGATTATGCATGAATTTGATTGGTTTCTTTTCCTGCAAATCATAAAATTCTGTGGCATTGTTCATGACCAGCGATGGGGTCCCTGCAAAATAACGATGTGCCCAGGTGTCCGCCAAAACATGCATTGCGACACCACATGCCTGCAAGCTGCTATTCTTTGCCAGCTTCACCGTGTCAACGACAAGAGCACCATTCGCATTGCAAAGCAGCCTGTATTTTCTCAGATAACGTTTTGAACCTTTCTTAATATCTGCATAAAGATCGTAAGGCAGAAAGTGAAAGGAAGCCCAAATCCGCGTAATATTCTGCAATCCAATCATATCCGTTCCTGCATCTGCAAGTTCCATCGTAAGCTGCGTTGTCGCTGCTGACGAAGGATCCTTGATTTTATTCAAAAACGTTGTCGTACAGCAGTCTACAAACTGGGCTGAATATGCAATGCTCAGACTCTCTTCATGAGAATATCCTGCAAGATATGCAGCAGTATAGGTTGCATAATAATGAAAATCTTCCTGCATAATAGATTCCTTCTACTTTCAGATTTTTCTCAGTTTCCATGAACAAATCATGATTTCCACCAAAATA
>CAZABT010000187.1:0-2578 GCA_964483395.1 uncultured Lachnospiraceae bacterium
ACAAGACCATGCTCTGTTACATCCAGACCAAGAACTTCTTCTTCAACAGAAACGCGAAGTCCGAAGATTTTCTTGATTAATAGGAATACAATTGTCATTGTGATGGTTACCCAGATGATCACACTCAGAACACCCAGACATTGAATTCCGAAGAACCCTAAACCGCCGCCATATACAATACCGACTTCATTTGCAAATACACCTGTCAGGATCGTACCGAGAGCTCCGCAGCAGCCATGTACTGCGATTGCACCAACGGGATCATCAATTTTAACAACCTTATCAAAGAACTCAACTGCGAGAACAACTACGATACCTGCAATGACACCAATGACTGCTGCCGCCCAAGGTTCAACAACATCACAGCCTGCTGTAATAGCTACGAGTCCGGCAAGAGAGCCGTTCAATGTCATGGAAACGTCAGGTTTTTTGTAGCGGATCCAAGTGAAAATCATTGTTGCGACAGTTGCACAGGCTGCAGCAAGGTTGGTTGTTACAAAAACCTTACTTGCCAGAATATCTGCACCGTCTACCATTGAAACAGTAGAACATCCGTTAAATCCAAACCAACAGAACCAAAGAATAAATACACCAAGCGCACCAAGTGTCAGTGAATGTCCGGGAATTGCACGAGGCTTACCATTCTTGTCATATTTGCCAAGTCTGGGTCCGAGGATCTTTGCACCAATGAGTGCTGATACACCACCGACCATATGTACTGCTGTTGAACCTGCAAAATCATGGAACCCTAATTGTGACAGCCAGCCGCCGCCCCAGATCCAATGTCCTGAAATAGGATAGATCAAAGCACTGATCACGACGGAGTATACCAAGTAGGATTTGAACTTTGTACGTTCTGCCATAGCGCCGGATACGATGGTTGCAGCCGTTGCACAGAAGACTGTCTGAAAGATCAGTGTGGCATAGTCACCGCCTGCATTTGTAAAGAGGTCAAGGCCTCCGATGAATTTGCCTGTGCCGGCAAACATCAGACCATAGCCGACAATCCAGAAAATCGGAGCGCCACAGGCGAAGTCCATCAAATTCTTCATAATAATGTTACCTGCATTTTTTGCTCTGGTAAAACCTGTCTCTACCATTGCAAAGCCAGCCTGCATAAAGAATACCAAAGCTGCGCCGAGTAAAATCCAAATCGTGTTGATGTTTTCCGGAGTTACCGGAACTGATAATAATGTACTCATAATTTTTTCCTCCTCATGGATAAAATTTTGGTAAAGCATAAATACAAAAAGACGTGTACATCGGGAAGCTCATCGTTCCCTGTACACGTCTTTGTGCGTTATATAAATGAAAGATTCATTTATACTCTGAATAATAAATCACCATACTGTGGATATGGCCACAGACTTTCGTCTGTGTGGACTTCAATCTCGTCTATGGATGCACGAAGCGCTGTCATTGCGCTGATGACTACATCCTTATAATAGGTAGCCAAAGTCAGACCGTCACCGCTTGCGTTTTTCAATGCATTGCTGAGTGTATCAATCTGTTCATATGCCTGATCCTCCAAAGCCGAGAGCTTTTCAATCAGACTGAGTTCCATCCTGCAAGGCAGTGCAGCATCAAGGCTCTTCTTCATGGAAGCTGTCTGAGACAGCTTTGCAATATAAGTATTGACTGCGGGAAGAATTTCCTTACTTGCCATATCTACCATTGTCAGACCTTCGATGTTGATCAGCTTCGAGTAGGTTTCAAGCAAGATTTCATATCTGGAATGAAGCTCTGTTTCTGTAAAAATGCCATGTGATGTAAATAATTTTACATTTTTCTCAGCAATAAATTCCGGAAGGGCATCTACAGTTGTCTTTAAATTAAGCAGGCCTCTCTTCTCAGCTTCAATCGGCCACTCTGCTGAATAACCGTCTCCATTGAAGATAATGCGTTTGTGTTCTCTGATGGTGCGTCGAATCAATTTGTTCAGGGTTTCCGTAAAGTCGGATGCCTGTTCAAGCTCATCTGCAAATTGCTTCAGTTCTTCTGCAACAATCGTGTTCAGGATGATGTTCGGGCCTGAAATAGAGGCGGCAGAACCAAGTGATCTGAACTCGAATTTGTTACCGGTGAATGCAAATGGTGAGGTACGGTTCCTGTCGGTTGTATCCTTCGGAAAGTTCGGAAGGACATGAACACCGATCTCCATGATCTGATTACCCGAACCATTGTAGGGCACCTTATTGACCAGTGCTTCTAAAATCTCAGCCAGATCATCACCGACGAACATGGACATAATAGCAGGTGGTGCTTCATTTGCTCCAAGTCTATGGTCATTTCCGGCGGAGGCTACAGATACTCTCATCAAATCCTGATATTCATCAATTGCCTTGATGACTGCTACGAGAAAAAGTAAAAACTGAGCATTCTCGTGAGGCGATTTTCCGGGTTCTAAGAGGTTCATGCCTGTATCAGTGGAAAGGGACCAGTTATTATGCTTACCGCTTCCGTTAACGCCGTCAAACGGTTTCTCATGGAGCAGGCAGACAAGACCATGTCTTGCGGCTACATTTTTCATAATCTCCATTGTTAACTGGTTGTGATCAGTAGCAATATTTGTTGTTGT
>CAZABT010000188.1:0-2470 GCA_964483395.1 uncultured Lachnospiraceae bacterium
TTTTGATTGTTCTGCTTTCATTGTAGCAGGGAATCAGAATTGCTATTTTGTCCATGTGGGTTATCCTTTACGTTCCTTCGTTCGCGTTGCTCCCAAAATAAACTGGGTTCCTTCGTTCGCGTTGCTCCCAAAATGAATTGCAAGTCATCTTAGCAAGTAAACTTGCACGATGCCTTTCAATTCATTTTGCTCTGCTTAATCGCAGTATATCAAATTTTGTGTTTTCTCACAAGGTATATGCAGCAGATTGTGGAAAGCAGTGATATGATTACGAATAATTTATATAGTGGTGAAGCCTCGAAAGAGACAGTTACTGTTCGGAGAGTCTCTGTGGGAGGCAGGGCGATGCGAAGCTTATGATGGGTTCCACTGGACAGTGCAATTGGAGTACCGTCATCGGAGCGGGCAACGTAGTCATTATAGCAGAACATAGGAACCTCGACATAGGCATCTGTCAGTGCGGTAGAATAGCTGAAGATCAATCTGCTGCCGTGCTTCAGATAGTTTTCTGCATAAATGCCGGATTCATCAGACAATGTACAGGAATTACCGGCAAAGAACTCATTTTCCGTATCCGGTGGGAGATATTCACGTTGAATGTATGGCTGGAGATATCCAATCTTCTGCGTGAGAAGAACCTGAGAACTAGTCATATAGGAATACACACTTTGAGCGCTGATGCTAATCATCAGTAACGTGGTGGCTAAAATGAAAATGCTTTTACCTCTACTTGTGTGAACCCATTTGGAAGCAGCGGCAGCAAATAGGAATGCGCCTATTAATTCTGTCATAATATAGAGTCTGCTCGCAAACTGTAGCGTGGATGTGAGAAAATGTATCACGGAAAAACTTCTAAGCCATTCCCAAGGAAGAATGGAGGTCAGAGCAAGCATAAGAATGCAGTCTATGACAGTAAGGACTGCCAGAAAAGGATAATAGGAATCCTTTTCGGCTCGAAAACGAATCAGATAGTAAAATCCACATAGCAGCAGAAATGCTGATAAAAGAAAATTAGTATTTGAAATTAGTTCTGTGAATGAATAAGTAAAGAAAGTATCTCCTAAGGCGCTTAGGCCAAGCGCTTCTGTTGCATAGTAATAAATAAAGGGAATCATATACCATAAATTTACGAGAATAAAAACAACAGCCGCTTTTCCCAATGCAAACAACCGCTCCTTGTAAAGAGTTTTTTTCAAAAAGCATATAAAGATTAAAGCAGTTATGAATATCATAATGAGAGTAGTCACTAAATGGGACTGAAAGATTCCGGTGAGTCCTACTGTTAAGAACCACCATTTCTTTGTGTCATCAAACAGAATTTGATAGATTCCGGCGATGGTCAATGCAAGAAACATTGCAGCAAAACCAGAGCCAAACAGAGAACCATCATGTGTGAAAGTTGCAAGCCGGGCAGGAAAAAAAGCAAACAAAATTACGGACAGAAGCGCACTGTAATTAGATTTCATGATACTTTTAACGGCAATATAGGTTAGTACAATACTGATGATGTTGGAAAGTACACAAGCGGTAGAATAAACAGTAGATATGGAAATATTCATCATTCTTAATAGGGCAAGTGGATATAGAAACAGGTGCGGATAGATAAACCCAAGTTCCCCATACTCATTTGCTGTTCGCGGATATAGGATAGCTGGAAACTGATGTTCCAGTAATGCATCCTTGACTCCTTCTAAACGAATAATCTGTCCGCCGAGATCAATACCGTCTATTAGTGTTGTACGCAGCTGTGGGATAGAGGTGATTATGATAAGCCCGACCAGCCCGGCATAAATCAGTAATTGTTCATGCGTCCATTTGGCATAAACTTTCTTGTAAAGCATCAGCCAGATACAAAATAGAAAAAGCAGATATATTATGGTTAAATAGATGGCGTCATTATAAATTGGTTTATTTGCGAGAATGGTAATGGAATCGATCTGCAAGGAACCACCGTCTGGAGGCAGAGTAAAACGTATTTTGGAACCCTGTGCATCATCTGTCAGGGAAAAATCTTTTACAAACTGATGTTCAGAAGCGCTTAAGGTTTCAATATAGTTTGCATTATAATCTCCGTATATGTCAATTCGACAGTCAGAGTTCGCAGAATACTCAATGGTTACAGTGTAGTTGCCTTCGCTTAGGAGCATTCCCGGGGTATACAGGTATGTTGGATCATCGGAGGTCATCAGTTCAGCAGATGTAAATGAAATCGTCCTTGCATCCTTGTGTGTAAATAAAATCAAAACACAGCCCAGTATTGCAACAATTATGAAAATTATATGCTTATAGACTTTCATGGTAAACGCTCCTTATGTCTCATTCAATTGCAAATAATTATATAGGATTCATAAGCATTATGCAAACAAATAAAAGTGGAAAAAAGGAAGGAAAAATGCTATACTATTTAAATCACAGTGATGTTAATTAAAATATCCGGGAGGAAATTCCATGTCCAGTTATATATGCAAAT
>CAZABT010000189.1:0-2355 GCA_964483395.1 uncultured Lachnospiraceae bacterium
ATCTGCACAATTGCGTCATCTCATTCTCTTTCAGCCTTCCGCCCGTTCCACTGATACCCTTTCCAAAATGCAGCATTGCTTTGTCGCTCCAGAGTTCTGCCAAAGGCATACCCGGCCTGTGCTTTAATTCCTCCGCCAGATCCTCCAGAAAAGCGGCTGTTGAGCCAGTGAGTCTGGCAGCTGCCGCCAAAAAGCATTCCGGGAGATTCAGGTTACGATGTCTGATCTCGCTCTCCAACAATCGAAGCATCCGAATCAAGTCCTGTTTCAGTTCCGCCGCTTTTCTGATATCACGATTTAAGCTGTAGGAAACCCCTGCACACCCTGCTATTACAAACAAGGCTCCTATTATTTTAAACATCATTTTCTGCCTCTCCGCTTTGATAAATACATGTACCGTCCACATCAAAAATGCGAAGGCTTCGTTGACCGGACGCTCGTCCTCCCAACAGTACATAGCGCTCCAGCACACCATCCTCGGCCAGTGAGCGTAGTCCGCTTTTTTTCATAACATCTGCTATCTCATATCCATGAACCGTGGCAATCAGTTTGCAGCCTGAATGCAGCGCTGCCCCGATGGCTCTCGTATCCTGCTCACTTCCAATCTCATCAACGGCTATGACATCCGGAGTCATAGAGCGTACCAGCATCATGATTCCCTGTGCCTTAGCACAGCAATCAATAACATCCGTTCTTTCTCCTATATCATTCTGAGGAACGCCCATATAACAGCCGCCTATTTCCGATCGTTCATCTACAACCCCCACCGTCTGTCCCTGATCGGATATCTGCCGTATGAGATCACGCAGCATTGTCGTCTTACCACAGCCGGGCGGTGACAGGATCAAGGTGTTTCTTAATCTGTTTTCATGCAGCAGATATGGTAAAAGTGTATCCGCTACACCTGTTATTTCATGTGCAATCCTCACATTCACACAGGTAATATAGCGAAATGTCCGAACACAATCTCCCTCCATCATCACACTTCCGCCGACACCGATGCGGTGTCCCCCCATTGTCGTCATATAGCCCTTCCTCAGTTCTTCCTCATATGCATAGACAGAAAAATCACATATGTAATGAATCAGTTCCGTCAATTCCTCTTGACCAATCACATAGGGTACCATACTGTTTCTATGGTATAATACAGTCTCTCTTGTATCACATCTGATCAGAATCGGACGATTGACCCTGATGCGGATTTCTCTCATTTCCCTGTATTGATATCCTCCTGCCGACAACGCCTCTCGCAGCGGACAGGGAAACAGCTTGTAAAACTCCTCGGCCTTGTCCATATCCATCACCCATAGTAAGTATATGAGTCACCAGAGGAAATATTCAAAAAACATTTTTACAAAAAAAGCACCCTATCCGTTATGGATAGAGCGCCCGTTTTTATTCATTCAGCCCAGCTGATTCTTACTGCTCCTGAGCTACATCCTTCATAGAGAAGCTGATTCTGCCCATTTTGTCCTTACCGAGACACTTCACGGTAACAACATCACCAAGCGTCAGGACATCCTCAACATGATTGATTCTTTCCTTTGCGATCTTAGAAATGTGAACCATACCTTCCTTGCCGGGAGCAAACTCAATAAATGCGCCGAACTCTTTGATGCTGATTACCTTGCCCTTAAAAATCTGTCCTTCTTCAAAGTCTGTTACGATCATCTTTACCATCTCAACAGCCTTGTCCATGCCTTCCGGATCTGTTCCGCAGATAGATACCGCTCCATCATCGGAAATATCCATCTTCACACCGGTCTGCTCAATGATTGCATTGATTGTCTTACCACGCTGTCCGACAACATCGCCAATCTTCTCAGGATTGATCTTGATCTGGATGATCTTCGGTGCATACTTGCCAACTTCCTTACGAGGCTCTGCAATACAAGGCTTCATGCAGTTATCCATGATAAACAATCTAGCCTCACGACATCTTGCGATTGCACCCTCAACAATAGGTCGGGTCAAGCCGTGAATCTTAATATCCATCTGGATTGCTGTGATACCGTCTGTTGTACCTGTAACCTTGAAATCCATATCTCCAAAGAAATCTTCAAGTCCCTGAATATCTGTCAACAATACAAAATCATCATCTGTATCGCCTGTAACAAGTCCGCATGAAATACCTGCAACCATCTTCTTAATCGGTACGCCTGCAGCCATCAGGGACATGCAGGATGCACATGTTGAAGCCATAGAGGTTGATCCGTTAGACTCAAATGTCTCAGATACAGTACGGATTGCATACGGGAATTCCTCTGTAGAAGGAAGAACCGGAATCAATGCTCTCTCCGCAAGTGCTCCATGTCCGATTTCACGACGTCCCGGTCCTCTGGAAGGCTTTGTCTC
>CAZABT010000190.1:0-2291 GCA_964483395.1 uncultured Lachnospiraceae bacterium
GGCTGCAAAATTAATTGATCGTGCTACACAGTATGAACCTGCAGAGGCGATTGCACTGGTTAAGAAGTCAGCTACAGCAAAGTTTGATGAAACAGTAGAGTTACACATAAGAACAGGCTGCGATGGAAGACATGCAGAGCAGCAGATTCGTGGAGCAGTTGTATTACCTCACGGTACAGGACGTGTTACAAGAGTTCTTGTATTTGCTAAGGGCGACAAGGTAGCAGAGGCTGAGGCAGCCGGAGCTGATTTTGTAGGAGGAGATGAACTCATTCCGAAGATTCAGAATGAAGGCTGGCTGGACTTTGACGTAGTTGTTGCTACACCTGATATGATGGGTGTTGTAGGACGTCTCGGTAAGGTTCTCGGACCGAAGGGATTGATGCCTAATCCGAAGGCTGGTACTGTAACAATGGATGTTACCAAGGCTGTTAATGATATCAAAGCAGGT
This sequence comes from uncultured Lachnospiraceae bacterium, assembly GCA_964483395.1. Taxonomy (GTDB): domain Bacteria; phylum Bacillota; class Clostridia; order Lachnospirales; family Lachnospiraceae; genus JAAYYM01. Next base: position 452 of record CAZABT010000190.1, read on the forward strand.
AAGATCGAGTACAGACTGGATAAGACGAACATCATTCATGTGCCGCTTGGAAAGGCTTCTTTTGCAGAAGAAAAACTGAACGATAACTTTAACACATTGATGGAAGCAATCGTTAAGGCAAAGCCAAGCACATTAAAGGGACAATATCTGAAGAGTATTTCCCTTGCAACAACAATGGGTCCTGGTGTAAAGATTTCTACAGCAAAATATTAAATCACAATATAGTGGTTAGGAATATCAAGATGCGAACCGATCATAGCATAGATCAGTTCGCATTTTGTTGTATGTTCATAAGGCAGAAATTATGTTAGAATACAGAAAAGAAGTTGGAAATTTGAAGTGTTAAGGGGAATGTTTACGATGAGAGGAAACAATAAAAGAGCTAACCGCTGGATTTGCCTGCTGTTGGGCATGAGCGCATCAGTGTTGCTGACCGGATGCTCATTTGGGGATGCTTTTTCAAAATTTGCGGAGATATTACATATTTCTGATGTCGGAGAAGAGGAAGAAACGACACCGGAGCCGGAACCGCCGGTAATCGTATATGAAACAGAAGAATATAAAAATGCAAAATCCGAGACACCAACTCCGACCCCGGAACCGGCTCCGGAGATTATTTATGATCCTGTTAATAAGATTTATACGAAGGAAACCGCAGATGCAGAGTATGTTACTTTGGCGTTTGGGGGCGATATCTGTTTTCATGATGGATTTTCAAATATGAATGCACTGCGGTCACGCGAAAACGGAATTTATGATTGTATTACAGAGGAATTGATGACGGAGATGAAGAGTGTGGATATCTTCATGGTCAATAATGAATTTCCTTATAGTGACAGAGGAACGCCCACTCCAGAAAAGACATATACATTTCGTGCCAAACCTGAAAATGTGAAGCTGCTTACAGATATGGGCGTTGATGTGGTTTCTTTGGCAAATAATCATGCATTTGATTATGGGGCCGAGGCACTGGAGGATTCTGTGGATATTCTGAATCAGGAAAAGATACCATTTGCCGGGGCGGGTAAGAACCTTGAGGAAGCAATGAAGCCGGTGTATTTTCTCGCAAACGATCAGAAGATTTCCGTTGTATCTGCGACACAGATTGAACGACTGGGCAATCCGGACACAAAAGAAGCTACAGAAACTACTCCCGGAGTGCTGCGGACGCTTGACCCGGCCAAATTTCTGGAAGTGATCGCAGAGGCAGAAAAAAACAGCGATTTTGTGATTGTGTATGTGCATTGGGGCAGCGAAAATACAGACTTGGTAGAAGCAAGCCAGCGGGAGCTGGCAGCTGCCTATGTGGAAGCGGGAGCGGATTTGATCATAGGAGATCATTCTCACTGCCTGCAGGGAGTCGATTATATTGAGAATGTACCGGTGTTCTACAGCTTGGGAAATTTCTGGTTTAATTCTAAGACTCTTGATACATGTTTGGTAAAGGTGACATTGAACAAGGAAAGTGAATTGCATAATATTTGCTTTGTACCCTGCATACAGCAGGATTTTACAACAAGAATAGCGGCTGAGGAGGATAAAAACAGGATACTTTCCTATATGCAGGGGATTTCAAATTATGCATTGATTGACCAGGAGGGCAATGTGACCAGATCGGATACAGACCATAATACGCAAAATGGTATGAATACTTCGCCGGCTAAAAAGCCCGAAGTGCCGGAGGGGGCAATTACACTACCGGATGAGGCGGCCGCATTACCTGAAAAAACCGCCCCTGAGTCAGGAGAATGAAAAAGATAGGCGAAAGAGGCAAATGTAAGGATAAATGTAGGGACAAATGTAAGAAAAAGCGGGTGTCAAGCGTAAGAAAAATTCAGGT
>CAZABT010000191.1:0-2282 GCA_964483395.1 uncultured Lachnospiraceae bacterium
TTTTTTCCTTGTCAAATACTTCGTTCAGTTTTTCCTTGTCCAGCAGATCGACCTGATAAAATGTAACCTTTCTGCCTGTTATCTTTTCTACCCTTGTAACGGATTCACGGCATGCATTGCACAGATTATCTACCACTACTACCTGATAGCCTGCATTCAGTAATTCTACACATGTATGACTTCCAATGAATCCGGCACCGCCTGTTACCAATATTGTCATTTCTGCTCCTCCTATGCTCAAGATACTCAGCTTCCTCATGTTTCATGAAATATTTTACCCCAATACTCCTCTCCACGCAAGTAATGAAGTACAATCCGTTTACTAAAAGAAAACGCTTTACATTATCTGCATAATATGTTATGGTTGCTAAGTAATCAAGATGAATTTTGAATTTGGCCTAAGTTTGTAAGTCATATTTGATGATTTACACGATTAGGCCATTTTTTAATACATTCATATTTTGATACGAATATGTATCACGAAATGGTTCGTGTACGACTAAAATGGAGGTGCCAATATGAACGGTACAGTAAAATGGTTTAACTCACAGAAGGGCTTTGGATTTCTGACAAACGATGAAGGCGGAGATGATGTATTCGTACACTTTTCAGCAATCATGACAGATGGCTTCAAGACTCTTGAAGAAGGACAGAAGGTTACATTTGAGACAGAGCAGGATCCTAAGGATTCTAGAAAGCTTAAAGCAGTAAACGTTTGCCTTGCATAAACCGACTGACGCAGCTTGATTGCTGCAAAGAAAAGGCAGGACACCATGTGTTCTGCCTTTTTTGCTGCAAGCTTTAATAGTATTCGGTATGTTCCAGCTTTTCTATGTTATAATTGTCTTCGTATTTCGTTATAATATTCTGTACAATGCTTCTATTATTATAGGAAGCAGATACGATCTCAACATTTTCCAGATTCATTTCGTAAGTTCCGTCGGCTTTTTTCATCAGATTATCTACCCGCACCGCGACCTCTGCCTTACAGCTCTTGCCGTCGCCCTGTGACAATGTTACATAATAGATGAAATCCAAATCATTATAATCCAGTCCCTGTGTCCCGACCGCTTCCTGCTTGATGGATTTGAAATACGCGGAGATCAGCACCGGATTAGACCATACAAAGCTTGTCTTTCCTCCAGTCCAGTCTACGACAATACCGGCCTCGGTAAAGACACGCTGACCGTATTCATTGGCATTAGCCTCTTTAAAGATTGCCTTCCCTGCCGCATTTGCTTCCTCAATCATTTCCTCCGGTATCTGGTCTGCTGCGGACAGATATTGATCAAAGCCCTCTATCTGATAAGTCTTCGTACAGTCTGCCGGTTCCGCATCGATTTTAATATTGGCTTTGACAGCGGCTGCCTCATCCCAAGATGCCCTGACAGTGATCTCATCGCCCTCCTGATACCACATCTGGCTTGGCTCCACTGAAAACAGCACGGTCTGCAGAAATGTATCGCTCATGTTCTTGACAATCTCAACGCTGATTTCAGGGGATGCCCCCTTCATCTTAACCTCAATCATATCAAACAATTCGTCCTGACTGATCACAGTTGCCTCCGGCAGATTTTCAATTACGATCTTCTGCTCTCTGCCAATACAGTCTACCTTCAGTCGATCAGCAAGCGCTTCATCGTAGGCAAAAGAAAGTACAACCTCATCTCCGTTATGCAGATTCTCGCTCTGATCCACAGAGCAGGAAATGCTGTCATACAGGGACTCATATTCCGCCTGTGTATGCTCCTGAAAATGGACAGGTACTACCTGATATCTGCTGTAAGCATTGTCCAGTATTTTCTTAATCTTATCCTGATTCAGCACAGCGGTCACACTGCCGTTGGAATGATAGCCCGAATATTGAACCGTAACACAATCCTTCATATCAATCGTTGCGTATGAAAAAAAAGCATTGAAGTAAATCAGTCCAATAATCGCTAAAAGCACCACACTGCCTGCTGCAATCAGCAGCACTTTTGCGCGCCTCACCTGTCGGTTTCTCATTCTCTGCCTGATGATTTTTTCTTCCTTTGTTACCCTTCTCCGATGTATCTGCTGTCCACAGTAAAAACATCTGTCAGTCCCTGCCGGCAACTCTCCTCCGCAGTTCTTACATTGCATCGTTTTTCCAACTTTCTGATATAATACGCTTCGTTCTTGCAAAAACACATCCAAAACTATATCAGTTTAACATATTTTATGTACTTTTACAAACACATCTGCACAAAAAAGTAACAAAATCGTAACATTTAGCAAAATCATGGCTGTTCTGCTTCATT
>CAZABT010000192.1:0-2177 GCA_964483395.1 uncultured Lachnospiraceae bacterium
AGGTTTGTGCGATTTTATTCTTTCACGCTATGAGGTTTTGTGCAATTTTATTCTTTCAGCAAATCCGGTCTGCGCTCTCTTGTTCTGAGGATGGACTGCTCCTCGCGCCACTTGGCAATATTGGCATGATGCCCTGACAGCAAAACCTCAGGCACTTTTTTGCCATGCCATTCTTCAGGGCGGGAATATTGCGGATACTCCAGCAAATCATCTTGAAAAGATTCAAATTCTGCCGATACTTCATTGCTCAGTACCCCCGGAACCAGCCTTGAAATCGCATCGACCATCACCATGGCTGGAAGTTCACCGCCCGTCAGCACATAATCACCGATGGACACATAATCTGTCACGATTTCCTCAAGCACTCTCTCATCAATGCCCTCATAATGTCCGCAAAGAAGAATCAAATCTTCCTCCTTCGCATAATTTTCAGCCATTCTCTGTGTAAAAGTCGTGCCCTGCGGAGTCAAGTATACAACTCGTATACGAGGATGCTTTGTTTCTTCTGCCTCTTTATCCTCGGTCATTTCACAATTTTCGTGTGCTTTTTCGATTTTGTCAAAAACAGCCTTGTAGGCCCCATAAACCGGCTCTGCCTGCATTAACATTCCTGCTCCGCCGCCATAAGGATAATCGTCCACCTTCAGATGCTTGTTATTGGCATAATCGCGGATATTCACCGCCTCAATCGTAAGCAGTCCCGCCTCTACTGCCCGTCCTATGATGCTTGTATTCAACCCGTCCATGACCATGTCCGGAAATAAAGTTAATATATGAAAATTCATGCTGACACCTCACTTTATAAAAGTCCCTCAAGAATATGCACCTGCATAACCCTCTGCTCTATGTCTACGTGAAGAATGCATTGTTTGATTGCCGGAAGTAACAGTTCTCTACCATCCTTCATTGTAATGGTATAGACATCATTGGCACCAGTTTCCATATAATCCGTCATCGTACCGACTTCATTTTCATCTTCATCTATCAACTTGATTCCGAGCAAATCTGCTACAAAATACTCGTCTTTTTTGAGCTTCACTGCATGCTCACGGTTCACATACAGACTTTTTCCCTTATATTTTTCAATGTCATTGATGTTGTCATAGCCCTTAAATTTCAAAATAACAAACTGCTTAAAGAACTTCACGCCTTCAATTTCAAGCAGCAAACGTTCCTTGCCTGTATCCAGTATGACTTCCTTCAATTGTTTGAATCGATTGGCATCATCCGTTGTCGGAAACACCTTAACCTCACCCTTAACACCATGTGTAGATGAAATAATCCCTACCTGCAATTGCTGTTCCATAGATTGCCCTCATTTCCTGTATATCATATCACGATAATCATGTTTTCATTTCAGCACTTGTTATCATATCATACTATAAATTTTACGACAACAATCGTCTGATTGTTTATAAAATAACCGTCTGATTTCCTATAATGTCTGATTTCCTATAACAACTGATTTTATATAACGTCTGATTTTCTATAAAACAAAATAACTCAGCAGTATATACCACTGAGTCATTTATTTACCTATAACATATCTTCAGTCAATCCTAAAAAACTTATAGGACTACTGAACAATGTCTACTACTACTTTCTTGTTTTCCTTAGCGGATGCCGCCTTTACAACAGAACGGATAGCCTTGGCGATACGTCCCTGCTTGCCGATTACTTTACCCATGTCTGATTGTGCAACGCGTAATTCGATTACGATCGTCTTGTCATTTTCAGTCTGAGTAACAACTACTTCATCCGGATTTTCTACAAGAGATTTTGCGATTACTTCAACTAGCTCTTTCATACATCCACCTCCGTAGTCTGATTATTTCTCAATACCTGCAATCTTGAAAAGCTTTCCAACGACCTCAGTAGGCTGAGCACCTGTTGCAAGCCACTTCTTAGCCTTCTCCTCATCTACCTTGAATGTACTGGGATCTGTATTCGGGTCATAAGTTCCGATTTCCTCGATGCATCTTCCGTCTCTGGGAGCACGTGAATCTGCAACTACGATTCTATAAAAAGGAGCTTTCTTCTGTCCCATTCTTCTTAATCTGATCTTTACTGCCATGTCTTTCACCTCCGAAATAATGTTCTTTATTGAAACCTTGTTTATCATACAGGATAACCTTCAAGGTGTCAAGTCTTTTTTCTTGACACTATGAAAGCATTTT
>CAZABT010000193.1:0-2131 GCA_964483395.1 uncultured Lachnospiraceae bacterium
GGGTCTGCACATTGCAACGGCGGGCATGTGCCTGCTGGCATTGCTGCGCCGGCTTCGGCTGGGACTGCTTCCTGCAAGCATCATCAGTACCTTTCTGATCATTCAGTATGGGGTCATGACGGGGCTGCAGACCTCGACATTTCGGGCATTGGTGATGTTTCTGCTTGGAGTGGCGGCGTTGTGCCTCGGACGTACCTATGATCTGCTGTCTGCTATGTCACTTGCAGCTATTTTGCTGCTGCTGGAAAATCCCTTTTATCTTTATCATACAGGCTTTCTGCTTTCTTTTGGTGCCATTATGGGCATTGGTCTGGTTAATCCTTGTATTCTTTATCTGATACCATATAACTATCGCCGGAAAAAGCTGGTGCAGTCTGTTTGCGTGAGTCTGGCCGTACAGCTTGCGACACTTCCACTTGTACTGAACAGCTATTATCAAGTATCTGTTTGCGGAATATTGCTGAATCTGGTGGTGGTACCGCTGATGACCATAGTGCTTGTGCTGGGAATCGTGGGTGGTGTAGTCGGATTGTGGTTTGAACTTCTGGGATTCCTGCTTCTTTGTCCGTGCCGTTGGATTTTAATGCTCTATGAGTGGTTATCCAAAATGGCAACGAAGGTGCCCGGAAGTGTCTGGATAACAGGAAAGCCGGCAATGTGGAGGGCGGTCATATACTACATTCTGCTGCTTGTATTTCTGATTTGGATATCTTTTGTGCGGACAAAGTACAAATATAGAGAATGTTCTTATAGGAGAAAGCTGCAAGGCTGTGGAATTGCAGTTATGTTAACTATTACGATCTTGCTGACAAGCAGATGGGATGAGCGGTTCGCAGTTACCATGCTATCTGTCGGGCAGGGAGAGTGCACGGTCATTCATGGCCGAGATACTCCGACGGTATTGATTGACGGCGGCAGCACTGATATCAAGGAGGTCGGAAAATATCGTATCCTTCCGTATCTAAAAGCAAACAGACTGCATCAGATCGACACGGTGTTCATATCCCATACGGATACAGATCATGTCAGTGGCATTTTAGAACTGCTGCAGGCACCGGAGAGCGGAGTACATATTCAAAGGCTGATCCTCCCGGCTGTCAGCGAAGCCCAGCAGAACAAGAATTATCATGCCCTGCTGTCTGCCGCCGCAACCGCCGGAACAAAAGTATATACAATGAGTGCCGGTGAAGCCCTCTGCCTTTCAGCTTCCCCAAAGCCCGAAGACTCGCCGGTACTGTACTCATTCATCATGCAGCTATCTCGCAGGCAGGCAAGTGAAAAGCAGGTGCCGAATGAGCAGGCAGCTACCGGACAGGTAGTTATTGGGCAGGCAAGTGAAAAGCAGGTGCCGAATGAGCAGGTAGATGTCGGACAGGTAGCTGTTGGGCAGGCCAGTGAAAAGCAGGTGCCGAATGAGCAGGTAGTTGCAGGACAGGTAGTTGCCGAACCGATGTCTGAGAGAGGGGGTGATAGTAATAAAATGACAACAAAACAGAAAACAGAATATATGTGTATATATCCTAAATTAGAAGACTATGAAGATGGAGAAGGAGATATAAATGAACACTCGCTCGTATTACTAATGAGTTATGTCAACTTCAGGATGTTGTTTACAGGTGATATATCTTCTTCGGTAGAAGCACAATTTCTGGAATTGCTGCCGGACTGCAACATACTAAAAGCACCACATCATGGCTCAAAATTTTCTAATAGTAGTTTATTCCTGCAAACAGCAGCGCCGGAACTTGTTTTAATCTCCGCAGGAAAGAACAATTCCTACGGACATCCCCATCAAGAAACCCTCAATCGCCTGCATGCATCTGGTATTCGTTATCTGAGAACCGATGAATGCGGAGCTATAGAACTCAGCATTGAAGGAAATCAAGCCAAAATCAAAACATTTCTTCCCCAAAACTGAGCAGGAGGAAAAGAGATTCAAAAATCCCCCCTAGAAGCCCCAAAGCAAGTCAGGGAGGAGAGAAGAGCAGACAACAATCCCACCCAGAAGCCCAAAGAGCAAGCCTAGGAGGGGGAAAGAGCCGAAAACTTCCCCACCCAGAAGCCAAAAGAGCAAGCCTAGGAGGGGGAAAGAGAAGTAAACAACCCCTCCTAGAAGACAAAAAGCAAGCCT
>CAZABT010000194.1:0-2053 GCA_964483395.1 uncultured Lachnospiraceae bacterium
ATTTCTGTTCTACTTCTCTGTGATTATATGGTACTGCCATGTTACATTCCTCCAAATTGTGTTTCGTCTAGTCCCTAAAATTCTACTCATATATTCCCTGTTTGTCAAGGAAAACAACATGTTTAAACGAAGAAAGGAAGAACACCCGGCCTGCATGTTCTTCCTTTTGATATCATACCTGTAATCCCTTTTCTTTTACGCCTTCATTAACTCTCGGCATTATCTACCAGCTTATCGGCTCTGGCAATGATTTCTTTCTCCTGAACATCCGACGGAGCCTGCTCATAACGTGTGAATGCATATTCAAAATCACCACGTCCGCCTGTCATGGAACGAAGATCCGTGCAATAACCATGCAGCCCTGTCATCGGAAGATCTGCTTCAATGACCTGTTTACCGTTTCCGATCGGATTCATGCCCAGTACACGTCCGCGGCGCTTATTCAGATCACCCATGACATCTCCTGTATAGTTGTCCGGAACAGTCACCTTCAGCTTTGCAATCGGCTCCATCAGGATCGGGCCAGCTTCCATAAATCCCTTCTTGAAGGCCTGTATGGTTGCCATTTTAAATGCCTGCTCTGAAGAATCTACCGGATGATAGCTTCCATCATACAGAATAGCCTTAACGCCCACTACCGGGTATGCTGCCAAAGGTCCTTTAAGCACTGATTCTGCAAGTCCCTTTTCCACTGCCGGGAAGAAGTTCTTCGGCACTGCTCCGCCGACTACCATCTGCTCAAATTCATATGCCTTTTCCAAATCCCCTAACGGCTCAAATTTCATTTTAACGTGACCATATTGTCCATGTCCGCCTGACTGCTTCTTAAATTTGGATTCCACATCTGAGTTTTTCTTAATGGTCTCTCTGAATGCCACCTTGGGCTGTGACAACTCAATTTCAACCTTATAGACATTCTGCAGCTTGCTTGCAACCACCTCAAGATGCTGGTCACCCATACCATATAATAATGTCTGTCTGTTCTCACCATCATTGACATTCAGAAGTGTCTGATCCTCATTCATCATCTTAGTCAGTGCGCCTGAAATCTTATCAATGTCTGCTTTATTTTTTGCCTTATATCTCATACAGGTATACGGTCTGCTGATTTCCGTCTTACCATATTTAATCGGTGTGGCCTTTGTACACAGCGTATCACCTGTTCTTGCCGCTGAAAGCTTTTGGATGGCTCCGATGTCACCGGCATGCAGTTCTTTCACCTCGATCGGCTTATTCCCCTGCAAAACAAACAGCTTAGATACCTTCTCTTCAACATCCTTATCCTGATTATAAACGGTATCGTCTGCTTTAAATACGCCGGAGCATACCTTGATCAAGGAATATTTTCCGATGAACGGATCTACGATGGTCTTCCAAATATATGCTGACTTTGGCTTTGAGAAATCATAATCAGCCTCAAAGATCTCATTTGTCTTCATGTTGATTCCGGCAACCTTTCTCATATCCGGACTTGGGAAATATTTAATAATATCATCAATCAAAGTAAAGACTCCCTGACACAAAATGTTGGAGCCCATGGATATCGGAACAATGCTGCCGTCAAATACGCTGACACGCAGTGCGGAACGAATCTCGGCCTCTGAAAAAGTCTCTCCTCCAAAATATCTTTCCATAAAGTCTTCACTGGTCTCTGCAACAGCTTCCAGCAGAGCATCTCTGCAAATCTGCAGATTGGGCTCAGAATAGTCCGGAATATCACATGGTACAACCTCTCCTTTTTCCGTCCATCTGTTTCCTGTCTCGCTGACAACATTAATATAGCCTACGAACTTCTCATTCTCTCTGATGGGCAGATGAAACGGCGCAATCCTCTTGCCATATCTCTCAGTCAGGTCTTCCACGACCTGTCTGTAGCTTGCATTGTCAACATCCATATCCGTAACAAAGAACATCCTGGGCAGCTTATATTTTTCACATAACTCCCATGCTTTTTCTGTTCCTACTTCTATACCTGCTTTACCGGATACAACAATAATCGCCCCTGCTGCTGCACCGACTGCTTCTTCTACTTCACCTACAAAATCAAAATAAC
>CAZABT010000195.1:0-1955 GCA_964483395.1 uncultured Lachnospiraceae bacterium
ACTGCCGGACGTCAGAGCGGAGGTTTTCCCGGTTCAAACTTTTTTCTGCCAATCACTCATCTCGAGGCAGGCTATCCAATGTGGTACATGAGGACTTTCATTCACAAGGATATAGATCCGGCAACCGGTTTACCTGTCTATTACGATGGAGAAGAACTCGGAAGCGATGACGGGAAGGATTTTGCAGGTTCAGGTATACCGGATTTCACCTACGGTCTGACAATCAGGTTGAACTATAAGAATATAGATTTCACTGCTTTCGGTTCAGGAGTCCATGGTAACGAACAGTTCATGTGCATATACCGCCCCGACCTTCCCGTTGCCAATCTGCCGGAATTTGTATTTACAGACAGGTGGACTTCATCAAATTCTGAAAATGCGCTTTACCCAAGGGCAAACAGCTCCGACACCCGCTATGCTCAATCTGATTTCTGGATCTACGACGCATCATATTTCAAGATCAAACAGGTTCAGCTGGGCTATACCTTTACATCAGCATTTCTGAACAAAATCAATCTGTCAGCCCTGAGGATCTACGCTTCTGCTGAAAATCTTCTGACTTTCACAAAATATCCAGGCAACGATCCGGAATCAATGAGCGCTACCTACGGTGCCGGAATAGGTCTCGACAAGGTTAATTATCCATCGACCAAAAACTATACATTTGGTATAAACGTCTCATTCTAACTCTTAATAATAAATACGATGAATAAATATATTGCAATACTTGCCATTCTGATCATCGGCGCCTTTTCCACCTCATGCACCAAGGAATTGGACGGTGTCATGCAGCGAGGCGCCCTGGACACTGATGCATATTACGCAAATGCTTCCGATGATCAGGCGTTGTCCCTTATAAATTCGGTCTATACATCAGCCTGGAGCGTAACTCCAGACAACTCCTCATCAATGACAAATGATCTGGTGTCATACGGCGTGGGAGTTTACGGTGGAGCAGCTGTTTCAACTGCAAACCTGACAGGCGGATTCCAGACATATTACCAGATGAACTATAAGTGTAATATGATAATAGAGAAACTAACTGATAACTCACCAATAAAAAGTCAGGTAATCGGAGAAGCATATTTCTGGAGAGCATGGGCTTTCATGAACCTGATCCGCGGATGGGGAACACCTCCACTGGTGGACCATGTTCTTAATCCTGACGAGTTGTACTTGCCTAACGGTGTGCCTTCAGAACTCTGGAACTATGTCTTTACAAGTCTCGATGAAGCCATAACCCGTCTTCCAAGCAAAGCATCCCCTGCCGGTCAGTTAGCCATCGGCCCGAGAATTACAAAAGAGGCAGCATATGCTGTTCTTGGAAAATCGCACCTCCTTTCAGGTGACAAGGAAAATGCCAGGACCAATCTTAAAAAGGTTATTGATTCTGACCTATATGGCCTGATCGATAACTTCGCTGATCTGTATTCCGTATCTGCAGACTGGTGCAAGGAATATATCTGGGAATTCAATGCTCAGGACAATGACAATGACAACAGGGCAACCCAGGCAAGGATAAGTTTTCAGAACGCCGTATGGCGCGGAGAAAATGTCACCCAGCCGGGAGGAGTTCATCTTACAGGGTTCAACCAGGGCTACAGCAATGCTTTCCCAAGCAAGGATTTTTACGATTTCCTCGTTGCAAGAGGTGAACTGGGCAAAAACCGTCAGAAAGGTACTGTATGGAGCGTGGAAGACGCAGCACAGATGTTTGTAACCCTATCTGGTCCTGAATATGCGACGTCACCAAACTATGAAGGTAACAACCTCAAGGTTTATACCGACCAGGGCCTTACCCCGTTACAGGCAGGTTACAGGCTTCTCTGGAACAACTACACTCAGCCCTCCCTTACCACAAGCGACGGATATTTCCACGCAAAAAAATATATTCTTCGTTCTGATATGTATCCTGCCTCAAGCGATAAGGATCTGTACAGCAAGGCAAATCATCC
>CAZABT010000196.1:0-1892 GCA_964483395.1 uncultured Lachnospiraceae bacterium
TTTTGTTCGTCAACGTGAATTGCTGTATTTCCCATATTTCGGCACATTGCCTATGGATGATGAAGCAAGGCCCCTTAATTGTTACTCAATCCGCTTGTCATGCGGGTTGTGGGTGTCAATTTACATAACATCACATTCCACCCATACGTGTCTTGATGCTCTTGCTGATCAGAATCTTACTATAAAACTCACTCTTATTGCGCATAACATATAGGCCGTCCATGAGTTCATTGAATGGATAGTTATGTGTTACAAGAGATATTGCATCAATACGACCCTCTGCAAGCATATCAACTGCATCCTGCCAATCATCCTCCGCACTTGTGGAGAATCTGGAATTCCATGTGCCGACCAAATGTAGCTGACGGCGCAGTATCTTCCAGTAAATATCCTGATTGATACAGACATCAGAATGCGGATTACCAAGAGTTATAACCGTTCCTTGTCCTTTTACACTGAGAATGCACTGCTCCAACACTTCACTTCGTCCCGTACCTTCCACCGCCGCATCCACTGGCTTGCCACCGTTCTGTTCATAAAGCCATTCCAAAGTGTTGACCTCTGACTGCATGCAAGCATTTTGAAAGCCAAGCTCATGTGCCAACTGTACCTGCCCCGGCTTGTTTGCAACAAAATATATCTGCTGTACTCCATATAATCTTGCCCATTGCCCTGCTAGAAGTCCAATGGGGCCCGCTCCATAAATCACAAGAGAGTTCACCTGTTCCAGCGGCAGTTGTCTGACTGCATGCAATGCCACTGCCATTGGCTCCAGCATGGCGGCTTCTGCAAAATCCACCGTGTCCGGCAGTTCAATCAGGTTCCAGACCGGCACTGCTACATACTCGGCAAACCCGCCATCTCTACGAGACCCTATGTAATCATAATTGTCGCACATTTCATAATGCTCTCTACGACAGTTATCGCATTCCCGACAAGGAATCAATGGAAATACCCCGACTCTCTTATCAACCCATTCACGGTCTTCTGACAATCCCACGTTCCGTACAACACCAGCAAATTCATGTCCTGGAATCGTTGGAAAATGGTAAGTACCTTTTTCAAATATTCTCGGAATATCAGAACCGCAGATTCCTGCCGCCATCACTTCCACCAACGCCCATCCGGGCTTTAAGTCAGGCATATCCGCCTGTTCATATCTCAAATCATCAATTCCGTGCAGTACATATGCATGCATATCCGCTGCCTCCTTGTCTATATTGTTATTTAGATTTTGATGTTCCTGCAATCATATAGCTTACATTTCATCTATTCCTTGGAAGCTGAACGAGCTTTAGGTGTCTTGATCTTTGATTCTTTAATCAACTGCTTGAACTTATCAAGATCCTCTTTCGTCGTAATCTTAAAATTAGCTTCTTCACCCTTCACCAGCTTGATTTTCATTCCGTGCCGATAAGCAACTTCGCTGCTGCCACGCACATTAGCCAGTTCCTCATCTGTCATCGCATCGTGAACAGCAAGATAGGAATCTAGCTTAAATGCTTCTGGTGCCTGCCCCGCAAACAATTCATCCCGATTCAGCAAGCCGCTGATGGTTTTACCATCTGCACTTTGGTACACAGTATCCTTCACTGTGATTACCGGCATTGCCCCATCGCACTCCTGCGCGCCCTTGATACATTCAGTAATCATCTGGTCGCTGACACATGGACGGGCCGCATCATGAATGATAACGATATCCTTTTCGCCCTCAGTCTCTTCCTGCACTCCGACTCGAATATATCCTCCGATTTCATCCGGCACTTCATACCATTCTACCACTTCACGTGCAATTGCGATACCGGAATAGATAGAATGCTGACGTGTTCTTCCTGCAGGTGCGTAGTCGGCAAATTTAGAAATCTTCTCTTTTTCCATCCACTCATCCAGCA
>CAZABT010000197.1:0-1855 GCA_964483395.1 uncultured Lachnospiraceae bacterium
CTTTTATGTACCCATCCTATCACAAATAACCTGACACCTGCATGTCATATTTTATTGAACTATAAAAAGTATTAGAAATGCGCTGTAAGAAAAACATAACCTCAGCAAGACTCTCCCTGCTCAATGATTGCCCTGATATTTCTGCCAAGAGCCACACTCCATGCAAACAGCCCTATGATGTCCGTACGTTCAATAAATTCTTCAGAAAAATCATCCCTGCCCTTTCCTGCGAGGAGCATTTCTGTTTCTTCTTCTGATATGTCTAACGTTTGAATCACTTCATTCGGAACCTGAACCTTCAGATTCATCGGACATTTTTCCTGACAGCGTAGACAGTCATATATGGTATGGTGTACATCCTTTGACAGCCATTCCGGGAACTCGCCGCCTCCTTCGTTCAGACAAGACAGGCATCTTTCATTGTTGATCAAAAAGCGTTCCTGTCTGATTGCTCCTGTCGGGCAGGCTGATAAACATTGATTACAATGATCGCAGAGCTCAGCATAGCACATCGGTCTCCAAGTATCTTCTTCACTCACTGCATCAGAAACAAAGGCTATGTATGAAATATTACTTCCATACTCATCTACATAAGTAATGTTGTTTCTTCCATAGGTGGCAAGGCCAGCTTGAACCGCAAGTCTCTTTAACGGAAAATTCCATATCTCCTGTGCCTGATATCCTGCTTCTCTGACTGTTTTTATAACATAATCAATGGTTGTTTTCATATCTGAAACACCCAGTCCCTTTGTCGGATAGCACTTTCCCTGATAATGAAGTGTTACGTCCACATACATCGGATGCGGAACAGCTACCACTATCAACGAATGAGCAGCAAAATCAATCTCCGGCAAATCAAACTGATAGAGGTCTGAAAAAATCCATTTTTGAAAATGGTTCAGCTCCTCCGTATTTTGAAAGTCCTCCAGTTCCTTCTGTAAGTCATACAGCCGCTCGATTGGAAGCATGACCAGCTTATTATTATGTGCCTTCGCTTCATCTCTTAACTTTTCTAACATTCTTAATCCCCCTGGCTTGTCAATTTCTATCCCACAGTCGCCCTCTTCATTAACAGATTAAATTTATTATAAATGATCGCCATGCAATTGTCAATATTTGTATATCTGATAGATCGATGTCTCAAAATGTAAGATGTTTTTCAGGCGGCATCTGCCTTCAATTCCAATTCTCGTATAATGCAGCAATATCATGTATATGTACTTTAAATGCGTTGGAAAATATATCTCCTTCGCTGTTCCAAACGTGTTCTATGATATCCTCATTACTAACAATTGAACCTTTATTCATAAACAGATATTCGAGAATTCCATATTCCTTCTTCGTTAAGGTAATATCAGCGTTGTTATAAGAGACTTTTTTAGCCGCTGTATCCATTGTCAAACCTGAAGATGAAATGATGGAATCCTTCACAGAAAAATCACGGCGAATCAATGCTCTGACCCTAGCTTCCAATTCCTTGAAGTGAAACGGTTTGGCAAGATAATCATTTGCGCCAAAATCCAACCCTGCAATCTTATCTTCAACATCACTTCGAGCAGATAAAATAATAATCTTCGTGATAGGACTATCCTTCCTGATTTCTTTCAAGACATCAATTCCGTCGATCTTAGGCAGATTTAAATCTAAAATAATTGCATCATAAAAAGAGGAATAATAGCATTCGAGCGCCTCTTCTCCATCCGATGCCGCATCAACAGCATATTTCAATTTGGTAAAACCTCTGGTTAATGCTGACTGTAAAGACAATTCATCTTCAACAATTAACAGCTTCAATAATATCTCTGTGAATGTCAATGAAAAAGTTTACCAGCTGACATTTTGATTGTTTACCACC
>CAZABT010000198.1:0-1836 GCA_964483395.1 uncultured Lachnospiraceae bacterium
AGAGTTTTTTGCAGAAATTTCATTTGCAAAATTCCATTTAATCGCTCCTATTTTTCTTTTCTATTCTGTCATACTAAAAGTCACCTCAATGTCTCCATCGCCAAGGGCTTCTTCCCATCCCAAAAGATCATCTATTTTCCCAAGTCTTGTATAGTTCCACGAATTTGAACCATAAAAGATAACAATCTGATTTCCGTTATACAACACAATATCACCGGACTGAGTTGTAGTCTGGACATTATTTGTGGTAAGAGTGCTGCCAAGGTTTCCTACCTTTTCAAAACCCGAATAATCACTCATACCAATTACTATTGGTGCTGTTCTCATCATTTCAATCAATTCATCTACCGTAGAATTTTTTTCAAGTGACGCTGTAAATGATACATTTCCAATCTGTACCTTCATTTGACTCACTTCACTTTCTTTTTGTTCTTCTGTAACGACACTAACCATTTCGCTGTTTATTTCTTCTGGTGTCTTTTCAGTTGTTTCATTTTTTGTTGAACCACACCCGACCAGCATACTTATCATAAATATCATAATCGTATATACATATTTTTTCATAGTCAGAGTCTCCTCCTAAACAAAAATTTGTTTCTTGATTCGTTTGTAAAATCCAATTCCAAATGGAATTGCCAGCAGCTCTGCTATCGCAAACGCTATCCAAATTACATTTACATTATGCAGCCATACACCGATCAGCAAAATCGGTATCAACAATATCACCTGTCGCATAAATGCCAAATACATACTGTAGGTTCCATTTCCAAATCCCTGAAATATCGCCGCAAAAATAATACCAATACATGAAATAAAGAAACTGATTGCCATAAATCGTACTGCTGGCACTCCCATTAGCAGCATATTTTCTGATGCATCAAACAACAGCAGTATTTTATCTGGAATCAACTCGATGACTGTCAAAGCCACGATCATGACTGCAATGGCATACACAAATGCAAGTCGGATGGTTTCTTTAATTCTGGCTGTTTTCTTTGCTCCATAATTATAAGCAATAATCGGTATCAAAGCATTATTCATTCCATGTACAAAAATCTGGGCAATATTTTGAACCTTTAATAGAATTCCATAAATTGCTACTGCTGTAGAAGAAAATTGATATAAAATCGTATTGATGAAGATTCCCATGACTGACATAATTCCTTGCATAATTGCTGTCGGAATACCGACCTTGAGTATGTTCACAACATGACGTTTTGAAATATGCAGGGTAAAATGTATCGGAATTTCCTTATTTTTTTTAATATTTAAATAAATTCCAAGAATCCCGCCCGCACTCTGACCTGTGACCGTTGCAATGGCTGCTCCTGCTGTTCCAAGTGCCGGAAATCCAAAGTATCCAAAAATCAAGATAGGATCAAGGATCAGATTTACAATAGATGCTGTCCCCAGAGTTGCAAGAAACAGAGTTGATTTTCCTGTGGCTATCAATAATCGATCAAACACCCATTGCACCATCTGCCCAAGAGATAACAACATACAAATTCTTAAATAAGAAAGTCCATATTGGGCAATTACTTCATCGCCTCCTGTCTGCCACTGAAAAAAAGTTTTCGCAAATAATAAACAGACTGTGGCGTTGATTACATATGCGAAGGCAGCCATCACAATAGCAGCACTGGTTGTTTTCTTGACTTCATCCGGTCTTTTTTCTCCCAATGCTTTGGATACCAATGCATTTAATCCCACAGCGAGTCCAGAACCCAGGGCAATCATAATCATTTGCATAGGCGCTGCCAGGGAAATTCCCGTTAATGCATCTTCACTTACATGCGATACAAATATACTATCTACCAGATTATACAAATTATTAAC
>CAZABT010000199.1:0-1823 GCA_964483395.1 uncultured Lachnospiraceae bacterium
GGAATGTAAATTGTTACTGACAGAGGAAATCAAGGAAGAGTTTCATGAGATTATACAGGAAAAGCTGATTCGCCCGGTATATCAGCCGATTGTTTCCTTACAGACCGGAAAGATATTCGCCTATGAGGCTTTGAGCAGAATCAAGAAAGAAAAATGCAATATAAACATCGGCGAACTGTTTCAGGCGGCAGAGGATATGGACGAGGTATGGGAACTGGAAACTCTGTGCCGAAAGCAGTCATTAAAGGGAGCAACAGATAAACCCAAGGGTGTCAAGCTGTTCCTGAATGTAGATCCAAACAGTATCAGAGATGAAAAATTTAAAAGCGGTACAACCACCAAATATCTGAAGCAGTATGGATTGGATCCGTCAGATATCGTTTTTGAGATTACTGAGCGCAGTGCCATAGCAGAAACCATGATTTTTCAGGAGACGCTTCAGCATTATCGCAGAGAAAAGTTTGAGGTGGCAATCGATGATTTTGGTGAGGGTTATTCCGGTATTAACCGTGTCTGTGCCATCAGACCTGAGTATATCAAACTGGACATTGAACTAATCAGAGATGTTGACAAGGATTCCATCAAACAAGCCATTGTTGAAAACATGGTTACTCTGTGCAGAGGGATTGGAATCGCAGTCATAGCGGAGGGAATCGAAACAAAGGAAGAATTGAAGGAACTGATTCGATTACAGGTTGCATTCGGACAGGGCTACTATCTGCAGCGCCCGCAGGACAGCATGATGAAGCTGGATGTGGAGAAGAAGCAGGAAATCCGAAAATTGTGTCTAAAGACTCAGAACTATTATGAACCGACCTTCTTTGGCAATGTAGAAACAATCTGCAAGTATAAGGAGACTACGACACGTGAAACCAGAGCCTCCATTCTGTATGATTTTATTATGAGAAACCCTTCCATCACAGAAATTACTGTGCTGGATCAGGAGAGACATACAGTCGGCATCATTACCCGCGGACTTCTTTTGGACAAGCTGGGTGGAAGATTCGGTTATGACCTGAATGCTAAGAAAATGGCAGAAGAACTGATGTGTAAAGACTTTTTGAGCGTGGATTCCAAAACACAGATTGAAATTGTATCAAAGATGGCTCTTGCCAGAGAACAGGAGCGTTTGTATGAAGCAGTGGTTGTTACAAGAGACGACAAATATTTGGGTGTCGTGACGGTCAAAGACTTGCTGGAGGTTGCAATCAGTATTCAGGTAAAGCGTGCAGCAGACTCTAATCCGCTGACAGGACTTCCGGGCAATAAGACCATAGAAGAAAAAATACGAAAGTGTCTTGCGGAGAAACTCCCTTACACGATCATTTATCTGGATCTCGATAATTTCAAGGCATACAATGATGCCTACGGCTTTAATAATGGTGACATGATGATTCAGACAGTTGTAAGCAGCATGGAGGAATGCTGTAGAAAAGATGAATTTATGGGACATATCGGCGGTGATGATTTTGTGGTCATTTCCGGTGACTTTGAGGCAGGAAAGCTGTGCCAAAACATTATAGAATGCTTTTCTAAATCTATTGAACATTTGTACAGCGAGGAGGACTGGAGCAGAGGCTATATCATATCGAAAAATCGCAATGGCTTTCAGGAACAGTTTCCGATTGCCACACTCTCCATAGCAGGACTGTCCAATCAAAAGCACAGAATCTGCGAGGTGGATGAGTTCTCCAAGAAAATAGCAGAACTAAAGAAAAAAAGCAAACAGGTAGAGGGAAACTGTTGTTTTATTGAATAAAATACATATATCGGATAATGGGAATCAAAAGTGACTGTCAGTGGATGGTCACTTTTTAATTCTC
>CAZABT010000200.1:0-1811 GCA_964483395.1 uncultured Lachnospiraceae bacterium
CGATGCAGTGCTTCTGCAAACAAATTAGTGTAACCGAGCCGCAAAGTTCACAATAAGAGATGAGAAGATGATACGGGCTGCTAAAAAAGTGGGAGACCAGTCGTTGACAGGGATGCGCATTTTACTTGGAGAGGACAATGAAATCAACACGGAGATTGCACTGACACTTCTTGGAAATCAAGGCTGTCTCGTAGATACGGCGGCAAACGGGAAAAAGGCACTGGAACGGTTTCTGGAGGCCGAAGAGGGCTACTATGATGTGATTCTGATGGATATACGCATGCCGAAGATGAACGGACTGGAGGCGGCTAAGGCGATTCGTGAAACCGGACGAAAGGACGCCGGAACAATCCCGATCATTGCTATGACGGCAGATGCTTTTAATGAAGATGAGCAGGCAGCAAAGGAAGCGGGCATGAGCAATTATCTCTCAAAACCGATTGAACCACAGATTTTATTTGGAATACTGAGAAAGTATTATGCATGTGGAGAAAAATAATTACATTTATCACTTCCCTGACGAAATTGAAAATGATATAATATAGCTTATTATTAAACGATTAAGGACGGGATTGAAATGAGCTATGGAATGAACTTAAAGAAGCTGGCATGTGCGGCGGCATTTGTGCTGCTTGCTGCAGGAATGACAGCATGCGGACAGAAAGCAGCAGACACTACGGAACCACAGAAAGAAAACGTTGTGGAGACAGAAGAAGCCACAGCAGCAACGCAGATGCCTGAGCCGGAGGAAAGCACGGAGACAACAGAGACTGAAGCGGAGGAAACCGCAGCAGCAGATGATGAGAGCGGTAAGGAAGCTGTGGACGAGCCGGCGGGTGTTACCTTGGAGATCGGGGAAACAGTCGATTGTGGAATTTGGATGCAGACTACCGTTTATCCGGATAACATCGATGATACCTTTGTGATTGATGTGATGCTGCCGGAAGATTATGATGAGAGTATTGCATATCCGGTCGTGTACCTGACAGACTGCTATTGGAGACGGGAAAATTATGCGGAGCTTCAGGAACTTTATCAATCAGGCAAGACAAAAGAATTTATATTAATTGGAATCGGCTATCCGGATGATTATGATTTTGACACGATTCGTATGCGCGACTTAATAGAGGAACCGGACAAGTTTCTGAATATGATCATTACGGCAGTGCTTCCGTATGCAGAAGAAAATTATCACATCGATCCGGCTGACAGAACCTTTGCCGGAGCTTCCTGCGGCGGTTTCTTCATGCTGTACAGCCTGTTTCAGAGTGACGGTATTACCAAGGACGTATTTCGTAACTATGTGCTTGCCAGTCCTATGCTGACACTGGAAACCAACGGAAAGGCAATCAAGGATTTTGAGACAAAATATTTCGAAAAAACAGATGATCTGAAGGCGAATGTATATATGACAGCGGGAGCAGATGAGCCGTTACCAAGCATGCTGCGTCCCTGCCAGCGGTTTGCCAAGGGGATCGAGGAGAGAAATTGTCCGAGCTTGAACTATACCTATGAGGAGTATGAGGGCAAGGAGCATTACACCGTATGGGTACCTTCCTTGCTGAAGGGCTTGGAAATGTTTTTGGCAGAATAGATTTACGGAAGATGCAGCAGAAAAGACGACATTGGTCTATGACCCGATGTCGTCTTTTCTATTGAGAAATAATACAATAAAGACAGAATACGACAAAAACATTAGCAAATTGTTAGCATATTTGAGACAAAAGAATCAAATATAGTGTAAAATGTATATTTTTATGTCAAGCGTTTTTGAAAATGTCCCCAAATAGTTAAAACATTAGCCCCAGCGA
>CAZABT010000201.1:0-1798 GCA_964483395.1 uncultured Lachnospiraceae bacterium
GGAATATCTTCTGAAAATGGTAATTCATTTCGGTCTGTAAATTCAAGAAGATTGACTACCTTTAAATGTTCTTTATTTTTCTTGTTATGTGCAATCATAATACTTACATCATCGGACAAGAACTCTTCTCTATCATCACGAACCAATGTCAGATTCTTATCTGAAAACTCCATCAATGATTTCCTGGATTTAACTTCTGATGCAGGTTTCGTCCATAGTTTTTCTTCTATGATTGAATACTTTGTTCCCTCGGTATTGTCTTTATCGGATGTAATCACAGTTTCAAGACGACACATCTCGCCCACATTAGAATAAAAGTAAATGTTCATAGTAATCTTTTTAGCGTCTCCTAATATATCGCATGTCTTGATGTGATTAATCGGTTCATTATTTAAGATTCCAAGTGCGAGGACAATCACCTTCAGCACTGATGTTTTTCCTGATGCATTTACTCCTATAAATGCATTCGTGGGATTGGGATATACATTAGAGAACAATGGTACCAACATGTCTAGATTTCCTTCATTCACACGCTGCTGTGCAAAAAATGACAGATCCAATTTTTCTTTGAATAATTGTAATCCTTCTGCCGTAATATTTATTAATTTCATGAGCACCTCCGATATTAACAATAGATTTTTCGTTTTCAACAATTTTTTTGTTAAAATATGCATTGTTTAAATATTATTAACGCTTTTTACGTTTTTAATAATTCCATACTATTATTATATTCCCGGTTCAAAATATTATCAACGTCTTATTCGTTTTTAATATTTATGCAATAAACACTTCCATAGATTCATCTATCCGCTAAAGCAATACAAACATAATCGCCTGAATGAATAGCCTGTGATCATTACATTAATTATATGCAAAACGCCGCATACAACGGTACCGACAGCATCTGTCCGTCTGTCCCAAAATTTCTCGCTGACAGTCTGATTACTTTTTCCGGATGATACATAGATACAAAATGCTTCAAGCTTCGTGCATGTACATTTGCATCATACTTCACCTCAATCGGTACAACCTTTCCATCTAGCTGCATCACAAAATCTACTTCTGCTTCCGGAGCATCGGATGTCCAGTAAAACAAATCGTTGTGCTTTACTTTCAGTGTTTGTGCCACATAATTTTCAGCTAAAGCACCTTTGTAGACATCAGACAATTCATCCCGCATGATATTGTCCGGTAAGATGTTTGTAAACGCAGAGAGCAGTCCCACATCGGATAAATATAGCTTAAATGCCGATACATCTCTAAATATATTAATTGGAAGTTCTCCTCTCGTTGTCCTGTCACACTTAATTACTACTCCCGCCATCTCAAGCCATGAAATAGAATCACCAAATAAGCCCGCTGTGGCTCCCTTTCTAATCAGCTTGTACTGAAACTTCTTATTGTCTTTGGATAACTGAGCCGGAAGAGATTTGAATGCATTTTGAATCTTCATGCATTCTCCAACTGTCGTACACTTCGCCATATCAGCGGTATAAGAATTCAGAATCATACTCTGCATTTCAGGAACATTAACAAATGCATCTTCCTCCAAATACTTCTTAATCGCCGCTGGCATCCCTCCAACAAAATAATATCTGCGAAGCCATCTGAGCAATTCCTTATGCGTTTCTTCCGGCATTTCTGTCATGGTATCAAAATGCTCCTGAATCAAATGAATCAATGCTTTATTACCTGTTGCCATCAAAAATTCATCAAATCGAAACGGATACATTATCTTCATTATAACTTTACCAACCGGAAAAGAAAACTTCTCCCGATGAACCGCCACACCCAGCAG
>CAZABT010000202.1:0-1763 GCA_964483395.1 uncultured Lachnospiraceae bacterium
CATAATGTAAAAATATTACATCACATGTGTTTGGGCATAACAACCTACTTTTATACATTTATCATACTACTCATCGGAAAAAATTGCAATACTTTATTGTACAAAAACATAGGTAAACATATAAAAATTAAGTTGACGCAGACGTTTGACTATGGTATAGTTATCAAGCGAGATGAGAAAAGGTCTCTTTTTTTTGCTCAAAATTACATTACCCGCGCGGAGGTGGATATTATGCGTACAAGAATTACACTTGCATGTACAGAATGCAAAAATCGTAACTATGATACAACAAAGGATAAGAAAACTCATCCTGACAGAATGGAAACAAAGAAATACTGCAGATTCTGCAAGACACACACATTGCACAAAGAGACAAAATAAAATTTGGCTTGTTGACAATCGGTATGTGCCGGGAAAGGTGACGATATGAGCGATACTGTTAGTAAGAGCGCTTCAGATACAGCGCCTAAGAAAAGCTGGTTCAAGGGCTTGAAATCCGAATTTAAAAAAATCATGTGGGAAGACAGAAAGACCATTACCAGGCAGACGACTGCCGTTGTGGTTATTTCTCTGATACTTGGTTTGGTGATTACAGCGATCGATACCATTTTGCAGTTCGGTATAGATTTTATCGTAACGTTGTAGAACTGTAAAAAAATAAGTGAGGATGATTTTATGGCAGAAGCAAACTGGTATGTGGTACATACCTATTCAGGCTACGAGAACAAGGTAAAGGCCAATATAGAGAAGACCATAGAGAACAGACATCTTGAGGAAGAGATCATGGAAGTACGTGTTCCGATGCAGGATGTGGTGGAATTGAAGAATGGTGCCAGAAAATCGGTTCAGAAAAAGATGTTTCCGGGATATGTTCTTGTCAATATGGTCATGAATGATGACACATGGTATGTGGTCAGAAATACAAGAGGAGTGACAGGCTTCGTAGGCCCGGGAAGTAAGCCGGTGCCGCTTACGGATGCAGAGATGAAACCGCTTGGCATTAAGACTGAAAATGTATATATCAACTTCAAGGAAGGCGATACGGTATCTGTCATCGCCGGTGTTTGGAAGGATACGATCGGAGTGGTTCAGAGAATGGACATGGGCAAGCAGACAGCTACCATCAATGTCGAACTCTTTGGGCGTGAGACGCCGGTCGAAATCGGATTTGATGAAATCAACCGCATGAATTAGGCAGCAGATGATTTCATGTTCAACAGATTAAAACAGGCTGATACCTGATTTAATAGTTCAGAGGCATCACGTAAGTGAGAGTTTACTCTGATTGAGCTGAGGAAGAGTTCTCTTTTGTAAACTGTCCTTGGCACAGTGGGAGGGAAATGGTTCCCGCCACTACCACATTTTATTTTTAGGAGGTGCCGTTATGGCAAAGAAAGTAGAAGGATATATTAAGCTGCAGATTCCTGCCGGCAAAGCAACACCGGCTCCACCTGTTGGTCCTGCACTTGGACAGCATGGTGTGAATATTGTGGATTTTACAAAGCAGTTTAATGCAAGAACCGCAGACAAGGGTGACGTGATCATCCCTGTTGTAATCACAGTATATGCAGACAGAAGTTTCAGCTTCGTTACAAAGACTCCGCCCGCAGCTGTTTTGATTAAGAAGGCATGTAACATCAAATCCGGTTCAGGTGTACCGAACAAGAACAAGGTAGCAACCCTGTCAAAAGACAAGCTTCGTGAAATTGCAGAGACGAAGATGCCGGATCTGAATGCAGCAAGCGTAGAAGCAGCAATGAGCA
>CAZABT010000203.1:0-1760 GCA_964483395.1 uncultured Lachnospiraceae bacterium
CTGAAGATGTATATGATTCAGAAATGTTCATCGAGACATCTCCTCAGAGCGTATTCGAGTCAACCATCAAGGTATACGAGCTGCTTGGTGCAGAAGTTTATCTGTACTTTGATCTGGAAGAATTCCCGATCACAGCAAGAGTTGATTCTCGTACAACAGCAAGACCTGGAGATACATGCAAATTTGCTCTTGATGTTGAGAAGATTCACGTATTTGACAAAGAGACAGAGCAGACAATTACAAACTAGAAATGATACAAAAGTAAATAGAACTGATATGGGAGATGCAACAGCATCTCCCATTTTGTAAAAGGGAGTGAAGCAAAATGATTACGAACCAAGTGATACAAACCAGTATTTCCGAGTTGTGTGCTATTGCCAAGCTGGAGCTGTGTGTAGCAGATCTGCAGGGCAATATTGTTGCACAGACCTATACAAGCGGAATCATCGGCAGAGATGTAGTGATGAGTTTTGCAGCCTCTCCGGCAGACAGTCAGGTCATACAGGATCAGCATTTGTTCAAAGTATATGATGATGATATGCCGCTTTATGTATTAGCGGCAAAGGGCGGAGACGATACCTATATGATTGGCAAGATTGCTGTCAGCCAACTGCAGAATCTGATCATAGCATATAAGGAAAAGGTAGATCGCAACAGCTTCTTTCAAAATCTGATTTTGGACAACCTGCTGCTGGTTGACATCTACAATCGTGCAAAGAAGCTGCACATTGTAGCAGAACAGGCAAGAGCAGTATTCGTGATAGAGACCAAGACAGAGAAGGATTTGAATGCACGGGAAATGGTTTCGGAATTGTATTCTTCACAGAATGGCGATTACATTACGGCAGTGGATGAGCAGCACATTATTCTGATCAAAGCCCTGGAGCGCGGAGAATCCTATGAAGAGCTGGATGAGGTGGCAAGAGTTCTTGTGGATATGCTGAATTCAGAAGCAATGACAACCGTCAGGGTAGCATACGGAACAATTGTAAATGAGATAAAGGACATCTCCAAGTCCTATAAAGAAGCAAAGATGGCACTGGATGTCGGCAAGATTTTTTATGTGGAGAAAGTAATTATTGCTTACAATACATTGGGCATCGGCAGATTGATTTATCAATTGCCCGTGAATCTGTGCCAGATATTTATAGATGAAATCTTTGGGGATAATCCTCCCAGTGAGATCGACGATGAGATTTTAACAACCGTCAACAAGTTTTTTGAAAATAACCTGAATGTGTCCGAAACTTCAAGACAGTTATATATTCACAGAAATACTCTAGTATACAGGATAGAAAAGCTGCAAAAGAGTACCGGACTTGATATAAGGGTCTTTGATGATGCATTGACACTCAAGATCGCCTTGATGGTAGTGAATTATATGAAATATGTAAATTCATTGGAATATTAGCATAAATACAGACATCCCCCAATACACTAGTAGAAGAATGAAGTGAGGGGGATGTTTTTTTGTCTGAATTTCAAAGAAATACAGCATATCTGTACTTATATGAAAATGGACAGCCAATCAGAAACATTGGCTTTATTAAGAGAACAAGACGTTCTGAGAATGACAGGCTGCTGATCCATATCAAGGGATATTGTGCGACAGAAACAGAGCAGGGAACGGTATATGTGATACAGGAGCAGGGTGATCATAATACGGCAATGGAGGTCGGTACGATTACGATAGACAATCGTGATGGTGAATATCGACTGACGCTGCAGCAGGAAGCGGAGGGACATATTGGGATTGCAGT
>CAZABT010000204.1:0-1600 GCA_964483395.1 uncultured Lachnospiraceae bacterium
ATGTCAATTTGCTTTCCATACAGGCAGACAGCCTCTATGGAAGGCTTTTGACCGTTTCAGGCGTTTGCCGGGGAGACAGGATATGAAAATGAAAAGCTTCATCCTGACAGGTATTTTACTGACACTTACGACAGCTGCATTAGTCTGCTGCGGGAAAATCAAAACCACAGGAAACAGGACTGCGGCTGTGGCTCCGGAATATGTATTGACCTATGCAGAAAATCAGGCAGAGAATTATCCGACAACACAGGGAGCTTATCGATTTGCAGAACTGGTATATGAGCGCACGGGCGGCAGGATCAAAATTGTAGTACATCCAAATGCAGAACTGGGGGATGAGGTTTCCGTAATTGACCAGCTTCGATTTGGCGGCATTGATTTTACCAGAACATCCATTATGACGGTCAGTGATATTGCTCCGGAATTCAATGTGCTGCAGCTTCCGTATTTGTATCGGGATTCGGAGCATATGTGGCAGGTTTTGGACGGTGAGATCGGGCAGGAATTCATGGGGTATCTGGATGGATATGATATGGTCGGACTCTCCTGGTACGATGCAGGAGCCAGAAATTTTTATACCGTCAAACAGAAGATTACCCGTGTAGAGGATCTGCGGGGACTCAAAATCAGAGTAGCAGAGTCGAAGATGATGGAGGCATGGATCGGAGAACTTGGTGCAGAAGCTGTTCCCATGGCATTTTCGGATGTATATTCTGCACTTGAAACCGGCAGGATTGACGGAGCGGAAAATAACTGGCCTTCCTATGCATCTATGAGTCATAATAAGGTGGCGGGATATGTGACAGTGGATGAGCACAATCGTATTCCGGAGATGCAGGTCATCTCGAAATCGACATGGAATAAATTATCGGAAGAAGATCAGAAGATCCTCAGGGAGTGTGCCGAATCCTCCGCTGAATATGAAAGATTTCTGTGGAATGAACAGGAAAAGGCTTCTCGTGAAAAAATGATAAGACTTGGATGTGTTGTGACGGAACTGAGTCAGGAGGAAATTGAAGAATTCCGTGAAGCAACAAGACCTGTATATGAGCAGTTCTGCGGCGAATATACAGATATGATAGACAGAATCACGGCAGAAGGAAAGAACTGATCATAGAATTAATAAAGCTCTCCCAGTGAAGCAAGGGAGGGCTTTATTTGTGTACCCCCGGCGGCACACGTTTCGTTGACTTTTACAGGGAGATTGATTAGAATATGAGACATAGCGACAGATTGGCAAGGAGGAGTGGAGCATGAAGCAGGAACAGGTAATCAAGACACTGCAGAAACAATTATTTGCAATGCAGGATAAGGATTATCGGGATTTTCAGATTAAATTGGTTCCGAATCTGGATGCGAAGCAGATCATTGGCATTCGGTTACCGGTTCTTAGAAAATTTGCAAAGGATTTTGCCAAGACCCCGGAGGCAGAACTATTTTTAAAGATGCTGCCGCACTTTTACTATGAGGAGAACAATCTCCATGCCTTTCTGATCGAGGGGATGAAGGATTATGCTATGGTGATTCAGGCATTGGATGTCTTTCTGCCTTATGTGGATAATTGGGCAACCTGCGATTCCATGCGGCCGAAGATTTTTAA
>CAZABT010000205.1:0-1598 GCA_964483395.1 uncultured Lachnospiraceae bacterium
AATGCGTTTGATGCCTCCCAGAGCGTGCCGTCGGACATCTTCGTATGAATCTCGATTCCGTTTAACGTGCTGTTATATTCGTCCAATGCATTCAGACTGTCCTGATTCAGCATATCGGCCGTTGCCATTAAAGTCTGACATCTGAGCAATGCCTTAAAGTCTTCCAAATGCTCCATATTGTATAACTGGCTCATATTATTAAGAAGCTGCAAATCTGTAACTACAAAGGTATCTGTAACACCCTCCGTAAAGCTGCTGAGAAACTCACTAAAAGGATATTCGCCCTGTAACTGCTCAATTTCTTCCAATGTTTTCTTATTAAAAGATTTATCTATGTAATCACTTTGTTTCTCAGCATTGGTTCCGATGGTGTCATGAGCCATTTCAGTCTCAAGACTCAAGGCTATATTGATATCCCTTTTTGCCTGTTCTGCTGTATAACCATTCATTGCATATAACTTGGGCAGTAATACTCCCAATGCAGCCTTCCTATTCTTTCCAACATCACTGATTTCATTATACTCATCAGGATTTCCTAACAGATATTCTGCCTGCTCGGTATACGCAGCATACTCTGTGCTGTCTAATATATCCGGTGAAAGGTCAATATTCAGAAAACGAAATGGAATATCACTTCTCATCAGATAACCGGTCAGCTCCTCTACGGTAGCTATATGATCAATATCCTCTAATATTTCTTTCAACGGTTCCGTCCCTAATTTATTTCGTGACTCCATATCCATATACAACTGATAAAGTGTCTGAGACTGCTGTCCTTCATGTGACTCTAAAGGTTCTCCCTCCATCAGATCAATCACCTGTTGTCTCACTTCCATGGTACGTTCATAAATAGCACCAGTCTTTGGATTCTCCGCATCTAAAGTCGCATCTACAATCCAGTCCTGATTCACTGCAGCAGAAAAATTATCCTGAGGCCTGATTTTCATATCCGCTGTCACGTTTCCATCTATATCACAATTCAGCCATCTTCCTTCTGCTGCCTCAGGAATTGTATCACTATTGACTGAACTGCACCCCATCATCTGAAGCATGAATGATGCAATTAATAGTAAACTAATCTGTTTTCTCATAAGTATCCTCTCTATTTTCTCTAACGGCCGTCGCCTGCATGCCCTCGTCATTTTTTATTCCGGCTCATTCAGCTTCACCGATAAATGCTGCCTGTGCCTCACGTAATGCATCCATGGAAGAGTTCATAATATATACCTTGACACCCTCTTCTACAAAAAGTATTTTATCTCCATTTTTAATTCCAAGTTTTCTCCTGATTTCAATCGGTATAGTGACCTGCCCTTTGGAAGTGACTTTTGCTAAATCCATACCACATCCTCCTTCAAATGTCATTCATTGATTCCTTACTTTCCTTACATATTAGTATATCCGATTATTATTTAATGATCAACATGTTTTACATCCTAAATATGTTTCCATGCTTCTTCTTTCTGTTTTAGGTTATAAAAAAGCAATCGAATTTTTACATTCGACTGCTTTCCTAAAACCACTATTCAATTTACTTGAGGACAACCTCATAACCACTAAGAAATCCAGTGTTCACAAGGCTTTCGAAGCCTTCATAA
>CAZABT010000206.1:0-1597 GCA_964483395.1 uncultured Lachnospiraceae bacterium
TCTCTTTCATAATATGCAGACAGGGAGCGCATGACTTCTTCAAGTCTTCCGGACTGTTCTCCGATTTCAATCATATCAAGCGCATATTTTGGAAAAACACCAGCGGCAGAGATACTTGTGTGAAAGCTCTGCCCATCATCTACCTGCACTGCTATTTTCTTTAGTATTTCGCGTCCTTCTGCAGTTGCGGTATCGTCCAGCATGATGGATATTCCTTCTACGGGCGATATGCCGGCGTTCAGAATCATTGCAATCTGATCACAAAAGGATGATAATTCTCTGTTAGTCAACATTTTTGGCATCATTGATTCTCTCCTTATTAATAGACAAACTCTGTCTGGTAGTGACTGCCGTTACCGATGAATTTCTTGAGTGTTTTTTCGCTGCTGTTTGCTGCAAAGGTTGGGTCCATCAAAGTCCAGCTTTTTCCATCAAATTCTATAATGCCGTTGATCCAGCCGATGTCTGTAATATAGGTGCTGATCCATGCATGATAATTATTGTCTGCATAACCGATTTCCAGACGTGTGGGAATATTTTGGCTGCGCAGCATGGCGGCCATGACAGCCGCATAGTCAAAACAGATGCCTTTTCCAGAGGCCAGGGTATCATCTACCACGGGTAAATAACCACTCTGTACATTGCGTGCCTTATCATGATCATAGGTAATATGATTGATCACATAATGGTAAATATCCGTGACTGCATCAAGATCGGTAGTAGCATCGGAAACAAGCTCTGAGGCCAGTAATACAGCCTTAGTCGAGGAATCAAATTCCACATATTGATTTGGGTAAAGGTAGGGACTGAAGGAATCCTTTACCGTAATATCCAGCGTTTTCGATAAAGCCACCGAATAGCGGCTGGAAGGCAGGCTTTCGTAAATAGCTATTGTATAGGAACCGCTTTCTGAGGTCAGCGGAAAGGCTTCGTATTCATTATGGTGCAGATCATAGGAATAGGTGATGCCATTGCTTCCGGTAATCTGCAGCTTGACCTTTGCATTCTCTCCAGTATAGGAAACCATGACGTAACCTTCATTGGTATGAGAGGCATCAATGATGGCTGTTTCGGAAGGATTGCTGTAGGTAACAAGTCCGTCTGCTGTTGGAATTCTGACATTTGGTGTATTGTCACGGTACAGAGCAGAAGTTTTTTCATCGGTATTCTGCTGTGGATTCGATGGTTTGGGCGCAGTGGGAACCTTTTCCGGAGTAATTTCTGCATGCAAAGACACGTTCGGCTCCTCAACAGCGCCGCTTTTGCAGCCGGCTCCTAAGAGAGCGAGCATGATCAATAAACTGATGCCGCCAATTAAGGGACGATGATGTGTATGAATCATCTCCGAGACTCCTTTGTATAAAAATGTTCTATTGGTTTATTATACAAAAAGCACGGAAAAATGTCACGGTCTATTTTCCCAAAAGGCTTTTGCAAAAATGCTTGACATTTGGGGAGGAAAACCATATACTATTCTAGCATGCACAAAAATGCACTTCTTTTTGTGTGCATATATGCATGACAGCAACGTAACAATCATTTAAATATAATCACAGGAGGTGAAAAAGAATGCCAACATTTAACCAGTTAGTTAGAA
>CAZABT010000207.1:0-1537 GCA_964483395.1 uncultured Lachnospiraceae bacterium
ACGATATCGTGAAAGCAGTAAATACCGGCAGCGATCGTTGTGCTTCAGTTGACATTAAATTTTTGTTTTGAAATAAATTCGTTCTTTAGCATCATACACATACCATCTGCCAAGCTTTTCATAAATTGATGAGCGGGTTTCTCGTTCTATTTTCAAGCTTACTGATATCCGCCTGATTGATTCCTGTTTTCTATGAAACATAAACTCAGTCACTTAGTAATCTTTTTCCCCGCCTCTTTTTTTCTGCTTCTTTTTCCTCTGCACAGCCTTATAAAAGCCCCAGTTCTTGCAACAATAAATATCTCTGCAATGACAAAGAAATGTGCAATGAACAGACTTCCGACAACACCATTGGAACGGAGCAGATAATCGGTTCCAAATCCATAAAGTGCAAGCAAGGCTGTTGACAATAATACCAGCAGCAAAATCGGGACTGATAATACCATTCTCTTGATTGCCTGACAAAATTCAGAGAACGATGCATCAAAATATACAAACCGTCCAATGACCAGCGTTATAAAATAAAACAGAATCGTATCATAATTATTATCTTCATAAATAAGTTTTATGTACGCAAATACCACCATCATATAAATCATGCCCATCATACGAAGCGTATTTCTCTTCTCATCGTCAAGCCTGTACAGCGGAACAAATAAATGGTCAATTATATTATTAAATAAGGCACTGATAATGATAAAACCCAAAAGCAGAAAGTCCTGATATTTGACCCACATTTCTCTGGCTTCTGCTGTCAGCTGAAAATAATCCATATCAATCCAAAAATAAATACTGATAAACAGTAAGATGGATGTCGAAGAAAAAATCAATTCATAATATCGTTCTGAATAGTCTTCAAAGTAAAGAAGATATGCCTTTTTATCCTCTCCGTATTGGGATGCTTTTACTTTGGCTACTCCTAATAATATAAAATGAATCACTAGCACGATTCCCAGCGAAACCAGCAAAAAATAAATAATATCCGGCATTGAAAAATAATGATCCAAATAATCATTGAATGATCTGTTCATCTTTCCATTACACTCCTCGAAGCTATTATAGCACAAAATGTCAAATCTTACGCTGTTGCGTAATTACATTTTCTTTATTTTTGATAGGAAAGCCTTATAAAACTCTTTCTCTTTTTCGATACCCTGCTGCACGCTGGCGCTTCTGTTCGTGAGTGGCTCAAGAGGATGTTCTAAGTCGTAGAGTGCCTTTTCTACTGCCTGTCGTGCGGACTCTGCTGTACTTCCCAAGACATCGGTATCTTCGCCATGATACCATTTAATTGCTCTTTGGACATCAAGCTGCGTGATATGGCTCATCATCCCATTTTTCTGTAGTCCGAGTCCATTTACGCCTGTTTCTTTGGCAGCCTCCAGCCATGCCTGCTTGACCTCTTCCGGTGCATTGGGTGCGATCGACCTAAAAGCACTTTCTTCCGATGATAATGCTCCCGTTGAAGCCCCTGCACGGTCAGCCGATACAAGTCCTGTCATTTCAGCGGCTTTTTTTAACCAGTCCTCTCCTGTCT
>CAZABT010000208.1:0-1536 GCA_964483395.1 uncultured Lachnospiraceae bacterium
GATTATCATACTTGCCGTTCACTGTCAAGCATTACTTTTTCTCTGTCATGGCTCCGCAGGCAGCAGCAAATCCTCCGAAACAGATTCCGACTGCCGGGAAGACGATCCAGCATATTTTCCAGCCATCAAATGCCAAGCCCCATACCAAAAATACAGCTACCGTAACCGGCCACACTACTGATGCCACTATGCCAATGATCTTGTTTCCTTTTTCCCGTTCCGGTGCAAACTCCCCGACTCCGAGTACCTTCTCATAGCCTTCCTTCATGCCGCCGGGACATATGAACAAATAACAGGCCACCGCTATGAACAGCATCATAAAGGCCACTCCGAAAGACCCAAGTGATTCAATTTTGTCACTCAGGGTTCCAAAGATCAGCAGCACGATCACGCCTAAAATACATAGGGCAACACCAATTGTCACAGCTATGGTATTTGTTGTTCTATCCCGTTCCATCTGCTCTGTCAATTCTCTGCGGAGAGCTTCCGGAAGCGTAACTCCCTTTTCCATATATGCATATTTCTCAAATTGTGTTCCTCCGACGATAAAAAGCGGCACTGCAGCAGCCACTGTAAGCAGCATCAGAATGACCGGCAGCAGACCGCTTGCATTTTCCGATAAACCGGCACCAAGCAAATCCGTAATATCAAAAATTCCATACAGCAGCAGCATCACCGTCACACCTAACAGGATCAGCATGACCCCCGAAGCAACCATTCGATTTTGCTTCCGTCTTGCTGCAAAATATGCATCCGTCTCTTTCTTGGACACAAGTCTTTTCTCCGGAGCAGCCGGCATATCTGCCTGTGACTGCGGCTGCGCTATCCCAATGTCCTTCAGCAGCTCATCAATATTTCCAAATTCAGCTATCACCGTCCCGACCGCTTCATTTTCAGACTTCCCCTCCGCCTTTAATTCATGATATTTATCTTCCATATTAGCAGCCAGATCGCTCTTGATCTTCTGCATCTGTTCCGTCTGCGCCACTGTTGCAAACATCGTGTTCAAATAGTTCATAATCGTTTCCATCACTCAGTCTCCTCCTGAATAAACTTATTGACAACTTCCTTCGTCACATTCCATTCCTCACATTTTTCGCGGTAATACTGTCTCCCTGCTTCCGTAACACTGTAATATGTCCGCCGTTTGCCGGAAGTCTCATCGCTGTAAGACTGTATATACCCGTTGTTCTCCATTCTGGTAAATGCAGAGTATAATGTTGTCTCCTTGATGATGTACTTCTCTTTCGTCAATTCCTTGATGCTCTTGGATATCTCATATCCATAAGACGGTTCATTCAATAATAGATATAAAATCATTGTATCATTATATCCGCGAATCACATCGCTGCTGATCAAACAACCCCCTCCTTCCATGCTGTATCTGCTGTGCATAAGCAATTGTGCCTTTCTCTTTACACATCATTTCTCGTACCTACGCCTATCGTACTACGGCTGTCATACTACGTCTGTCGAAGTAATACTATCATACATCAATTGGCATGTCAAGCAAAAATCACAAACATATTTCAGATC
>CAZABT010000209.1:0-1506 GCA_964483395.1 uncultured Lachnospiraceae bacterium
ATGCGCGAGAAAGGATGTGAGCAGCATGATTATTAATTCGAGCAATATTTCCATGAGCTCGTCTCGTAACTATTCCAAAGAAACCTCTGCCTCAGTCAGTATAACCCGCGGTTCCCTCACCGGAGCCAAACTCCTCGGCAGTGGAAAATCCACCGGTTCCACGATTCGTGCCGACAATGGCGCTACCATTACCATTTCTGAAGAATCTAAACAAATGATGGCCAAGCTGCGTCAAATGAAGCGTGACGAGCAAAAGCAGCAGCGTTACCGCCTTGCTTCCGAAACTGGAAATGTAAAACAAAGCAATGTATCCGGTGAAAAATCAGAAGATGAAATCATGATTGAAACGCTCAAACGAATTTTGGAAACACTCAATAAGACGAAGAATTCCTTTACAAAGGGCAGAATGCCTATCACCAAAGGACAGTTCGACATGTATGACTTTTCCAAGCGAATGTCCAAGGATATCAACTCCTTATTGATGAACTACAATGGTGGAAGTTCTTTAAGCAGTGCAATTTCCCTAAGCAGTTCCTATGAGCAGAATTCGCAGATCAATTTATCTGACGGACGTGGTGTCAACGGTATCTGGGTCAAACAGACAGTGGCTTCCAGTTTTCTGTCAGAAGAAGAAAACACTGCTTTTTCAAGTGTCGGAAATGTTATGACGGCTGATGGGCGTTCCATTGATTTCGGAATAACGCTTGAAATGTCCAGAAGCTATATGGAACAAAATGAATATCTCAAAGAGGAAACCGGGTTCATCTTTACTGATCCACTTGTCATTAATCTGGACAGCAATCCTGCATCTGTCAGCGATCAGAAGTTTCTCTTTGACATTGATGCCGACGGTCAGGAGGATGAAATTTCTTTTCTGAACGAGGGCAGTGGTTTTCTGGCTCTTGATCAAAACGGTGATGGTAAGATCAATGACGGAAGTGAACTGTTTGGTACAAAATTCGGAGATGGGTTCAAGGATCTTGCCGCCTATGACGAAGATGGGAACGGATGGATCGATGAAGCAGATGATGTATTCAAGAATCTGAAAATCTGGTCTAAGGATGCAGATGGCAATGACAAGCTTGTCGATCTGAAAGAGGCAGGTGTCGGTGCACTGTATCTTGGAAATGTATCAACACAGTTTTCACTTAACAATCAGGAAACGAATGATACAAATGCGATGATACGGTCTACCGGGGTTTATTTGAAGGAAAGCGGAGAAGTCGGGACACTGCAGCATGTGGATTTGGCGGTGTAAAATCACAAAGAGTTGTTAGGTCAAGTGAAAAACGGGTTGTGGTAAATCAAGTCAGTGCGGGAAGGGCAGGTTCTCTCGAGGCGTCGTCCTTCCCGCACTGACTTGATTTCTTTTTCTTTGTTGGCTTGGTGGGGAGGGGGATTTTGTGAGATTTGTGGATTTGTAGGTTTGGCGGGATTGTGAGAGGATTTGCATATTAGAGGAAGTGTTGGATAAAATGATTGACATGGGTAGTAGTGGATGGTATG